>NZ_CP009129.1:1278600-1598250 GCF_000785555.1 Planococcus sp. PAMC 21323 | reverse complement strand
CATCTGCAAACTGTTGTGCTTCTTCCAAGTTTGGATGAGACGTTTCACACCAGACAAGATCTGCATAAGGCGCGTAAGCTAAACCGCGCGCAATGGCTTGGTCGATACCAGGATTTGTCCGGTAAAAGCCTTCAGGTGTGCGTTCACCAGTAATAAATTTATGGTCACGCGGATCAATGTCGCTAGTGATTAAGTCAGCTGCATCAGCATCTGTCCGAGCGATGATTAAAGTGGGTACGCCAAGTACATCTGCTGCTAATCGAGCAGAAACTAGATTTCTTACAGCATTTTGAGTTGGCAACAATACTTTGCCACCTAAATGTCCGCATTTCTTTTCAGATGCTAATTGATCTTCAAAGTGAACGCCAGCAGCGCCAGCTTCAATCATAGCTTTCATCAATTCATAGACGTTCAATGGGCCGCCAAATCCAGCTTCAGCATCTGCAACAATTGGTGCAAACCAATCAAAACCTTCAGTTCCTTCAACACCATCAATTTGATCAGCACGTTGAAGCGCTTGGTTAATTTTCTTAACAACATCAGGGACTGAATTGACAGGGTATAAGCTTTGGTCAGGATACATTTGACCTGCAGAGTTGGCATCTGCAGCTACTTGCCAGCCGCTCAAGTAAATGGCTTTTAATCCAGCTTTTACTTGTTGAACAGCTTGGTTACCTGTCAGAGCACCTAACGCATTCACAAAATCCTCTTCATGAATCGAGCGGAATAAACGCTCTGCGCCTTTTCTTGCTAAAGTATGCTCGATTCGTACAGAACCGCGAAGTTTTACAACCTCTTCTGCTGTATACATACGTTCAATGCCGTTCCAGCGACTGTCATTTTCCCAACTAGTATTCAATTCCTCAATTTGTTGAAGTTTGCTTGCGACCATGTCATCCATCCCTTTCTGATTAAAAAATTTACTTGAAAAACTGTATTAATACAGTTTGTTTTCTTGTTAATTAATATATAACAGAGTGGTGTGCTTGTCATGAAAAATGGATAAAAGAGAATATAATATGATAAGAGCAGTTATTGAGCGATAAAGTCTAGATTTTAATTAATGGAGTAGTATGTGGTTAGTGACTGGTTATGAATCAACGAGAAATTTTAGTTTAATGAGACTAAATAATAGGGTGTTGAGCTATTTTTTGAATGAAATTGAGTTTGTTTGCGGGAAAGCGTAGTTTGTTTGCAGAATTCAAAAGTTTGTTTGCAGCATAGCTTGATTTATTTGCGGGTTAAAACTCATTGTTTGCGGAATGCGCAAATTTATTTGCAAAATCAAAAAAGGGGGGATTTTTAACTCAAAATCGACCATTTTAAGAAGAAGTGAGTGATATATTTATTTAAGTTCCTTCTATATAAGTAGAATGCTTTTAAACCTCTAGAAATCTACTTTCAAAAATATTCATTTGGGACGCATCTGCATATTTGATGGAAACATCCACCGCGAAAAACTCAAATTTACTTTCACACAATAAAAAACAGCTGCGGCCAAGCCGCAACTGTTTATGAAAAGCTATTTATTTATTTAATCCTTTTCCCATGCCTTTTAAGAAATTGAACCCAAACTTAATTGCGCGGTTGACGTCGGGATCTCTAATTGCGCCAATCATTTGGAATAAACCAAGTTTTTTGCCGTTATGATTTTGCGCTTCTGCTTCTTTTAATCCTATAACCATACTAGAAGTCAATCTTTCAGTAGATGCAGGATTAATAGCAGTCAATGCACCAGCAGCACTCATCATATTATTAATGAGGTTGGTAACAGGTTCACGAGTAGCTTGCCCCATTACGACTTCAGTGATGCCTTCTTTTGCTTTGACCATCGCGAGCACAGCGTCTAAAACACCAGCGTCATCTAAATCACCTGTAATAGCTAATAATTTATTAAGTGCCTCGTTTTGTTCAGCGATCAAAGTTTCCAATTCATAAAGCTTTTGCTGACGGATTTCTTCAGCGGTCCATTCTTTTTTCTTAATCTGTGTTATTGGACTTGCCATAGGACATCACCTTTCTATCGTTGATCTGTCAAATGCACATAGCCATCACGTGCCCATTTTCGTTCGACTTCAATGCCTGATTGTGGCGTACGTTTTTTATCACGCGGATTTGATTTTGGTAGCGGACGTTTTACATGATCTTTTAATACTTCCATGCGAACTTTCGTCTGCTTATAGGCAGGTGTATTTGTCCGTTGGTCAACAGCTGGCCCCGTTAAGAAATTGATGGCTGTTTCTTTTTTCGTTGAGTTCATCGGTAAGAAAAGCTCATTGTCTTTAACCCGATCTGTTACAATGACCGGTAATTTTAATGCGCCATAAGGTGAGACGAGACGTACTGTCGAGCCGTCTTCAAGTCCTCGTTCTTTCGCAAGTTTTGGTGATACTTCGACGAAAGTCTCTGGCAATTTCGAAAGAATTCCTTTTGATTTATCGGTCATATTGCCTTCATGGAAATGCTCCAATAAACGACCATTATTAATGTGCAAATCATATTCTTGTGGGAATACTACCGGCTCAACCCAGTCAGATAAAGCAAAACGTGCTTTTTTATCAGGGAAGTTAAAGCCGTCTACATATAGTAGTGGTGTACTTTCGCCTTCTAAGCTACCCCATAAGAAACTATCCCAACCTTCCATATTTGTGTAATCTGCTTTTGCAAATAGGGGTGACAGGCTTGCCATTTCAGCAAAAATTTCACTTGGGTGACTATAATTCCAACCGGCACCAAGACGATTGGCTATTTCTTGAACGATCCACCAATCAGCTTTTGATTGACCCAATTCTGGTAAGGCTTTATACAAACGTTGAACACGGCGTTCTGTATTAGTAAACGTGCCATCTTTTTCAAGTGACGGTGCTGCTGGTAAAATAACGTCTGCATATTGAGCAGTGCGTGAAAAGAAGATGTCTTGTACGACGAAAAAGTCGAGTTTCGATAAAACTTCATCAACATGATTCGCATTAGAGTCTACTAAAGCCATATCTTCACCAACCACATACATGGCTTTCATAATGCCTTCGTCTACAGCTTGTAGCATTTGGATATTATCCATTCCTGGCTTGTCATCGATTTTCACACCATAAGCTTGTTCGAACTTTTCGCGAGCATTTTCATCAGTGATGTGCTGATAGCCTGGTAACCAACCTGGTAATGAGCCCATATCGCATGCACCTTGAACGTTGTTATGACCACGAAGCGGGTAAGCCCCAGCACCAGGACGGCGATAATTGCCGGTCGCTAACAATAAGTTGGATATCGCAGCAGACGTATCAGAACCGCCTGTATTTTGTGTAACACCCATGCCCCAAAGAATACACGTCCCATCAGCATCACGAATCATTTCTGCTGTACGGATAATCGTTTCTTTAGAAACACCACTCCGTTTTTCAGCATATTCTAATGTGTACTGAGCTAATACTTCTTTAAACTCGTCGAAATAATTGACGTTTTCCTCTACAAATTGTTGATCGTGCCAACCTTGATCGATCATGTATTTAGTTACAGCCATTAACCAGACTTGGTCAGTACCTTGTTTAGGTGTAATGAAAATATCAGAGCGTTCAGCCATTTCGTTTTTACGCATGTCCGCAACGATTAACTTTTGTCCATGTAATTTATGAGCACGTTTAACGCGAGTTGCTAAAACCGGGTGACCTTCAGCAGGGTTAGCCCCAACTATGATTACGAGTCCAGCGCTACCGATATCTTTAATCGTACCAGCATCTCCGCCCATTCCAACCGTGCGGAACAATCCGTCAGTTGCAGGGGATTGGCAGTAACGTGAACAGTTGTCGACGTTATTGGTTTCAAATACTTGGCGACTTAACTTTTGTATAACATAATTGTCTTCGTTCGTAATTTTAGAAGAAGAAATGACACCAATGGAATCTTTGCCGTTTTGTTCTTTAATCGCTTTGAATTTAGAAGCAACTAAATCCAGTGCTTCATCCCAGCTAGCTTCGACAAATTCACCATCTTTACGAATCAAAGGGGTAGTGATGCGTTCTTCGCTATTGACAAAATCCCAACCGAACTTACCTTTTACGCAAGTAGAGATCTGATTAGCAGGTGCATCTGAAACTGGTTGGATTTTTAAAATTTTGCGATCTTTTGTCCACACTTCGAACGAACAACCAACACCACAAAAAGTGCAAACCGTTTTGGTTTTTTCGGTCCGCGTTTCGCGCATTTTCGCTTCAGCATCCGAAATGGCCAAAATACCGCTATAGCCTGGTTCAACATCTTTTACTAAATCAATCATCGGTGTCAGAATTTTTTCAGGAATTGCGGTCATAAATCCAGCTTCACCGAGCATAGAAGTTTCCATTAACGCATTACATGGACAAGCAGTTACACATTGACCACAGCTAACACATGAAGAATCATTGATTTTTGCTCCGCCGTCCCAAAGAACAATCGGCCGATCACGCGCCCAATCCATCGTTAAGGTTTCGTTCACTTGTAAGTTTTGACAAACTTCAACACATTGACCGCACGCGATACATTGGTTTGGATCATAACGATAAAAGGGATTTGTTAAATCAACTTCATCCACAGTACATTTTGGTTCAAAAGGATATTTTTGATGTTCAATTTCCATCAAGTCTACCGTGTTGTGAACTTTACAGTTTCCGTTGTTATTGTCACAAACGGTACAATAGAGCAGATGGTTTTCAAGAATACGGTCCATCGCTTCAGTTTGAGCTTCTTTTGCTCGAGGTGAAGCAAGTTGAACATCCATGCCCGCAACGGCTGTAGTTGAACAAGAGCGGACAAGTTTGCCATCAACTTCTACGATGCACGTGTCACAAGTTTCAATTGGATCTAGTTCAGGCATATAACAGATTTGAGGATGAAGAATTTTCTGTTCGTTCAAAACTTGTAAAATGGTTTTGCCTTGTTCAAACTCAGTAAGGGAGCCGTTAATTTTTATCGACATGCAAAAACCTCCTTTTTGATATAAAAAAATCCACTATGAAAAACACACTTGGTAAGTGTTTTGTTTTCATAGTGGAATAGTGTTTTAACAGGACTTGCTAAATGACCAATCCAAGCTTATACAGTTAAAGTGAAAGCGCTATCGCAATAACTTACGACAGTACCAACATATGCTATTATTATAAACAGTAAAAATGTCATATACAACTAAAATATGAACAAGTCAATAAATAAAACTTATCGACGGGGAGTAGATGTTTGTGTCTAGACAAATACATGAATTTAACGACATCATTCGGAAATTACGTAAAAGCCTTTTTGGCAAAGGTCCAGAGCGAATCCACACGGTGTTTATTAATGATATGGCGATTTCAACTTTGTACGGTAACCTTAGTCCATCTGAACAATTTATCGCCAAAACTCCAGCAGGAAAAGAAATGGTTATTACTGCACGTACGCGTATGATTCAAAGTGTATATGCAACAGCTGCACCAGAAGGTATGGAGAAGTTAGTCAATGCAAAGTTTGTCCACCTGTTTTCAGACATCAAAATAGAGGATGATATCGCTGTATCCGTTTTTCTTTTCGATAGACCAATTGATCAATCAGGACAGATAGGAGAGAGCATGGATGAAACAAGACAAAGTACGTAAAATCATTCGTTTTGAAAAAGGTGCTTTCATTGAAAAAGAAGATCGCATTGTTGTTGAGCAACCAGCCACTATCAAAATTAACGGCAAAGAATTTATCACAATCGTGTGTTCTCCAGACAAAATGGAGGAGATGGCAATTGGATTTCTAGTTTCTGAGCGAATCATTCCAAACTTCAAAGACATCCAAGATATTCGTGTAGATGAAAAAACAGGCACCGTGCTTATCACAGCCAAAAAAGTATATCCCTTTTTTGAACAACTACAAAACAAGCGTTTTATTAGTTCCTGCTGTGGCATGAGTCGTCAAGGATTTGTTTTTGCACATGATGCAATGATTGCGAAGAAAATGACAGAAGTTCGAGTGACATTAACGCCAGAAAATTGTTTTCAACTGATGAAAGATATGGGTGAGTCAGCAGAAATGTTCAAACAAACAGGTGGTGTGCATAATGCGGCTCTTTGTGATGCAAACGGTATAATTGTTTCACGTATGGATATTGGTAGACATAATGCATTAGATAAAATATATGGCTATTGCTTAATGAATGATATTGACGTTCGCGATAAAGTAATTGTTTTTAGCGGTCGGATATCTTCTGAAATTTTAATGAAAGTGGCAAAAATCGGTTGTGAAATTGTTCTTTCCAAATCTGCGCCAACAGAGCTGGCATTAACTTTAGCTGAAGACTTAGGAATCACGGCAATCGGTTTTATTCGTGGGAGTTCTTTTAACCTTTATACTCATCCCGAAAGAATTGTTGGTGAATAGCCGATAAAAACTTCGAAAAAAATCTGGTGACAAATAAAAAGAAGGGTGCTATGATTCTAATCGTCTTATTATTCAAAAATTATTCACATGTATTACTAAAAGTTTAGCTGTATTTTTACAGCTTTTTTTCTCGGGAAGTTAACCTCACAGCTAATGAAAACTGATGATTTGTCTTTAAGAGAAATCATTTTATATAGTTATTTACAATTTCATCAGGAGGTCAGAGAAAATGAAAAAGAAACCAAAAAACAGATGGCTGATTGCATTATCTGCAGTGGGGATTCATATATCAATCGGATCTGTTTATGCATGGAGCAATTTTACAAACCCCCTAATCGAGCAATTTGGTTGGACAACGAGTCAAGTGCAATTGACTTTTAGTATTGCCATCCTGTTTCTAGGATTATCTGCTGCCTTTTTTGGTAGTTTTGTTGAAAAGTACGGTCCGCGAAAAGCAGGACTTGTCGCAGCCATGTTTTTTGGTACTGGAATTATCGGATCAGGATTTGCAGTAAGCGCTTCCTCTTTACCCTTACTCTACGTGTTTTACGGAGCGCTCGGAGGAATCGGACTTGGAATCGGTTATATCGCTCCGGTTTCAACTTTAGTAAAATGGTTTCCTGACCGTCGTGGCCTAGCAACAGGTCTGGCGATTATGGGCTTTGGGTTTGCAGCTGCGATTAGTAGCCCAATTATGGAAAAGCTTATTACGACTGTAGGAGTCGAACAAACTTTTTATACATTAGGTGCTGCGTATTTAATTATTATGGTGCTATCGTCTCTATATCTTGAAAAACCGCAAGAAGGATGGTCACCGGCTGGCTTTGAAGAAAAAGTTAGCAGCGGCAAAGTCGAACGAAAAATAGATTTGTCTCAGTTGACTGCAAATGAAGCTATCAAAACAAAACGATTTTACTATTTATGGTTTATGTTATTTATTAATGTCACATGCGGAATTGCGATATTATCAGCTGCGAAACCAATGGCAATTGACAGCATTGGCATGACAACCGTTCAAGCAGCAGCATTAGTTGGTGTTTTAGGGATTTTTAATGGTCTTGGTCGACTTGGTTGGGCGACAATTTCCGATTACATCGGACGTCCAAACACTTATACAGCATTTTTTGTTATCCAAATTGCGTTGTTTGCAATGTTGCCTTTTACAACAAATGCAATCTTTTTCCAAATCATGCTAGCGATCATTTACACTTGCTACGGCGGTGGATTTGCTTCGATTCCAGCTTATATTGCTGACATTTTCGGCACAAAACAGCTGGGAGCAATTCACGGCTATATTTTAACGGCATGGGCTGCAGCTGGTCTTGCAGGACCATTGTTTGCAGCTTACATGAAGGATAAAACGGGTAGTTACGAGAGCAGTCTTATTTTCTTTGCAGGTCTGTTTGTAGTAGCACTTGTAATATCACTAATTATTCGACTTGATATTCGCAGACTTCGAACTAAAAATGCAGAAATGGCAGTATCAAACAATGCTGAAGTCGTTAGCGACTAAGGCAAAATATCCAATGAATGAGTAGATTTAAAACCTTGAAGGCATTAGTTTTCAAGGTTTTTTTCTTTTAAACAAAAACGCTAGTTTGACAGGCTCAAGCACTTTGTATAAGTTTAGTACGATAAGAAACTTTCTAAAATTTAAAAATACATAAGCTGTAAAATAGATGCTAAGGACTTTAATTCTTAAAGGAGCTGGGGTTGAATGGTCGAAAAACGGATTCCGCTAGCTGTTGTAGAAGCGGTAAAAAAAGTAGTAGAAAACGCTTTTCCAATTGGTATTGAAACAGTAGATTTAGAAGAAAGTTATGGCTGTATTTTAGCAGAACCAATCGTTGCGTCGAGTGATGTGCCACCTTTTGATCGTTCTCCTTATGATGGATATGCGATTCGTTCGATAGATTCCAGAGGTGCAACGGGTGATACTCGAATCGCCTTTAAAGTCATAGATCATATTGGTGCAGGGGAAGTATCGTCAAAAAAATTGCAAGCATTTGAGGCCATCCGTATTATGACAGGAGCGCAACTTCCAGAGGGAGCAGATGCAATAGTTATGTTCGAACAAACGAAAGAAATTGATGATGGCATAACCATTCGAAAATCTTTCATGCCTCTCGAAAACGTATCTTTGCAAGGTGAAGATCTGCGGAAAGAAGAAGTGGTAATTGACAGTGGAAGTTTTATCAACCCTGGAACGATCGCATTACTCGCGACTTTTGGTTATTCAAAAGTAAGGGTAGCAAAACAACCAATAGTGGGCATTCTATCAACTGGTACAGAATTGTTAGCGGTAGAAGATGATTTAGTGCCAGGAAAAATACGAAATAGCAACGGACCTATGATCGTCGCTCAGTTAAAGCGAATGGGTTTGGGTTGTAAAATGTATGGAATGTCAGTCGATAATTTGGAAGAAAGCTATCGGATTGTAAAAAAAGCAGCTGAGGAAAATGATTGTCTTATTACAACGGGCGGTGTTTCCGTCGGTGATTTTGATTTTCTTCCAGCTATCTACGAAAAGCTTGGAGCACAAGTGTTATTCAATAAAGTCGCCATGCGTCCGGGCAGTGTAACGACAATTGCATTGATAAATAATCGGCTACTGTTTGGTTTATCCGGCAATCCATCTGCTTGTTTTACAGGATTCGAATTATTTACACGTCCAGCACTTTTAAAAATGATGGGGGCGCAAAAAATATATATGCCACACACGACTGCAGTATTAGGAGAAGACTTTACGAAAGCCAATCCATTTACTCGATTTGTTCGGGCGATTTATGATGGACAGACAGCATCACCTGCCGGGTTTAACAAATCTAATGCTGTGTCCTCAATAGCTCGAGGCAATGCATTAATTGTATTGCCAGGCGGCTCGCGAGGCTATCAAACAGGAGATGCTGTAGATGTCTTGCTGCTTGGTTCAGAAGAAGGTTCCGATAGGTGGAAAGTGTGAAAGTACTGCAAATAGTAGGCTATAAAAATAGCGGTAAAACGACATTAATTTTGCAATTACTAAAACTTGCAAAAAGTAGAGGGAAAAAAGTTTCCACAATCAAGCATCATGGTCATGGAGGGGCACTGCATATGCCTGATGCTAAAACTGATAGCATGCGACAATTTGAAGAAGGTGCAGATTGTTCAATTGCATATGGTGGTGGAGTAATACAAATGCACCAGCAAAAACAAAATGCGACATTGGACGATTTAATCTTACTTTCTGCAGTTAGCAATCCGGATTTGGTTTTAGTGGAAGGTTTTAAAGAATCTCATTATGCAAAAATTGTATTACTCCATTCTGAAGAGGATTGGGTCACGTTACAAAAGCTTAAACATATCGAATTAGTTGTTTCACCAGAAGCATTAGAACTGGACAAAGCCTATGTGAATCTGCAGAATGACAGTAAGCAAATAGGGGATTGGTTTATTAACTGGATGGATGGTGACAATCATGAAGGCTTATGAAATCGTAACAACTGCGATTGACCCGCAACTATATGCAGATTTTGTATTGAGACCAGAAGCAGGTGCGGTAACTTTGTTTACAGGACATGTTCGTGAATGGACAAAAGGTGTGCGGACAATGTATTTATCGTATGAAGCGTATATACCTATGGCTGAGAAAAAATTAGCACAAATAGGCGAGGAAATAGAACAGCGTTGGGAAGGTACGAAAGTTGCTATTGCCCACCGTATTGGTGAACTACAAATTAGTGATATTGCAGTAGTTATTGCTGTATCATCGCCGCATCGAAAATCTGCATATGAAGCAAATGAGTATGCCATAGAGCGAATTAAAGAAATTGTGCCCATTTGGAAAAAGGAAATTTGGGAAGACGGAGAAGAATGGATTGGCGACCAGAAGAAAAAACCGGAAAGGGGATCATTATGATCAGCTTACGCTATTTTGCAGGACTAAAAGAACAGACAGGCATCTCAGAAGAACAAGTCGATATGTCAGGTAAAACGGTTGATGAATTATGGCAATGGGCGACTGAAAAATACCCGGATTTTTTATCAGGTGCAGCACGTATTGCGATTAATGAAGAATATGCTTTACCGACAGATGTTCTAGAGTCAGGTGATATTGTTGCATTTATCCCACCGGTAAGTGGAGGTTGACTTCGACTGTAGGAATACTACTTGCAGGTGGTTTATCTCGTCGATTCGGTTCACCAAAGGCTTTTGCAGTTATGGAAGAGACATTTTTCTACGAACGCGCATATAGAGCTTTAATAGAAGTATGCGACCGTGTTGTTATTGTTTCAAGAGCAGAATTGATACCGTGTTTCCCAGCTAAATACAAAGTGATCACAGATCTTGACTGGATTTCAGGACAAGGTCCACTTGCTGGGATTTTGTCAGGTATGACTACGATACCTGCAGAAAAATACGTGGTCTTGCCGTGTGATATGCCCTTTATAGGATCTAAAGAAATTGGTAAACTTGTCACTTTAGCAAGTACAACTGCCGATATAACTGCTGTAATAAACGACACTGAAAAAATCCCGTTGCTGAGCGTTTGGGATAGTCGGATAAAAGAACAGCTCCAAACAGAACTAGAAAACGGACAATTACGAGTTATGAAATTCATGGATAAGGTGACAACTCAATGGATTGAGACATCAACAATTCATGAAAATCCGCTTGTTTTTCGTAATTTAAACTATCCGCAAGTTTAAAAAAGGAGATGGCACCATGACGATAAACCCAGTACAGGACTTTTTTCAACGTCCGATACGGGATTTGCGAATCTCGGTCACCGATCGCTGTAATTTCCGCTGCTCATACTGTATGCCTAAAGAAGTATTCGGGGATGATTACGCATTTCTTCCAAAGCAGGAGTTATTGTCATTTGAAGAAATACATCGCTTAACAAAAGTGTTTGTGGCGATGGGCGTCAAAAAAATTCGCTTAACCGGTGGGGAGCCATTAATGCGTAGAGGCTTGCCTGAGTTAGTTAAAAAAATCCTTTCAGTTGAGGGGGTAGAAGACATCGGCTTAACAACAAATGGGTTGCTGCTTGGAAATCAAGCGCAAGCATTATTTGATGCGGGACTTCGACGTTTGAATATTAGCTTAGATGCTTTAGATCCAGAATTGTTCGGGAAGTTAAATGGTAGAGGAATCGATCCTTCACATATTTTAAAACAAATTGATTTTGCCCAACAAGTTGGTTTTGAAATTAAAATCAATATGGTCGTGCAAAAAGACGTTAATGAACACGAAATTTTGCCAATGACAGCTTATTTTAAAGAACGTGGAATAACATTACGTTTCATCGAATTTATGGATGTTGGAAATGATAACGGCTGGAGTTTTAAAAAAGTAGTATCCAAAAAACAAATTCTTGAAAAATTGCAAACGGTGTATCAATTAGAGCCAGTAGATAAAGATTATTACGGGGAAGTAGCCAAACGTTATCGATTTAGAGAAGGAGAAGGACAAGTAGGATTTATAACGTCAGTATCCGAATCTTTCTGTTCTTCTTGTACACGTGCACGTTTGTCATCAGACGGCAAATTTTATACATGTCTATTCGCAACAGGGCATTTCGATATTCGCGAACTAATACGAAGTGGCTTAAACGATGAAGAATTACTTGAAAAAATTTCCGCCGTTTGGGAGCGCAGAGACGACCGTTACTCAGATGAACGAACCGAATTAACCGCAAAAAATCGCAACAAAATTGGCATGTCGTATATTGGTGGTTAAAACAACAAAAGGAGAATCCTATTGATATGGGATTCTTCTTTTGTGTTTTTATGATTTTAAATTATCCAAAAATGAATACGAAGAGTCGATTTTACAATAATTAAGTCAAAAATTTGCTGCTGTCAGTTAACTAAAGAAAAAGAAAAAATCTATTACATTTTTTTATTCATTGCGAATATTAAATGCCTGCCACATTTTCGGTCTTGACGATACGAAAATCCTTCAGAATTTAAAAATGTACATGTAGAGTCAACTTGAATCTGACTAGAAGGAATTCCTGAAAGTTCACATTGTCTCTTTACAGTTGCTTGATTGTCGATATGGTATTTATTCGTAGATGGATTAAAATACATAAATTCGCTAGCATACCCTAAAGATTCAAACTTTAGGTAAACATCGGAATCTACTTCAAATTGCTGTT
Source organism: Planococcus sp. PAMC 21323 (assembly GCF_000785555.1). NCBI lineage: Bacteria > Bacillati > Bacillota > Bacilli > Caryophanales > Caryophanaceae > Planococcus > Planococcus sp. PAMC 21323. The sequence continues at coordinate 1,585,739 of NZ_CP009129.1, read as the reverse complement.
GACTAATAGAAGCGGCAATTTGAATTTCTAAGTCAGCTGGATTACAGTACTCAACGGCGATTATCTGATGAAGAAATTTCGATGTAATTTCTTTAACAGTGCCTTGCCATCCAGAGTGAATGACACCAACCAAGCCCGTTTTTTTATCGCGAATAATGACAGGTACACAATCGGCCGCAAAGCTACACAACATAACTCCAGCATCGAAAGTGTATAAACCATCTGTGTCTAAGAAAGCATTGTCTATTGTATAAGCGCCATTTCCTTTATCGTGTTTTGGAGAGCGTAAAATATCTTGTGTAAATGAATAAATAGAAAAAGGAAGACCTTTTCTTGTAGAATTAAGTCACCACAACCAATTCACAGAAAAGAGGCCTTCCCTATGACTCAGTTTACAACAGATATTATGCAAGCTCTAGTAAAAAAAGAAGACATCTCCGAAGTTTTCCGTAAGCACCTGGAGACGGCGGTCAATACGCTCCTCCAAACAGAACTTACAGCTTTCCTGGATTACGAAAAATACGACCGCATCGGTTTCAATTCCGGCAACTCACGCAACGGTGTCTACACGCGGACACTCCATACGGAGTATGGGGATTTGGAGCTTTCGATGCCACGGGACCGGAACGGCGAATTCAACCAACAGACGGTCGCTCCGTACAAGCGCTCAAACGATACGCTGGAAGCCTTCGTTATTCATATGTTCCAAAAAGGCGTGACGATGTCCGAAATATCGGATTTGATCGAGAAGATGTACGGTCATCATTACACGCCACAAACCATTTCTAATATGACGAAAGTGATGAGCGAACAGGTCGAAGCGTTTAAATCTCGTCCATTAGATCAGCGCTATGCTTGCGTCTATCTCGATGCAACTTACATTTCTCTCAAGCGCGACACGGTCTCGAAGGAAGCTGTCTATATTACTGTTGGCATCCGAGAGGACGGCTCAAAAGAAGTGTTGGCCTATACAGTGGCCCCTACGGAATCCGCATTCGTTTGGGAAGAAGTCCTGTTGGACTTGAAAGAGCGCGGTGTCGAAGAGGTGCTTTTGTTTATCTCCGACGGCTTGAAAGGCATCACTGATCGCATCTTTTCGGTCTTTCCCGATGCTCAATATCAGGCGTGCTGCGTCCACCTGTCGCGTGGTATCCGACACAAAGTTCGCGTCACCAATCGCAAGGAAATTCTTGATGATTTCAAATCGGTCTATCGGGCAGAGAACCGGGAACTGGGTGAAAAAGCGTTGAAAGTCTTTGTCGATAAATGGAAAACGGCCTATCCCAAAGTGACGAAATCGTTGGAAGCGAATCCCTATATTTTCACCTTCTACAGTTTCCCAAAATCCATTTGGCGAAGCATCTATTCGACGAACCTGATCGAATCGTTCAACAAGAACGTAAAGAAATACAGCAAACGCAAGGAGCAATTTCCGAACGAAGATTCCTTAGATCGCTTCTTGGTTTCCCAATTTGAAATCTATAACCAGAAATTCTCCACCCGTTGCCATATCGGATTCGATCAAGCCCGTGCAGAGCTGGCTGAGATGTTCAAGCAATCTTAATGGATATACATACAAGAAAAGGATTTACTTATTTACACATAATTCTTGACGCTCTCGTGTTTTGTAACACGTCTAAAGTTAGCACTATGTGTTTGTTGTGTGCAAACAAAGTCATCAAGTGAAACGTTTAGATATTCCGCTAATTTTTTTCGATTTGATAAAACTGCCTCCGTATTTTCACAAGCGTGCAATGCCATATTATTATATTCGGTTGCAGCTAAGTCTTTTAAGGTCATACCAGATACAAAATATTCGTTGTTTTCATAAACTTTTACTTTCAATGTCATCACCTTTTCTTAATATAGATCATGCTAAATTAGGTGTACAGCAATAAGGTATTATCCAGCAATAAAAAAACAGCCCAGCTGCATTTAAGAGCCGGACTGTCTAGAGTTGTATTAAATTGATGTGGTTGACTGTGAAAGAGCTTCGTCAGCAGTGATAAATGTAAAGCCAAGATCTTTCGCGACAGCTTCATAAGTTACATAACCATTAGCAGTGTTTACACCAAGCATTAAAGCTGGGTTTTCTGCAACTGCTTTATGAACACCTTTATTAGCCATTTGAAGTGCATAACCTACAGTAACGTTTGTTAACGCAATTGTTGATGTACGCGGAACAGCTCCAGGCATGTTTGCGACAGCGTAATGAACCACTTCGTGTTTAACGTAAGTCGGATTGTCATGAGTCGTTATACGATCGGTCGTTTCAAATATCCCACCTTGATCGATGGCAATATCAACAATGACAGAGCCAGGGCTCATTGCTTTAACCATGTCTTCCGTTACTAGTTTAGGAGCTTTTGCACCAGGAATTAGCACTGCACCGATAACTAAATCAGATTCTTTAATAGCCTCAGCAATATTAAAAGGGTTGGAAATCAAAGTCGTAACATCATTCCCGAAAATATCATCTAGTTGGCGAAGACGTTCCGGGCTCAAGTCGATAATTGTAACTTGTGCGCCAAGACCGATAGCCATTTTCGCTGCGTTGGTTCCTGCAACTCCACCACCAATAATTGTAACTTTTCCACGCTGCACACCAGGTACACCTGATAAAAGAACACCTTTACCGCCATAAATTTTCTCAAGAAACTGAGCCCCAACTTGTGAAGCCATTCTACCAGCTACTTCACTCATAGGTGTTAGTAATGGAAGTGTACGATTAACTGAAACCGTTTCATACGCAATTGCCGTTACTTTATTATCAACAAGTGCTTGTGTCAATGCAGGTTCAGCTGCAAGGTGCAAGTACGTGAACAATAATAAATCTTGGCGGAAATATTGATATTCAGAAGAAATAGGTTCTTTTACTTTCATAACCATTTCAGCAGCCCATGCTTCAGCAGCTGTTTCGACAATTTTAGCACCTGTAGTTATATAATCAGCGTCTGTAAAACTAGATCCTAGTCCAGCCTCTGTTTCAATGATAACTTGATGACCTGCTCTAACTAAAGCATCTACACCGGCTGGCGTAATAGCCACACGGTTCTCGTTATTTTTAACTTCTTTTGGAATTCCAATAATCATTGATGTTTCCCCCTTAATCCGAATGGTGAAGATATCCATAAGTATAACGGAAAGCCTACTCTAGTACATTGGGTAGAATAAAAAATATAAGGCATTCCTTTTGTGAAATTTCACAAAAGGCTATTTATTGTTTAGTTTACGTGCTTTCAAACTTAGGTAAATCCCTATTTTTTCATGAGTATTGGTCAAATCAACATTGCCAATTTCAGCAATACGTTTTATTCTATAATGCAAAGTATTGGTATGAACGAATAACTTCTTTGCTGCAGCATTCATATTGCTATCTTGTTGAATAAAAACTTCAAGCGTCATTAGAAAATTAGAATTGTGCAGTTTGTCATAAGCTTCTATTTTGCTGATCGCCGGGTGTTCATTAGGCATTGCTTGTTGGAAAAGATCTAGAAATAAAAATGCGCCTAACTTACCGTAGTGAAATACATTTATTAGTTCTTCCGAAAAATTCTTTTTGAGCTCTAATACTTTTTGTGCTTCTTGGTAACTCTTTTTAGCTTTGCTAATATCGCGATACTCTGTACCTGAACTTCCTCTAACCCCTAATATTGAAAAGCGGTTGTCGATTTCAGAAGTAAAATAGGAAATAAATCCATCAAAAGCCGTATCATCTGATTGCGATGGGTGAGGTGAGGCGATTAAAATCAATTCATTATCCATCACTACGAGAAAATGATTGGTGATTTTCTGGCTTGTCGTAATTAAATAAGAAATTTGTTCTTCCATTTCTTGAGAAATATCTTGTTCAAAATAAAACACAAGAACGTTAAAAACAGGTGGAATTTTAAGTTGAAGTTCATTAATTTGTTCATGAATTTCTTCGCGGTTTTTAAATTGATCTGTCAAGAGTTGCCATAGAAAATCTTGATAATTTTCTTCTTTTCGCTTTCTATTTTGTTGGAGCTTAGCCATTAGCGGTGTGGCTACAATAGCGGCTTCTTTTAAAAGCTCTAGTTGAAAATCAGTTAATTTCTTGGATCCCTCAATTACCCATATATAACCTAAAATTTCTTTGTTTCTTCGGATAGCTATTGCCACACGATCACGAAGACCGATATCTTCAATATGTGGAATACGCACGGCGGCTTCTGATTGTATTAATTTTGGAATAATGCCTTTTTTCCATAGCCGATTAATTACATTTTCAGGTACCCGTTGTGATATGATGGTGCCTATTCTAGCAGGATCGGCGTCTGTTCCATGAGAACTATAAGCAGTCAAACGGTGATTCGTATCTTCAATTGTAGCAGGACGTTCTAAATGCTCTTGAATGCTGTCAACGAGTTCTTTTAAATCAGAAAATGGTTTTTTAAAAGGGTTTTTATGAGATCTATCTTCCATAAAGCAGCTCCTTAAAACGATCTGTACAGACTAAAATCGAATTTATGATATCTATAAATCAGTATAACGAAAAAAAGCTTCTTACTCTACGATGGTAGTAGTAAAAGTGAATCATGCGTACATTCAGATTTGTAAAAAAGCTGATAAACTACATCTTGAATTTTATTTCTTACATAATACACCACTTTCAACCAAATTATTTAACGCACTCTTGTTTTTGAATCGGAAATAGCCACTTAAGCGACTCAAGTCTTTTTGCGTCCAGTTTACATAAGCAACATTAAGTTCGTATTCTTGCTCAAGTTTAACAAACAAAGTTTTAGCAAATTCTATTTGCTTTAATGTTAACGGTTTATCTTCTGACTTTGCTTTGTTAGCAGTTAGTTGTTTTGTTACTTCTATAGGTGGACTTATGGTTTTTTGGATTTTATCTGTATATCGCCCATTTTTTATCCAAGAAACATCATCTCTAGTTAAGTTAAACCATTCTCCCTCAAGTCGTTTTCCTGAAAAATATTCATGAAAAGCGATTTCTGTTTGATGATGGTCAGCAGCTTTTATAAGGAAAATTAATTTGTTTTCAAATGGAAGTTTGACGTTAAAAACATTCATTCGTCTATCGATGTGTTTAGTTTTGCCGATTTTAAAGGAACCGGTCATGTATTCCTGCACAAAATAAACATATCCAGGTGCTTTTCCAGTAAGTGTAGGAAGTTGTATAATTTGATTTAATTCTTGAAGGTTTGGCTCGAATATAAAGATTGTTTCTTTATCTACTTTTTCAACTGAAGATTTAGTGGAATGTACCTTTGAGGATATGATAAATTTACTGAGAATTTTATTGAACATTGGAAGAACCTCCTTTAGGTGTTGCGAACACCTTTACTTCCATCTTATTATAGTACAAATCAAATGGAAGAAGAGGGTGGAAGTTCAAAAAATGTAAAATATCTTACTGACATGGATGAGTGTGGAAATTACGTGTTTTCTAATCCATTCATCTTTTGCAAATAGAAATTTTAGAGGAGGAACATACTAGTGAATAAAAAAACGGAAACTAACAATACATGCACATTTTCAGAAAGGTTTCTGGATGTGATCACATTATTGACTTTTATTTTTACAGTCTTATTTTTATTTATCCAGTGGAATACAATGCCTGAAAAAGTACCAATTCATTATAACGAGATGGGGAAAGTCGATCGCTTAGGCTTTAAAGCAGAACTATTTCTTTTGCCATTGATAGGAACAATCATATGGATAGGCATGTCAATACTTGAAAAATATCCACATCTCTATAATTATATGAATCTTACTGAGGAAAATAAAGAGCAACAGTATAAAAATGGAAGAATGATGGTAAATGTGTTGAAAAATGAGGTTGTCTTATTGTTTAGCTTTTTAATAGTACAAAGCGTGCATGTTGCTAATGGAACTTCAGAAGGATTGGGGGTAGCTTTTGACCCTGTATTGTTAATTGTAATGATGGGTACGATTGTTTTCTTCATTGTACGAATGTTGAGAGCATAAAGCTCTTTTAGCAATGAAGACATACAATCTAAATTTATTATCTAAAAATAAATTGATTATTCAAATAATAATTACATATTATAATAAAAATATGCTATTATTTTAGTTACAAGATACTTAATATAGTGTAACTTCCTAAAAAGTAAGCTAATTAAAGTTTTATAAATGCAAATCGCTGAAACTTAAATTTATGTGTTAAATAACCGGTATGATATTCGTGTAACGTTATGATCTTGCGAAATTTTGAAACGCTTAAGCTGTTTTTTTCAGAGATGTGATCTTGTATCAATTTATTCTAAATTTCTTTTTCTTTATTTTATTTGGTAATAGTTTGTTCACATTTACTTTGTATACTGAAGCTATAAAAGATTTTGGAGGATGATGAAGATGAGTGGAACCTTATGTTGTACAATCCAAAAAATCCAATCAGCTAGTCAAATTGTTGAAAATCTAAAAAAACAAGGCATTAACGCAGAGTTATGCAAGAAATCTAAAATTTTATAAAAGAGTTAAAAACCTCGCTGCCAATTAGGCAACGAGGTTTTTTATGAGAAACAACTTAATAACTTAATGCTTTTTCGTACATCCATCTTTTTAAATTGCCAATTGAGTTGAAAGAGATGGCTTCGCCTGTTTCTTTATGTTCCGCTTTAATAATGACGTCGAATTCATTTGGAGTAAACAACCAACCGTCCTCCATTAATGCACGCGCCATTTTCACAATCATGCTCGAGCCTCTAATTGAATCTAGATTCATATTGGCCATCTCCTTTTTAAGTAGTTATACTACATTATAATATTTTTGTCAGAATTATTGAACAATTATTTTATAGTAGTTTTAACTTTTTAATTCTATTCCCATATGCTAAATAATCCAAACTATAATACTTAAATTTAATGAAAACGTTGCTATAAGTTAAAAAGGTATAAAACTCTTCAATTAAGTGTACGCGAAGCAATATTCGTGTTTTTACCTAGTTGATTAATAATAACTCGCACAGCTTTTTCAATATGCGGATCTTTTCCAGGTTTTAACGTATTATGTGAGAAACTCCGGTGTTTCATCATTTCGTAATAACTATACATGCAATCTTCAAGCGATAAATCATTGTCGAATAAAAACGATGAATTTAAAATTTTATGCAAAGCAGCCTCATCTTGTTGGATAACTAGTGAGGGATTTAGTGGATTAAAGTCACCATCGCTAATTCCATTCTTATAAAATCTATGAAGTATTAATAGTCGTTCATCAGCCACTTGTATTTGACGCTTGTAGTATTCTGGGCATTCTGACTTTAATTCATTTAAATAAATTTCAGATGCATATACTGTGGAAAAAACGGCTTGTTCAAAGACGGCAGGGAGACGACGAATATACGGGTATCGAGGATTGTTTATAAATTGATTAGATCGTGTTAAATAATCTATATAAATTTCAATTACTTCTTGGATTAGGTCTTCTTTAGATGCGAAAAAATTATATAAAGATGCCCGACTAATGCCCATTAAATGTGCCAGATCTTGAATAGTCAATGAGATAAAACCTTCGGTACGAACAGTTTCCATAATTTTCTCAGCGTAAGAGCGGCGCATAATTTGTCGTTCTTCAGGTGAAATTTTCCGCATATAAACACCCCCATCTTGTGAAAATTATAACACAAGAAAAACAAGTAAAGATGTATAAATTCACTGATTTGTTTAAATTGATGCTTTCTATGGGTAAACAATTAAGATGTATCAAATACCTTCTATTTAATAGATGAAATGGAGTGAATCTTGCATGACAAAAACAGCAATTATTACTGGAGCTAGTAGCGGGATCGGCCAAGCAACTGCTAAAGAGTTAGCAGCAAGAGGTTACCATGTAATGCTAGCTGCAAGACGTGAAGAACGTTTAGTGGAACTAAAAAAAGAAATCGAAACTGCTGGAGGGTCAGCAGAGTATAAAGTAACTGATGTCACATCCCGAGAAGATATGAATTCATTAGTTGAAGCTGGATTAAAGAAAACAGGCACAATTGATGTTTTAGTAAACAATGCTGGACTAATGCCGTTATCGATGATGAATAAATTAAAAGTCGATGAGTGGGATCGTATGGTAGACGTTAATATTAAGGGTGTATTGTACGGAATCGCTGCAGCTTTACCGGTTATGGAAAGACAAAAACATGGTCATATATTAAATGTTTCTTCTGTAGCAGGTCACGGAGTAACAAAAGGAAGTGCTGTTTATAGCGGAACCAAATTTGCAGTCCGGGCTATCTCAGAAGGTTTGCGTCAAGAAATTAATCCTTCACATGAGATTCGTGTAACAATCGTTTCACCAGGAGCAGTTGAGACTGAGCTTGCAAGTACAATTACGGATGAAGATATTTTAACTGCATTTAGTGAAGGTCCACAGATGAAGATGCTGAAAGCGCAAGACATAGCAAACGCTATCGCTTATGCTGTCGAACAACCAACGCATGTAGACGTTAATGAAATATTAATTCGTCCTAGACAACAGCCGTAAAATAAAAGAATGGAGTCGATAAGATGAAAACCGATTATTCGAAGATATTTATAGATGGTGAATGGATTTTAGGGTCTAGCGACAGTCAGATGAAAAACACAAATCCATTTTCGGGTGAAGAACTAGTCACCACTCAAGCTGCTGATAAAACTGATTTAGATAAAGCTTATAAAGCTGCTGCAAAAGCCCAAGTGGCATGGTCTAAAGAATTGCCTCAAAAGAAACAGGAAGTTATGGAAAATGTATTGCAAGTCATGCTAGAAAACAAAGAGTTTATTATCGACTGGCTTGTAAAAGAAGCAGGGAGTACGGTGTTTAAAGCAACAGCTGAATTTGGAGTGTCGGTTAACATTCTAAAAGAAGCAACTACTTTCCCTTTCCGAATGGAAGGCAAAATTCTTCCTTCACGACAAGCTGGTAAAGAAAATCGTGTGTATCGCAATTCGATTGGTGTTATCGGGATCATTAGTCCGTGGAACTTTCCTTTTCATTTGGCGATTCGTTCGATTGCACCTGCGATCGCAACTGGGAATGCAGTTGTTATTAAACCGGCAACCGACACACCTGTGACAGGTGGATTGTTATTCGCCAGTATTTTTGAAGCAGCAGGATTGCCTAAAGGTTTATTAAACGTAGTAGTGGGTCGTGGCTCTGAAATTGGAGACGACATTGTTACACACCCGATTCCTCGTTTAATTTCTTTTACAGGTTCAACCCCTGTTGGGAAACATATCGGAGAGCTAGCTGGTGGTGCATTAAAGAAAACTGCGTTAGAGCTGGGTGGCAATAATAACTTTATCGTTTTGGATGATGCGAATGTCGATCAGGCTGTAGATTCTGCGTTGTTCGGTAAATTCTACCACCAAGGTCAAATTTGTATGTCTATCAATCGTATATTTGTACATCGTAAATTGTACGAAGAATTCGCAGAACAATTTATTACTCGCGCTGGAAAACTAAAGTTTGGCAATCCTACTGAAGAAGGTACGCAAGTCGGTCCATTGATCAACCGTGATCAAGTAGATCGAATCCTTAAAGACATCGATGCAAGTGTCGAACAAGGTGCAAGAATACGTCTTGGAGGCAAGGCTGATGGGAACGTTTTAGAACCTACTGTGTTAACAGGTGTAACAAACGATATGCCTCTTGCTGAAAACGAAATTTTTGGACCTGTCGCAATATTAATTCCATTTGATAACGATGAAGAAGTAATTGAAATGGCAAATGCTTACCCATTTGGCTTAAGTGGCGCTGTACATTCAACGAATATTGAGCGCGGCACTAATATAGCGCATCAAATTCATACAGGTATGATTCACGTTAACGATCAACCAGTAAATGATGAGGCGCATATGCCATTTGGTGGCGAAAAAGATTCTGGTTTAGGTCGCTTTAATGGAGAATGGGTATTAGAAGAATTTACGACTTTGAAATGGTTATCTGTTCAACATGGACAGAGCGAATATGGTCCATTTGTTAACGACACAAAAAAATAAGACGATATTAAACCGGCAACTTCAGTTTTGAGGTTGCCGGTTTTTTGGGAAAAATTTTGTGTAGCAGGTAATAGTAATAGGAATGACATGATTAAAAATTTTATACAAACTAGGAGGTAAAAGTATGTCTAAAGTATTTCCTGCACTGTATGATATAGCGATGAAACCGTTTGAGAAGACACGATTTGAAAAAATACGGGCAAACCTTGTTCGAAAAGCGCAAGGGCATGTTTTAGAGATTGGTTTTGGCACAGGAGCGAACTTTCGTTATTACCGTGACGTTAAAAGAGTAGATGCGATTGAACCGAATCCAGAAATGAGTAAACATGCCGAAAAGCGAATTAAAAATGCGCAAGTGCCAATTTTTACATACAAAGCTATAGCAGAAGAACTTCCGTTTGAAGATAATCGTTTCGAGACTGTAATTGCTACCTTGGTTTTTTGTACAATTCCTTACCCGATAAAAGCTCTTGAGGAAATTCAGCGAACTAGTAAATCGGGGGCGAGAGTATTATTGTTCGAGCACGTTAAGGTAGACCGGGAAGCTATAGGAAAAGCACAAGAAGTTTTAACACCGGTTTGGAAAAAACTTTGTGATGGTTGTCATCTAGACCGGGATACGCTTGAACTCGTAAAGCGTTCAGGTCTAGTAATAGAAAGAGTGACCTCCTATCACGGGGGACTTTTCTTAACTATCGAATGCCGAAATTTTAAATAATAGAATAGAAATAAAGTGTGGAAGTAGTGAAGAGCAGATTTATTTTTCGAGAATAGTGAACTAAATAGGCGTTTTATACGTAGTGTTAGTAAGAAAGAAAGTATTAGAATCAGAACTTGAGGTTTCTTTATATCCACTCATATCGTCATAGTAAGAAGAAAAGATTTTCCTGTAGCGGGAAGTATAGTAAGGTAGTAATACGAAATAAGTAAAAAAGGAGACAGGGGATGGAAAACAGTACCGATGCAAGCTTGTATTTGCGTATCAATGAACAAGATAAAGATGCACTTGAACAGTTATACGACCGCTATGAAAAAATCCTTTTTTCCTTTCTTTATAAAATGCTCGAAGATCGAGGATTGGCTGAAGAGGCGTTGCAAGAGGTATTTATCAAGATTTGGCGTGGTAAAGGGGTATATAACGAAAGCAAAGGCAAGTTTTCTTCATGGCTTTTCAGGATGGCGCAAAATACCGCCATTGATTTGATACGAAAAAGAAAAAAACCTACTGTTCCGATTGAAGAGGCCAGTCAAATGGTTAGCAATGACCAACCAGTTGCAGAACAAGCAGAATGGCAGGAAGAAAAAACACAAATTCAATTGGCTGTTCAGCACTTATCAAAAGAGCAACAAAAAATGATTGATTTGTTTTATTTCAAAGGGCATACACATGAAACAATTGCTGAAATGTGCAATATACCATTGGGGACAGTTAAGAGCCGAATACGATTAGCTTTAAAGAAATTAAAAACATCACTGCATGGGATGCAGGAAAGGGGGGCTTACGATGACTAATATAGATTGTGATTACTTAGTAGACTATTTAAATGGAACATTAACAGAACTAGAAAAACAGCAGTTTGAAGATCATTTAACTACATGTACGGAATGCCAGGAAATAGCAGAAGCAACTGGTCAGCTCCCTTATCTTGTAGATCCGGTAGAACCGCCAATAGATATGAAAGCACGCATCCTGTCTACTGTTTTCGATGAGACAGCAGAGCAGAAAGATCAGCCAAAAGCATTAAAACCAGCTATGTCTCCAATACCAATTCATAAAAATAGACGTAAAGATAGTGTTTGGAAACCGCTTATTGCCGCTGTCTTGTTGATGTCATTATTAGGGAATGGTTATGCCTTTTACCAGCTATCAGACAAAGAAGCGGGAACTGAAACTGCGATTCAATCTATCGAACTCCAACCGAACGAAGCATTTACAGGAACTGCGACAGCAGCAATGATCGAAGGAGAAAGCTCTTTGAATTTAGTCGTTCAAGCAGACCAGTTAACTGAATTACAAGCCAGTCAAGTTTACCAGGTATGGCTGATCAAAGATGGCAATGTGATACCAGCAGGTGCATTTTCACCTAATCCAAACGGAGAAGGCGCAAGTTATTATCAACTTGATGCCACTGCAAACGACTGGGATACCATTGCAATTACACTTGAACCTAATACAGGAAATACTTCACCTCAAGGTGAAATAGTATTAAGTTCAGAAATTTAACTGACCGCAAATGCGGTCAGTTTTTTTATGCATTCATTTACAGTTTTAAAATTAGTAAAGTAAGACTATTTATCTATTTTGATAACTGTTAATATATAGAAAAGCTTAAAGGCTTATCAAGCTTGTGTACATAATATGCTTTTATAGAAAATTTATTGGAGGCAGCAATGGGAATCTTGATTAAACAATTTATTTTACTAATTGTCTGTTCGTGGCTGGCGTTCTTTCTCGTATTTAACCAAGGGTTGCTTGGAGGGCTGTTAATTTCAGGAGTATTTCTTATCATTTGTACAGCTCTTTTTATCGCCAGCATTATTGGTGTGGTAAAGGGTAAAGTGGAACTCCTAAAACTCAATACTGTTTTAGGAGCGGCTGGCTTAATGACATTTTCTATCTTGCTTGGCATTATGGTAACATCTATTGCCCTAATTAATTCATTTGCAGTTTATACAACGGGAGATGAAAGTCAAAGTTCCGAAAAGAAAATTAGAGTGTTTGCTTCACGAATATTTGATGTACCTTCTCAAGCGGCTCTTTTGAAAACTGAGAAAAACGGAATTACTTATTTTTATGCTGAAAATAACAAAAATGAGATTGATAAAATGGATGAATTGCTGCAATTAGAGCGAGAAAAGTTTAATTCGACTTTCGGTACAAATGATGAGGGCGGATTAACGATTGAGTTTCACGAAGATTATAGATCACTCGAATCAGGATACGGTTCGGAAGAAGTTGCTGGGTATTACGATTTAAGCAACAAAAGAATTCACTTAGTTCCAACAGATGAAAATTGGGAGCTAATCCTTGTGCACGAATATTCTCATTACCAAAGTCATCTTTTTTCTGATCAGTATGTATTGTCAATTACAAGAATTCCTTCATGGTTCGAAGAAGGAATTGCTGATTATTTCGCCGGGGAATCGAGCATGTGGTATGACTTAGAAAATGTGGAGACCATTGCTTTTCACGACCTTGATAGTCAAGATGATTATGACAACGCTGCAACAGACTCATACGATCCATATGCTCAAAGTTTTTTAGCAGTAGAGTCTATTGTTGATGCCTATGGAGAAGCGATAATTCCTGATTTACTGGAGTCTCAGTCGATAGGTGGATTTTACAAAAAGTTAGAAAAGCTCATTGGAATGGACATAGAGGAATACGAGCAAATTTTTCTTGAGAAAATGTTGACAGATCAACAACAAGTAGCAGCTATGTTTGATCTTGGCTATCAGCAATTAGAGTCAAAAAATTACGAAGAGGCTAAATTAGTAGCTGAAAACATACAGGAATCTGGAGACATTTACGACATAGATGCAGCCATTTGGTTACAAGTCGATATCATGCTTGCTCAAGAAAAATACGAAGCTGCAGCAGCGTTATTAAGTCAAAAGATTGATCAAGGTCAAGAGGAATTTCAAGCAGAAGATTTATTGTTACTAGCGGAAATATACCTTTTTATTGATCCACAGCTGTCACTCGAAGCAGCAAAAAGAGCAGAAAAAAGTGATTTTTATTTTTATGAAGAAGATTTAATATCCGTTTACCAACAAATTAATTCCGAAAATAAACTAGTAGGATACAAACGATTAGTAGAAGAAGAGTTGCTTTATAATCCGTATGTGGCAAACCAATTAATAGAAAAACTTAAAAACGACTTCCCAAATGAGTTTTAGATGAAAAAACTTATATTAACTTAAGTCTTTGACATCATTCCTAAAATCAAGTACATTATCATATGGGCGAACGTTCAGGTGCTATTTAATTATATTATTCGGTTATAGGGGTGTTATTAATGGAAAATGTATTTGATTACGAAGATATTCAACTAGTTCCTGCAAAGGCAGTAGTAAATAGCCGTTCAGAATGTGATACATCAATTGAATTTGGTGGTCGTACTTTTAAATTGCCAGTTGTTCCTGCTAATATGCAGACAATAGTAGATGAAAAGCTTGCGGGCTATTTAGCAAAAAATAATTACTTTTATATTATGCACCGATTTGAACCGGGAAAAAGAATTGCTTTCACGAAGGATATGCAACAACGTGGACTATATGCATCGATTAGCGTTGGTGTGAAAGCAGAAGAATACGAGTTTATTCAACAGTTAGCAGATGAAAAGATTACGCCTGAATATATTACAATTGATGTGGCTCACGGGCATTCAAATGCTGTAATCAATATGATTCAACATATTAAGAAATTAGTTCCCGATAGCTTTTTAATTGCAGGAAATGTAGGTACGCCTGAAGCTGTACGTGAGCTTGAACATGCTGGAGCGGACGCGACAAAAGTAGGTATTGGACCAGGGAAAGTTTGTATTACAAAAATTAAAACAGGATTTGGTACTGGAGGCTGGCAATTGGCAGCACTTCGTTGGTGTGCAAAAGCTGCAAGCAAGCCGATTATTGCAGACGGCGGTATTCGTACGCATGGTGATATCGCAAAGTCCGTACGTTTTGGAGCTTCGATGGTTATGATTGGTTCATTATTTGCCGGTCACGAAGAATCTCCTGGCCAAACGATTGAACAAGATGGCAAGTTATTAAAAGAGTATTTTGGATCGGCTTCAGAGTTCCAAAAAGGTGAAAAGAAAAACGTTGAAGGCAAAAAAATGTATGTAGAGTACAAAGGGTCACTAAAAGATACGCTTGTCGAAATGGAACAAGATCTTCAATCTGCTATTTCATATGCGGGTGGAGATCAATTGCTAGCGATCCGAAATGTAGACTATGTGATTGTTAAAAACTCAATTTTTAATGGTGATAAAGTATATTAATAAACAAAAACTCTTCAATCAAATGATTGAAGAGTTTTTTTCTGCTTTATTGATTTTCTCCATAGAACTAGTGAAACTATTAGCACGCTACAAAATAAAACAGATTGTACGCTTTTAGGAGCTAGTTGCGTAACACCATAAACAGCGGCTAATTCTAAAAGTACAGCCGGAATTTTGCCAATCGTACTAGCAAGCCAAAACAACTTTCCGCTGATTGGGGTTAACGCTGCTCCAGCTGTAACAAGTCCAGAAGGCATGAATGGAAGAAGGCGGAGTATAATGACCATGCTGAACACTTGTCTTGTAGATTGTTTTTGAAGTTTCTGCCAGATACGGTGACGTTTCCAATTGGGCTTAATCTTGGAAAACCCAAAACGATAAAGATAAAAACCGAGTAAAGCGCCAATTATTTCACCAGAAAATGTTAAAATCGCACCACCGTAAAGACCGAATGATTGTATATTAACAGCAGTTATTAAAACACTTGGAATAAATCCGATAGCGCCAACTGCTATATTGATCAATAGCAAAAAAAAGATTTCGATTCCGAAATATAAACTTACGATAAGCATAGCCTCCATATTTGTTATCTTACTTGATTTTACCATGAAGATTTAACTAACAGGAAAATAGACAGTATATGCAAAAAACGCTATATCTAACGCATTGCTAGTTGTATGATAATGAAGAGATTGTTTGTATAAAAAAGAGATCGAGGAGTGGGGATTTGAAAAATCAGAAGCGAATTCGAGATTACGGTGTAAAAATTGGTACATTGAAGACAGGGAAGAGAAATGCCATAACAGATGTAACAGGTGTAACAGTAGGGCACGTGACGTTAAGTGAAGGCAATATGCAAACAGGTGTCACTGCAATAAAGCCTCATCAAAGTGATGTATTTCATGAAAAATTAATTGCTTCGAGTCATGTTATAAACGGTTTTGGTAAAACAATGGGTACCATTCAATTGGCTGAACTGGGTGTTCTCGAAACACCCATCGTGTTAACAAATACGTTAAATGTCGGAACAGCTGCTAATGCCATTATTGATTATATGCTTGAAAACAATGAGGATATTGGAAGTACAACTGGTACCGTTAATCCGGTTGTTGGAGAATGCAATGACATGATTTTAAATGATGTACGAGGCCGCTTTGTTAAAGAAGAACATGTACGACGTGCACTTGATACAACTAGTGAAGAATTTGAAGAAGGAGCTATTGGTGCGGGTAGAGGCATGCTATGTTATTCACTTAAAGGCGGAATAGGGTCGGCTTCACGTATAGTAGAATTAACCGATGCAAGCTATACTATAGGTGTATTAGTGCTATCAAACTTTGGCATGCTAAGTGATTTAACTATTCAGGGAAAAGTGATTGGGAAAGAATTAAAAAAACAAATCTTGCAATCACTCGAAGAACAAGATAAAGGCTCAATCATGATCATTGTAGCTACCGATTTACCTGTTTCAGAGCGTCAACTCAATCGCATATTGAAACGATCTGTCACTGGACTTTCACGAACAGGTTCCATCATCACTAATGGAAGTGGGGAAATTGTAATCGGTTTCTCAACTGCCAATAAAATTCCACACTACAAACCGGAAAAATCTTTAGCAATTAAAACCATACACGAACAAGATATAGATGAGGCATTTAGAGCCGTTGGAGAAGCTACGGAAGAAGCAGTTTTAAATTCGTTAATAACAGCTGAAGCTGTCGTGGGTCGAGATGGGAATAGTAGACCAGCCTTAAAAGATTTGCTAGAAAAATTTGATTTAACACTATAGAGCCCTTTGAGGGTTCTTTTTTATGAATCAACTTTCATATTTACGAATAAAAGTGTAGATTTCCTTTAAATTTACGTTAAAAATATTAAATTAGTAAATTTATGTTTACAAAGTGTAGAAATGAATGTAGTCTAATAGTGATAGGAGTTTACTAAAACTCCGTTTAAAAAGGAAGTTATATAGGTTTAAAGACTTTATTCATATTGTACATAAAACTATAGATTTTTTATTTTTTGAATATAGAAACAATATTTCATTAAAAATGGATTTAGAATTTGCTGTTTCAAAAGCTAAGAGATTTTCAACTGTCGATGCCATGGCAATAAGAATGAACAGGTAAAGGTGGTGTTCTTATGAATGAGAAATGCTTCTCGTGCATTTCAGCAAGTATTTGTCTTCTGACTTTGCTCCCGTTAACTTTAGCGGCTATTCATTGGTTCCAAGGACCCCTTGAATTTTTGTTAAATGTTCATCCACAATTGCCAAGCTTATTAAGTGTTGTCGGTTTAGTTTCAGCGCTAATCGGTATTAAAGGTGATTTAAAATTGAACCTTGTGCTGTTCAACTTTCTTAGCTTAAGTCTGTATCTTATTTTAACAATCAATTTAAACGTACTTTAAAAAACAAGGCCATTACGCAATATGCGTAATGGCCTTGTTTTTTTATTAAGTTTGACTAAATGGACGAACCCATAATTTAGAGAAATCCACGAAGCCAAAATGACTAAGAGTAAGATCCATCACATCAATAGAAAATGGAATGTGACGCTTTTCATAATAAAGGGGTAGCATAATGGATGAAGCGATTAAGTCTTGTTCAACCTTTAGGTTTAATGCTGTCCAGTCTTCAAAAGGAGTAGTGGCGTATTGCTCTAAGTAATTATTGAATAGTGGCTGAGACTTCATGATGGTAGCTAAAGGCGAATTTCCATTGGCAAGAAAGTAAAAAAATGAAAAATTTTGATTCATCTCGAATACCTCACCATGCACAAAAAGATCAGCTTTTTGATCAGCGTTTACGTCTGTTAACTTTTCTTTGAAAGACATCCATTGTATCTCAATAGGAATTCCTTCACTTTCTAGTGATTCTTTCAGCCAACGCGTTGCGCCGTCTGTATAGTTTGCAGCTTTGATGATTAAAGGATGTTCAAAGTTTGGACGGTTAGAAGGAGGTAACACAAATGGATGTTGCTCCTGTCCAATCAAGCAACTTTTATGATTGGCTATCGCACGGGTATGGAACTGGCCTATCTTATGACGGTGTTTCGCAATCGCGTAGTGAATATAGTCACGAATTTCTTTGTTTCTAATGGGTGAATTTTTAAACGCATTAATAATCACGACACCAAATCCTGAATCACTTTCAACTTGAAAAGTCTCTTCTGTCAACTCACAAGAAGAACGATAAGCAACATCGAAGTCGCCTGATACCTGTATAAATTCAACCACATCAATCAAAGGACGTTGTTGAAAATAATTACTAAATGCGTGTAAAGTCGTTTTTTGTTCATTGTTTTCTGACACATAAAAGCTGCCTGAACCAATTGTTTGTTGAGATGTTTCTTTATATATGCTGGCATTGATCATGCCAAGCATTTGTAAACAATAGCTGCAACCATTTGGAAAAGAAATATCAATTATATGGGGGCCACTGGTTGAAATTGACTCAATGGGTTTCCATAGATCGGCATAAGAAGAGTCGTTTCGTAATCGATCTAAACAGTTAGCGACATCTATTGCTGTTAAATAAGAACCATCGTGAAAAAAAATTTCCTTTCTCAAATACAAGCGAACATGATTTTTAGTTAAATCCCAACTATGCGCAAGTTCTGGCGTTACAGAACCACTTTCGTCTACAGTTACGAGACGGCTATATACATTTGCGACCATATTAGCGCTATGAATATCTGAAGCGTATAACGGATGAAGTGTTAATATAGGATATTTTCTTGGAATGATAAGTTTATCGATTTGATCTACTCTATTTTGAACATAACCAAAATTAGAGCGAAGTAGATGTAATAGACGCTGCTTAACTACCGGAGACCAGTCAAATAATAAATACTTACTAGCAGTTTCTATAGATTTCTCTTTAATTAATTGAACCATTTGTTGTTCATAAAGTTCTTCCACATGCATATGCCATTGAATATAAGAAGAGTTACCTCTTCCACGTCCAGCAGTAAAGGTGAACCATCCTTCTTCTGCCCATTTCCGAAGAAGGCGTGCTGTTTGTTTGCTACTTAGTCCGAGTTGATCAGCTAATTGGGCTTGTTTAATATTTCCAGAAGGGACAGCATGCCACAAGGCTAAAAGAGTACGTTCCATAATACCTCCTCCTAAAAGTGGACATATTTTTAAAAATTGTCTATTTTTAGTTTTTATTGTCTAGTTTAATATACATAAGACAAAGGGGGCTGACAAGATGAAATGGAAAGACTATCCACAAAATATTAAAGTTCGTTTGATCACTTCATTTTTTAATCGGGCAGTCGCATCAGCTGTTATGCCATTCATGGCTCTTTTCTTTGCACAGGAAATGAGTAAAGTGTGGGCAGGATCATTTTTGATCATTACTGTATTTATTGGCTTTTTTGTTAATATGATCGGGGGGTATATTTCAGATCGCTTTCCTAGAAAAATAGTGTTAGTGATGACATCTTCACTGAGTGCAATTATGTTTTTACTAATGGCAGTGAGTCTGTTTCCGACAGATAGATGGATTGGCTTGTTTGCACTGGCATATGTCTTATTTATTGTTACAAGTAGCATAGGGCGTCCAGCGATGCATGCAATCATTATCGATTCAACGACACCAGAAAATCGCAAAGCAATTTATGCAGTTGATTACTGGCTTGTTAACTTATCAATGGCGATTGGTGCTGCACTCGGAGGATTATTGTATTTAAATCATCAAATCGAATTATTTATCATGTTAACTGTGACTTCTGCTTGCTTGCCAATTGCTTATCACATTTGGCTAAAAGTTGAACAAGTTCAAACCTTGAAAAAACGACACCAAAACGTAGTGATCGATTTAATGCAAAACTACAAAGTTGCATTTCAAGATCGTCCTTTTGTTAAAGTAGTGATTGGTTCTATGTTTATTTTCTCAGCAGAATTCTCGTTGAATAGTTATATAGGTGTTCGACTGGCTGAAAGCTTTGAGACATTTATGATAGGTGATTTTGCAGTTGCGGGTGTTCGCATGTTAAGTTTGTTGAATATCCAAAACATGTTGCTCGTCGTTTTTTTGACATTTATAGTAAACAAATACACAGATCGTTATGCTAAGCGGCACGTATTGTTAGCAGGTCTTTTTCTATACAGCATAGGCTATGTCACAATCACTTCAGCGAATAGTTGGTATTTATTAATACTGTTTAATTTTATTGGAACAATTGGTGAATTGGTTTATTCACCTGTTCGTAATGCAGAAATCGCTAACATGATTCCAGAAGATAAAAGAGGTTCGTATTCCGCTTTTTCTAATATTTCATTTAGCGGTGCAGATATGTTAGCACGATTAACTATTATTATTGGTGCATTTCTTATTCCAACCATGATGTCTGTCTATATGGGCGTATTGTTGATGATTGGTACATTACTTGTTTATACAGGTTTGTTTGTTAGAAAATCTAAAAAAGAGCAAGTCAGAACAGAAGCCATATCATAATGTAAGGAGAAAAGTCATGATTATTAGAAAAGCAATTCCAACGGATGCGGAGCGACTGATCGTTCTAATGAAACATGTAGAAGAGTCGAAGCATATGTTATATGAACCAGGCGAACGACAAACGACAAGTGAACAACTTGAAAAACGCCTCACTAGTTCAAGCGAAGAGACAGTCGTATTTGTAGCGGAAGAACAAACTGACTTAATAGGTTATTTATTCGCTATAGGAGATACGGTAAAACGAAAACAGCATTCGGTTTACCTCGTGATAGGCGTTCATCAGCACTGTAGGGCCAAAGGAACGGGAACTCAGTTATTGCGGGCAGTGGAGACCTGGGCGATTGACAAAATGCTTCATCGCATTGAATTGACCGTACTAGAGAAAAATACAGCAGCTATTGCTTTGTATAAAAAAATGGGCTTTATCGTAGAAGGAGTCAAACGTGATTCAATTTGCATGGACGGAGAATATGCTAACGAATTATACATGGCTAAACTATTGAAACATGCCTCAATCCAATAACCCTCTCTAGCTATTCACGAAAGTGATGGCCAAAGAGGTTTTTTTAAGTAGATTCTTGTATAATATTGTGTTTTATCTATATTTTTTGACATATAAATTGTAAAATGTTATTAGTATAGATTTTTAGGAGTTGTTTGAATGGGGACGATGCTTTTTTTCTTTCTCGAGAATATGGCATTAATTATTGCATTATTGTATTTAGCATTAAAAACAAAGGAATTATTATTCCCTGAATTGACTGAATCAAAGCGACTGATGTTATTAATTGTTGCATTTACTAGCTTTTTGACATTTTCAGTTATGTACAAACCTTATTTTTATATGGGTATGAGGCTTGATTTGCGAGAAGTAGCACTTTATTTTATTTCTTATGTAGGCGGCTGGAAACTAGGGATATTATCTGCAATTTTCCCATCTATTTATCGCCTATCTCTTGGTGGTCCAACAGTGATAATCGGAATTTTGCAGTCAATTGTTTTACCAGTCTTAGTGGGAAGTTTATTTCGCAACAAGCTAAAAACGAACAAGTTTTTTGCAGTACTTGATATTAAACGAATGATGATAGGTCTCTTAGTCTTTGAGGTAGTGAAATCTATCTTTATGTTTGTTTCTACGCCGGCACCGCTATCTATTATATTGTTAATGTCTGCATTCGCTGCTATAGCTGTACTCGTAATGGGCTTAATGTCAAATGGCGAAATTCATCATATCTTGTTACGAAAAGAACTGGAGATTAACTCTAATCAAGATCCACTGACACAGCTGCCCAATATGCGTTTTTTCAGAGCAGAAATTCAAAAGTTGATTTCTAAAGATGTTCCACTGGCTATTATTATGTTAGATGTTGACTCTTTTAAAACCTATAACGATACACATGGTCATCAAAAAGGGGATACTGTCTTACGCTCAATTGGTCAATTGATGAAAGACAATATTCGTCCAAATGACTATGTAGCACGTTATGGTGGAGAGGAATTTATACTATGTATTACTCAGCCATTTGGTGAGGACATAACCTTAGAAATAGCAGATAAAGTTCGCTCAGCTATCGAAAAATATCCATTTGATGGACAACAATTACAACCAAAAGGGAATTTGACGGTTTCCTTGGGAGTTAGCTTAAGCTCAGCGGATAAAACCTTAGACCAACTTATTGGTGAAGCAGATAAGGCGTTGTTCCAATCCAAGCGGAGCGGTAGAAATCAAGTTACGATTTTTGATGAAGTAACGCAAATAGAAGCGATCGAAGCATAAAAACAGCCACTGATTCAAGTGGTTGTTTTTTTTGACTAAAGATTTGAGAAAGCATAAGTTTAATATTTAGGTTAAAATAGAAAGTGTAAACTACTATAGCATAATAGATTTTACTACATATAAAGTAAATAAAGTATGACCATTATTAGGAGGCAGTTATGAATAGTTTTATCGTTATGCAAGGAGAGACTTATCATGCTGAACAGAATGCCGGTGTGCTTTGGACACCTCAGGTAGATAAGTCCGGGATGGTTCCACATTCATGGAATCGAATGCAAGAAGTGAAAAAAGGCGATCTTGTCTTTCATTATGTTAAAGGATTTGTCGTTGCCATTAGTCGCGTACGTGAGGATTGTATAAAAGGGGCTAAACTAAAAAAACTCGAAGATCAATCTAGAGGCTATGAAGAGGCGTTCATAGCTTACACGGTTTACCGAGAATTAGAAAATCCATTACCGATTAAAGCGTTCTTTAAAGAAATCGAACCTTTATTGCCGGTAAAATATTCAGCGTTCCAAGAAGATGCTGGTGGAAACTCGGGTTATTTATATCCATGTAACGAAGAATTGGCAATAAAGTTTTTAGAATTGATTAGTTCGTTAAACATTTTTACGGTAGAAGTAGAACAATTGGAATTATCGATGGAAGTGATTAAAAAAACTGAGTACAATCCGTTACTCAGCTTAATCGCGGAAGCCGAACTTGAAATTAAAACAAAGATGCGTAGAGGCAAACAGCAATTCAGAGAAAGTTTATTGCCACTTTGGAATGGAGAGTGTCCGCTTTGTGGAATAGCAATTAGTGATGTATTGCGAGCAACGCATGCTAAACCATGGAAAGACAGCTCTGATGTCGAACGACTAGACCCCTATAATGGGGTAGTGCTTTGCGCCAACCATAGCGCATTGTATTCTGCCGGACATATTGCTTTTACCGGTGGAGGACGACTTCATATCTCTAAGAAGATTCCAGAAGATCAGTTTCCAATCTACCGCTTAAGAAAAGGGATGAAAATATCGGTATCTCCCGAACACGCTACCTATTTCAGGTGGCATAAACGAATTGTTTTTGCAGAACCGAGGAAGATAAAATTGTTGATAGATCAGGAATAAATGATTTCCTGTATGTCTTTTGTCTTATGAAATATGATACACTGAAAGCAAGTGAATAATCATGCAGAAAAAAGGTGCTGCTTCGTCAGCATAACAGGGAACTCGGTTAAATTCCGAGGCTGTTTCCGCAACTGTAAGTGCGTATGAAATAAGAAAATGCCACTGTTTAGGTTAACTAAATGGGAAGGTTCTTAAAGTAAAACAACGCACAAGCCAGGAGACCTACCTTTTTTTGAACGTATTTTTACTCTTCGGAAGATAAGAGGATCATACGGCAACGTTTCTATTTTTGACTGATAAAATATGTCTTTAAATAGCTATGCCGCCGTCCTCTTTTGAGGGCGGCTTTTTGTTGTTTTCGAGAGCGTTCAATGCAGCGATTTTCACCAAACAAAAGTGAGGTGAAGAGATGAAAAAAGACATGAGGTATCTTTGCTATCCATTTATGCGTGAAGCCGCGTCTACAGTAGATTTTGAAATTAGAACGGATTCCTTGACCACACGTATTGGAGAAGCACTATCCTTAACTAAAGACATAACTGTAGTACAGCGAGATTTACAAATACTTCAACCGAAAGTCTATCATTTAAATGGCTCTGTACGTGGCAAAATAGCCATCCAAGAAGATGATTTAAACCAACTAAGTAATATGTATGATTATTATGTAAACTGCACAAAAGATAAAATCGGCAATTTTGTTTTACCTCAAGGTACTCATGCCGCGTGTGTGTTGCATGTTTGTCGAAGTGAAGCCAAAAAGTCAGTACGTGCGTTACACATAGTGAGTTTAGAACGAGATGTACCGGAAATTTTGTTCAATTATACTCACCTTTTAGCTAATGTCCTTTTTACAATGGCCGTATATATTAATCAATATCAAGGTATTGAAGAAATACCTTTTGTTAGTAAATCTTATCCAACAAGACCTAAAAAGAAAGAAGTGGCCAATAAATGATGAAAATTTCATTATTCAAGTATTTAACGATTGGAACAATTGCTTTAACGCTAGGAGCTTGTCAATCTGATGTAACGGAAGAAGTAGAAACAGATTCGGCAACCGAAGTTGAAAAACAAACAAGTTATACTGTTATCGATGATTTAGACAATGAATTAACGTTCGAAACAGTACCAGAAACAGTTGTATCTTTAATCCCAAGTAATACCGAAATTTTATATGAAATCGGAGCAGGCGAAAAAGTAATTGGAGCGACTGATTACGATAATTATCCAGCAGAAGCGGCTGAAGTTGAGCGCGTTTCGGACTCTGTTGTCTTTAATGCGGAACGTATTATTGAATTAGAACCGGATGTGGTAATTGGGTACTCGACAGGTGCACCTACTGGATACGAAGAATTAGAAACTGCAGGAATAGCTGTCTTTGTTATCGAATCTGCTCAATCTTTTGAAGATGTGTATGGTGATATTGAACAAATCTCTACCGTTATGGGTCTAGAGGACAAAGGGGAAGAGTTAAATCGCTCGATTCAGCAACAAATTGAAGAAGTGCAAAATAAAGTAGAAGCAGTTGACGAGAAAAAACAATTGTATTTCGAAATTAGTCCTTCTCCAGAACTTTACACAACAGGTCAAAAAACCTTCCAACAAGAAATTTTGAATCACGCGAATGTGGAAAATCTTTTTGGTGACCTTGAAGGATGGCCAAAAATTTCGGAAGAGGAAGTAATCAAGCGCAACCCGAAAACCATTACTACGACCGTATCTTATACAGAAGATCCAATTGAAGAAATAAAAGCACGAGAAGGTTGGGGGGATATTGATGCGATCAAAAACGATCAAGTCTTTTACCTAGATTCAGATATTACCTCACGTCCTGGACCAAGAATTGGGGAAGCCGTTGAACTAGTCGCTAAAACAGTTTATCCAGAAGTGTTCAAATAACCCTAAAAAATCCACGCTTTAGAAGCGTGGATTTTTTTAATCTAAAATAATATATACTAATTTAACGATTCTGGATAAATACCAAATGCTGTTTTGAGGACAAGTTGCTTTTCCTCAGCAGTTAAATCCTTCTTTAATTTCTTATCTCTATCGGATTGAATGAATTGAGTACCAGACAACGTAATTCTTCCTCTTGGAGTGGCAATTGTTACTAAGTCATCGTGTGTAAAAGTAGAGCTTTTCGACACTTGATTATAAACACAGCCTTCGTGAAAATCGATAAGTTGTTTTTCTGTAGTAGAAAATCGATATAACGTTCTTTCATTGTCATCAATGTTACGCAGTAGATCATAAAACCCGTCTCCACGAGATTCAATATGATATGTCCCACTATGATCTGTATGTGGTCTCTCACTTAGTGAAACTGGATACAGAGTTGAGTCACCAAACCCCACGTCCACTAAATATGTCTCGTTAAGGTCTACAATAATTGCAGCATGCGTATCAGCTTTTGCCCATGTACCATCGGGTTTCTGAACGGTAGCTGCTACTAATTTTGCATTATAACCAAGCTCGGTCAAAAGCCAATGAAATAAACCATTTAATTCATAACAATATCCACCACGGTGGCGATTAACGACTTTTTTATATATACTTTCTAAATTCAAGTAAATCGGTGTCCGGCGAATAACATCCAAATTTTCAAAAGGAATATGTTGCATATGAAGAGATTGTAGTTCAGCGAGTGTATCAATGTTAATATCTACGTTCAGTTTCGTGTAAAATCGACTTAAGTACTTATTTTTATTCATGAATAAAAAAACTCCTTCAAAATGAATATAACCATACTCATTTATTTTATGAATATTTATTGTGCATGAAATGAATGGCTGTGATATAGTTGACGAATGAATAACTTTACTCAAATATATGTAGTAACAAAAATTAATAAGAAAGTAGGTTGGTAAGAATGGTTTCTACTACAGATGTAGCGAAATATGCAGGAGTCTCACAAACTACAGTTTCACGTGTTTTGAATAAACCTGACCAGGTTAAAAGAGCAACTTACGAAAGAGTTATGAATGCTGTGAATGAATTAGGTTATTCAGCAGAGGCATTCGAACAAATAGCGGTTCCTATGGTAAAAACAAAAACGATTACCTTAATTGTGAGTGCAATAGATGATGCGATATATGTAAATGCGATTCCTGCAATTACTCGCACTGCGCAAGAACAAGGCTATCAAGTAACGATTCATTTTATTACTAGATCTCGTGAACTTGAAACTTATGAAACTGTGCTGTCAAGCAAACCAGATGGCATCATTATAATTTCTACTTTACTTGATAAAGTAGCCCATGAGAAATTAATTGATTCAACTATTCCGTTTGTTGCATTAAATTCAAGTGGTATAACAAGCCAACATTCTATTGGACTGAACGATATCGAAGCGGGTTATTTGGCTACTACGCACTTAATTAATGCTAGTCATTTAGAAATTGCTTGGATAGGTGGTACGTTAAGCAGCCCATCTACGAAAGATCGCTTTATTGGATTTGTACAAGCCTTACAAGAAGCTAATTATAAAATCCGCAAAAAAAGATTAGTGGTAACAAACTTAGATAAGTTTTCTTTATTTGAAGCATTTGAAAACCTGCAAGCCTTGAAGAAAAAACCCACCGCAATTGTAGCGGCTACAGATGAAATAGCTTTACAATTTATGGATTTTTACAAGGAAGCAGGTTATCAAATCCCGGATGACATCAGCATCGTTGGGATTGGGAATTCAGAAATGGCACAACATTCAGCGCTTGCTTTGACGTCAGTTGGGACATCTGATAGTTTGGCAAATTTAGGTCAAGAGGCTATCAAGCGATTATTTGATTTGGTTATTTACAATCAGCAGGAATCATTTCATGTAAATCGAGATGTCGAGCTATTTGAGAGAGCTACAGTGCGTGCTTTGTAAGTATGAGAGTGTCTATTCTTAGCAAAAGAGCCTTACCGTTAATACCGGTAAGGCTCTTTTGTGTTTAAGGTAAAATATTATTTCATCTCTTTATGGGTAAAAGGACATTTTCCTTTGATTGGTTCGCTATCGTCTCCAATAAAAAACTGTTTCCATTCGTTGTGATCAGGGTCACCAAAATGGCTTATATCGGGGTGAGTCGGTAAGTGATCCCACGCTTCTACTCGCTGACGGACTTTTTCACGTGACATAACGCCTCCTTTTTCAGTGCCTTTCAACCCTTCAAAAATACGACGAGGCTGAAAACCTAGAACCATGGCGTTTCCAAGGTCACGCGTTTTGCGCTGTTTATAAGCAGGGGTATTGCCAAAGACAAAGATTGGTTCGCCTTTAAAGGTAAAATCCCATAAATAATGATCTGGGTCACGCGGTGCGTCTACTGGCCATTCTGAATCATCTTCATCATGCAAAAATTGTAGGATATCCCAAAACTGTTTTCGGTAGGCGTCGAGTGCAACTTCTTTTTCAAACGGTTCTACAAAAACAAATAAACCATGACGTTTATGTTTTGGGTCGTTAAACATAGTTAAGAACGACTCAACAGCCGCTGGTAAATTGCTCCAATCATCTTGAGTAATATAAGCATATCGCAATTCACCTTTTAACTCGCCATTCATTCCAAAATAACAAGGAAAGGTTTTATCAGTTACGATTTCATGAAAGGTTTTGTATTCAGCTAACAGCCATTCAGGCAAGTCTGTCCGTAATGTAAAATCGTCTTTTGTTAATAAAGCCGAGTTTTTTGTCAACATAGTAAAATTCCTCCAGTTATTAAAATTGTCTTTTGATTTTTAGTTCCCTAAGAACTCTCAAACAAAACAAAAACGGCTAAGAAAATCCTCAGCCGTTGCGTGTAACGATTAAAATGCTCCAGAGCCGCCGCCACCGCCAGCAATACCACCGCCACCAGTAATAGCGTCCACGCCACTAGCTGATGCAGTAGTATGAGCATTCGCAGCAAGAAATAGCCCGGTCAGCAGAACAGGGTTGTAAAACAAGCCAAAGTTTGCAAAAGCCGTATCGCTATAGGCATTTGTAAAGCTCTGCGTTTTTATGTTTGCTGATTTTTCTTCTGTTCCCAGAAGATAGCTAAAAGCTCGCATTTTTTCATCTTGCGTCAACAAATCCCATTGCGATTGTTCTAAGTTTTCCATTGCTTTTTGCAACTGTTTCCATTCTTCCCGGATTACGTGGCCTTCGTAAGTTATCGGTGAGTAAAAACAAAAAGCGATAAAGAAAATACCGTTAATAATCGAGATAATCATTAACGGGAAAAGCGCGTATAACCCGAAATAAATTGAAGCGGCAAATAGCGCTATGCCGATAAATCCAGTAGCACTTCGAAGAAAGACTTGCTTGTCGTGTAAATTATGCTGGCTGACTTCTTCGGCAACATTTTGTCGCCAAGCAGAGATTGAATCGTTATAAGAAGAGTGATTTAACTCATTTTTCGTGTAATTTTCAAGATCTTTTGTTTCAAAAATTTCACCATCACCGGTTTTATCAAACAGCAATTCCAATAACTTTTCTTCATGTACATAGTCAGTGCGACGATTTAATAATTTAAAAGTGTCTTCAGAAAGTTGCTCAATGTTCTTTTTGCGTACCAGTTCCATTAAAGCGGCTGCTGTGACAGCTGGCGTTAAAATAGAAGAGGTGGTGAAGAACAACGTTGCCGGAATACTCATTTTTTGTTTTGGTACATAAAACTTAGCCGTATTAGGTTTTGCCTGGAGCTTTGTTTGACGTGCTTGCTTCCACGACCAGCCAAAAAGTGCTATCAAAAACGCACTAGCAGCTGCAACGAAAAAGTTTCCAGTAATCCGACTATTGTGTTGTTTTGCCGAAAAAGCGATTGCATCTGTTTCTAATCGTTCTTTTTCACCTGTTATTTCTGAGCGGATAGTTCCGTCTTGTTGAGCTATACCTGGAAACAACTCGCTATCAAAAACAATACGGATATCGCCATTAGACCCCGCGGGAACTGTTCCCATGTCAAAGCGCACTGTTCCGCCATTTTGTAAGCTAGCTGTTTTGTAAGCTTGATTGTAACCGATAAAATCTACGTTTTTTGCAGAAGCGGGTGGGCGGACAGTAATCGTTAATTGTTTGTAATCACTGTCATTGCGGTCATCAAAAAATGCCCAATAAAATTGTGCACCATCTTCAAATTTTTCAACCGCATTTACAATCTCATAATGTATTTCGATTGTAATGGTTTTGTCTTCACCTTTACGGAAGATCTTGTATAAATCTCCTTGTCGCTCGACCTTTAATCTCTGGTTGTTTTCTGTAGCGCTCAGCTGTTGAATTGAGGTACCGTCTTTTGGAATGATTTCGCGCGTAATGCCATTAAATTCACCTTCAAACGCATACGTATGGTTTTCGGTAACATCAACGGTGCCGTCGGCGTTTACTTGGGCATCAATCGTTACATTAGAAATCGAATACTCAACAGCTAATGCCTGTACGGGAAACAATGTAAAGATTAACAAGAACCACAAAGCGATAGTAGATTTTTTCTTGTGCATTGTCATCACCTCTTTCTCTATTTACGAGAGGCCTCATATAAAATTTTCAGAAAGGTTCATTAGCGTAGTACGCCATGAGGCAAGATGGCATGTATTCCTTTAACGTCATTGACGACTTGTGTAACGTGAAGATCAACCGCCACACTCGATAGGGCAGCAGCTTCTGTACGTGTGACGCCGTAGAACTTCTCCATAAACGATACCATTTCAGCTAAAGCGACAGCCGCAGCACTGTCGAGATCCTCGTTAAATCCAAAAGTAATCCATCCGGCTGGAGTATTCGCACGTGGCATGGATAAATGCATATCTTCGTGCAAAATCAATGTAATATCTACTAAGTCCATTGGGCATTCGATGGCAGTACCCGAACTTTCACCATCACCTTGTAGAGCATGACCATCACCTAATGAAAAATTGGCACCTTCCACCGAAATCGGTAAATACAAACTACTTCCGGCTACTAGCTCTTTGCAGTCGATGTTTCCACCAAAATAGCTAGGCGGTTTGGTGGAATAAGTACCAGCTTCACCCGGTGCGACGGCCATAAGTCCAAGAAAAGGAGATAAGTCAACCCGGAACTCTTGATCCCCAACCTTACAACTCCCAGTCAATCGAGCGGCATCTAATAGCCAATCCAATTGTAGACGAGCACTTGTTGTAATGCCAAGAGCATCGTTTTGCCAAGCTGGTAATCCACCTGCCCAGTTGCGACCATACCAACCAGGAACTAGCTTATTGATTCGAACTTCTAATACCATTCCAGGTTTAGCGCCTTCAATTGCAATGGGACCAATAATTGGATGAATAAGTTTTTCTTCATTTTCTCTGGAAGTATATAATGTTTGTTCTTCGCCAGAAGTTGCTGAGTACCCCCATTCAATGTCGATTGTTTTTAATTGAATTGTATCTCCTGAATTAATGGTCAAAATCGGTTGGTAGTCACGATTAAAAGACGAATGAAAATGAGTCGAGTCGAGTGAAATTGAATGGATCAAAAAAGTGCCCCTTTCAGGTGAAAGAATTTTCTGTTTTTTGTCTATAATTATACCAAGTAAGACACCTTTATAACAAAAGATATGCAGGAAATCGAAAGCGGTCGCAGAAGAAAGCTGCGACCGCTTTTGATTTTATTAATTTGACGGCCAAGGGCGACCATCTGCCTCGAGACCACCGAGTAATTTTCTTCGGCGAGTTTCAATTTTTTTGTAAGCTGATGTATATTCTTTTTCTAGTATTAAAGGAATCCCTTCTTCATGGAGTGAAATAAAATCCGGAAGAGGAGGGACTTGTTCAGATGGTTTGAAAAACGATTGTTCAAGCGTTTCTAAATATTGATCGATACTAGAACGCATTTCTTTCAAAATAAGTTGGTTTGGGTGATGCTTTTCTGGAACCGCTAGCTTAATGATACTTAAACTTTCATCTAACACCGCGATGGCTGTTGGCATTGCGGTTGTATTGCTGATCGCATGGTAATAATGTAAAACAGGATAGGCAGCATGTTGAGCAGCGAGTGAACTTAAGTTTTCAGAAAAGCTAGCTAGCAACAGATTCAAATCATGAAAATCTTCACCATTCCACGAACTTCTAGCAATTTCTTCAGCAGACTCACCAAGACCGTGAACGCTAACAGCTAAAGACCGTTTCATTGTCACGGCACTTAAAATCGAGATTAAGTAAGTTACACCAAAAGTAATAAACAACATACCCGTGGCAGTTGCGACAATCGAAAGAATTTGAGCAGTTCCTTCCATCGGACTAAAATCACCATTTCCTAATGTGAATATTAAATAGCCTGCAAAGTAAAAGCGGTCAAACCAAGAAATCGGATCTGTTCCGTGAGAAGGCGAAATGGATTGCTCTAAGCCAGCAAAAGTAAAGGTCCAGCCTATCCACAATAAAACAATCCACATGAGTAATGTGGTACTTAATACGAGCGGTCCAGCTAAGCTTAATAACTTGGAGTGATTACCTCCAATCTTTCTCATGAATCTCCAGACAGATGAAGATAGACGATCAGTAACCGGTCCCGCTCCGCCATCAATCCATAATGTAGTCCATGTAAAATCGATAATGCATACGATAAGTACAAAAATGCCCGCGATTAAGTATAAAGTCTCCAATAAAATCAGTCCTTTCTTTTTGTTACAAGGCTGTATGAAATACAACGAAAAAAGTTAGCCGGTAGTGTAGAGCACGTTACCACTAGCTTTTATATGAAATTTAAACAATAAGTCCATTCTGAAAATAAAAAAATAAAAAACTATTTATTTATCCTATTTTTTTGCTAAAATAAAGAGTCGAGTTGATTAGAAGCTTTCAGAGATAAAGCCGGTCACTCTTAAAAGGGAGGAAGCGTCAATTTCTAATAATTGGTTATGGTTGCCGATATTGCTTCTTACGTTAAACTGCATCCGCTATACAGAAAAATTGATGCAGCAAAGTTTGACTTTCTCTCAAGTCACCTTATTTTCGTTAAGTATTGTTGGTATCCTATATGTGCTGTGGGTCATTTACAAAGGAAAATTAGTACGCAATAAATCTACCGGCAAAAGACATTTTAAAATTTGACTGTCGGTGTAAAACAGCTTTCCTCCTTAAAGGGACGAGCTGTTTTTTGTGTTTGAATATTATTGATTGCCTCCACGACTTTTGTTTGTGATGTTATAATGACTGAAAATACAACTCGCCAAATAAGGGGGAATCCGAATGATCCGCGTATTATTTGTTTGTTTGGGAAATATATGTCGTTCGCCAATGGCCGAAGCTGTTTTTAAAGAGCTAGTTACTAAAGATGATTTATCTTCAAAAATACAAGTAGAATCTACGGGCACTGGAAGTTGGCATATTGGAAATGATCCGCATCCGGGAACATTAAAAATT
Source organism: Planococcus sp. PAMC 21323 (assembly GCF_000785555.1). Classification (NCBI taxonomy): domain Bacteria; kingdom Bacillati; phylum Bacillota; class Bacilli; order Caryophanales; family Caryophanaceae; genus Planococcus; species Planococcus sp. PAMC 21323. The sequence goes on along the minus strand of NZ_CP009129.1, from coordinate 1,553,057 downwards.
TTAAAAGACCATAATATTTCAGTTAAAGGATTAAAAGGGAGACAAATCCAGCATAAAGATTTTGAGCGATTTGACTATATTGTTGCGATGGACGAAAACAATATAGCAGATATTCGCTCGATGCTAGAACAGCCAGATCATCCAAAAATTTTTCGTTTTTTAGACGTAACTCATCATTCAAAGGACGTTCCTGATCCTTATTTCACAGATGATTTTAACGAAACGTATAAGCTAGTCACTGAAGGTTGTACGGCTTTACTTCAGAAAATTAAACAAGAGCATGCTTTTTAAGGGCTCACTAAACAGTATATAAAACTGTCGCCCCAGTTAGTAACGATCACTAACCGAGCGGCAGTTTTTTAACGATTTTCGAATTTCGCCCAAACTTCTGGTAACAAGTCGCTCACTTCATGCGCTAGCATCGTGTGAGCAGAGCGTGTTTTAATCCATTCATCTGCACAAGCTCCGTGGAGGTATACAGCATTTAATACTGCTTGTTGCCAGTTTGAATGACAACACAACATGCCAAGAATCATACCTGTCAGCGTATCTCCTGTGCCGCCTTTAGCAAGTGCACTATTACCCGTAGGATTTATCCATGTTTCACCGTTAGGAAAAGATATAACGGTGTGTGGACCTTTTAACACAATCGTTACGCCTAATTTCATTGCCCATTTTGTAGTATAATACGAGCGATAATGTTGTATATCAAGCACGTTAGCCCCTGTTATCCGTGAAAACTCAGCTAGGTGAGGAGTCAATATAGTCGGTGATTGCCGAGAAGGATAAACACGGTTGCTTAATGCACCTGCATCTAACACGACGGGCATATTACTTTCTAATAGAACATGAATGGCTTGTTCTGTTAATCTATTCGGCTCAGTACCTGGACCAATCGCTGCTGCGCGGTACGTATCTATTAGAGTTTGTCGATTAACGATTTTCTTTAAACCGTTTGGTAAGAATGTTGCTTCAGGTAATCGAGAGACAATCATTGCAATCGCTATAGCATCAGTCGCAATAACGAGCTTACCCACACCGCTCCGCATTGCACCAAGTCCTGCAAGTAATGCTGCACCAGGCATATCCTTAGTACCGGCTATTAACAAAGCTGTTCCGTAGCTTCTTTTATGACTTTTTGCATCTCTTATCGGGAGTGTAGACTTAACGTGCTTTTCGGTCCAAATATTTTCAGGCATATTCACTTTAACCGTTCCTCCTAACTTATAAATGTATAGTTCAAGATTACTTAACAGTACGTAATATTTTTGAAAATTGCAAAACCATCTACTTTCTTAGGATTTATTGCGGAACAGACTATACAGGTGCATATTGGAAACGATCCAGATGAAAGGTATCGTTTAAATGTAAAAATCTTATTGAACTGGTCGTACACTTGCGAAGTCAATTTCCTGTTGTTAAATGTTTAGGTCCATACTTATTAGATAAAGATACTTACTCCCAAAAGTTGAATTTAAATAAAAATTTGCAACTTTAATGGATGGATATAAAAAGCTTTTATATACTAAAGTACTTGCTTATCACTCCTCGATGAATAGATTCATTGCGCATAAAAGAGTGCAAATCATGATTGAAAAACAACCGACCCAATTATCTAACCCGTATATTTGGCTGCAAAGTTTAATTTGGGGTAGTTAGGGCAAGAGGAACTTATGTAATAAAGGTAGAAACCTAAACTTTAGTCGATACAGGGCAAAGTCTTTTAATTGGAGAAAGAGCGTTAGTTATTTCGGTAAAAAAAGATTGGTTTTCAAAATAGGTTGACCTCTATGTAAATACAATGGAGTTTCACTGTTCCTTCGAAAAATGAATATTATTCAAGGAGCTTGACGAAGGGAAATCGCTGAGTGAATATTTATGAATGAATGAAATCGAGAAATGAATAAGTATATTCATTGTATTTACAGAGATAAAGAAAAATGTGATTTACTAAAAAACTTATGTAACTTCTCGTTTATGCCGTCACCTTTTATGGGTAAATAAAATATTATAAAAGAATCCTAAAGATGAATCTATATAAGCAAAGCAACTATAAATTTGGAAAATTAAGCGAGAGGTGGAAATAGAATATGCAGTTATTAACAGAGAAAACAGCATTTATTACAGGAGCGGGTAAAGGGATTGGACGCGCGACAGCTTTAGCTTTGGTCAACGAGGGAGTCAATGTCGGATTAATCGCACGAACCGAAGCTGATTTAATTAAACTAGCTACAGAAATTAAGTCATTGCGCGGTCGTGTCGCTTATGCTGTGGCAGATGTTTCGGATCTTGCTCAAGTAGAAAAAGCCATTGAGAAATTGACAAGTGAAATCGGCAGCGCCGATATATTGATTAATAATGCGGGAATCGGTAAATATGGACCTTTTTTAGAGTTAGAGCCAGAAGAGTGGAAACGGATGATAGATGTTAATTTAATGGGCATGTACTATGTTACCCGTACAGTATTGCCGCAACTGATTGAAAAAAACGGGGGAGATATCATCAATATTTCCTCCAGCTCAGGTTTGCGAGGAACCGCTGGATCAAGTGCTTATAGCGCTTCTAAATTCGGTATTTTAGGAATGACAGAATCGCTATCACAAGAAGTTCGAAAGCATAATATTCGCGTATTTGCGTTAACCCCAAGCCGTGTAGTAACTGATTTAACATTTAAAGAAGGGGAAACCGATCAAGAAAAAGAGAAATTTATGCAGCCTGAAGATTTAGCTGAATACATGGTAGCGCAGTTAAAGCTTCACCCACGCATATTTATTCCGACTTCAAGTCAGTGGGCAACAAATCCTTTTTAAGTCACAGCTAGATTGACAGCTAAATTTATTATGTACTATCTTAAACACCCGCTTACTTAACAAAAGTGAGCGGGTGTTTTTACGCTTTGATGTTTGCAGCAAAAATTGTGGTGCGACAAAATTTACTTTCTAAAACAGCTGTTTCAAACATTTTTGTCTGTAAAAGTGTACTTTTACGAATGGTTTTATTTCCAGAATTATCTAGCTATTTTTTAAAATTCTAAGTATATTTAATGTATGAGCTTCGATTTTAGTTACATAAGATAAAATATGAAAACAACCTAAGCAGTATAGAAAAGAATTGAGTAAAGACTAGGATTTGAATGTAACTTAAGTGCAGTTAAGTTACATTCAGTTTTAAAGATAAAAAGAAGCAATTAGAGGGGAGGGGGAGATGATGTCTAAGATAAAAATTACTTTAGAAGCTTTGAAGAAGCGTCTCGATAGAAATGGCCTTTTGGAAATTCAACAGGAAGAGGGATATTTGGAGAAAGCGGAAGTGCTCTTTAATCCTCCGGCAGCAGAAAAAGATCTGAAGAAATTGCCATTTAATGTACCGAAAGACTACGAAGAGTTTCTTCGTTTGCATAATGGGGGACTTATTTTCAACCATCCCGAATATGGTGGGGGCTTTGAACTTTTTACTGTAGATGAAGTTTTGGAACACAGAGCTATCCCTGGCTATGACTATCCTGATAACTGGTATCCGATTGCTTATGGATATGATGGCTGTTATTTGATCGTGACGGACAAAATGGTAGGCAATGGCTATCTTTATGTCATGGATACTGGCTATAACTTCGAAGATAATATGTTCATTGGCATGACCTTTGAAGATTGGCTTGAAAAAATTATCATCGCACAGGGATCAAAATTCTGGGAATGGGGATTCATAATTCCATAAATCTTATACATTCAAAACCGAAAAATTACAGCATTTTTGATTTGAAGTTTAGAAGTGGAGGTTATAAAGATTGAAACTAAGTGGTCAAGAACTCGAAGAGAAATTAATGGCTACTCACTATATTGATTCAGAATTAAAGGGTTTAAACTATGATCATACCAAGCATTTAGTGACAATGAAATATATGGGTTTAAGCGATTTTGAGGGCGAAGAAAGAGAGTATACCGTTCTGTTTAAAGAATGTTTTTCAACCATCTTCAATAATTGGCTGGAAGGGGCAAAAGGAGATATTCCACAATCCCCCCACGACTTAGCTTTCTATTTTCATGACATCTCAATTAGAGAAATATTAGTAGAAGACGTCCATCTTTATCAAGTTAAAATGGTTATCCCTATGATGGATTGTCAGATTACCTGTAAATCAATTGAGATATGTTAGAAGTTGAGAACGAATGTAACTTACTAGTAAATAAGTTACATTATATTTGTGGAAAGAAGGAAGTTAAAAATGATTGTGAAATTTGATTTTGGCAATGATATGATTCAATACATTTCTTGCTCAGCCAAGGTAGGACGAAAAATCAATAAAGTAGCGGATGAAATGATAAATTGGTTCCACGATGAGAGTAAGAATAAGAAATATTGGATAGAAGATGAAGATGTAGGAGAATCTATTCCGAATTTTGCTGCGCCTGAAATAGTTGAATGGTTAAATAATGTGAAATTCAAAAAAGGGAGGGCCAAAGCGAAAGTAATTAAATCTCCTTACAAAGAAGTTGGAAAGACTGTTTACCTTTAATACTTACAAGTTTGTATTTTTAATTACCATTAGGATTGTAGATTTTAAGCCAATTATTTCGATTGAAAAAATCGGACGTGAATGTAACTTATCATGAATTAAGTTATATTCGTTTCCTAACAAAATCAATCTAGGGGGGACATATTTGCATCCAGTATTTCTAGAAATTATTCTATTTTCTTTACTTGTTTCTTCTCTAGCAGCTATTTGGATGATAAAAAAAAAGCAAATAAATGGACAAGAATTTTGGCAGTCTTTTTTGTAAACGCACTTATCCTTTCAATTGCTTCGGCTTATCTTTACAAATTGGACGTTCAACCTTTTCATAAACAGACAGAAGGTTTATTTGATTCAATGGGTATAGTGACGTTACTATTTTTCATTCCGATAAACACATTCATAAATATGCTTGTTATGGAGTTCTTTAAAAATAAAAGAGATCATATAGGTAATGAACGACAAATTTGAATGTAACTTAATAGCAATTAGGTTACATTCAAAAAGGTTACCCAAGGGATTGAGAATCCCGTAGGTAACCTTTTCCATTCCTTTGTATTATCCTTATTTTCATTGAGAAATATAAGGAAATAATCAACTAGTGATAATTTAAAAAGCTTCAAAAAGGTGTTTGCGTTTTTTTCTTTCGCGTACACAAAAGATTACGACTTTAGTTAATCCAGGTCCATAAGTGTATTCCTTATTGCTTACTATGTAGCCCCATTTATTAAAAAACAGCGCATCTCCTTCATTCATTGACTACCGGTAGTCATTTTATTATGGTTTTGAATGTAACTTAATCCTAATTAAGTTACATTCAAATCATAGATTCCATTGCATTCCCGAGAAAAACCAGCAAAATTGAAGTTGCAGAAAATTGATGCATTCAATATCTATATTATAAGGCTTCAAGATCGTATCTTGAGTGAATAAAAATTTAAATATCGCAGCCAACCAAAAGGCAAGAGGTTCAAGTATAAGCTTGTCACCTTTGTTTTCCTATTGCCTTACTTGTAAATCTTCTTGTACAAAAAAACGCCTAACCAGGAAACTGGTTAGGCGTTTAAGTTTTCTTTTTAAGAGCAATTTCATATGGTGTTTCTAGTTTTGTTAATCAATTCAGTTTCAATAAATCTACCTAATATCTTTTTTCATTCATAGCTAGGCTAATAGGAAAGTTTATTACAATAAATTTTTTCAAGAACTGGATCGTGATAAAAAGAGTGAGTATCAGCTCTTTTTTATTTGAATTTGATCTTCATAGTGTGTGCCATAAAGTTTATTTAAGTGCTCCAAGTGTTTAAAACCCCATTCATGCATAGACAATAAAGTAGGAGCTAAGCCTTTTCCATATTCGGTAATTGAGTATTCAACCTTTGGTGGGACTTGCGCATAGACTTTGCGGTTAACAATATTGTGGTATTCTAATTCTCTTAATTGGGTAGTCAGCATTTTTTTAGTTATCCCGGGAATTGAGCGTTGCAGTTCACTAAAACGCAAAATGCCATTATTCATTAGGTGGAAAAGAATTACGGGTTTCCATTTGCCAACGAGTAAATCAAGAGCTGTTTCGATTCCGCCATTACATTCAGTAGCCATTAAAATTCCTCCTCTATAGGTATCCTTTTGTATACTATGACACTTTAAAGTGCCTACTTCTCAATAAGTTTACTAGGGTTTATTATAGCCTTAGTAGTTGATTCGAAACAAGGAGGAAATTAAATGAACATAGCTTTATGGATTATCCAAGGATTATTAGCATTACTTTTTATTAGTGCGGGTACGACCAAGTTACAATATGAAAAGGCAAAAAAATCACTGCCGTGGGTCAGCAATCATTCGAAGGGCTTTATTGCATTTATTGGTATGGTCGAGGTTTTAGGAGGGATTGGCTTAATACTGCCACTTGCTTTAGGCATAGCGCCAATTTTAACCCCCTTAGCGGCTCTAGGTTTATTACTGATTATGGTGTTTGCGACGATATTTCACGCGAAGCGTGGAGAATACAAAGCGATCGTTACTAATGTGATCATTATTGGCTTGACATTACTTGTCGCAGTCGTACGTTTTTAAAAATTCACTTTCAGAATATGTGTAGCTTGACTTGGATGATTAATGTAAGACAAGTAAAGCAATAAATTAAAATAACTAAAAGGATATTCTCTTCAACAAGATTCATGCTGTTGTTGAGAGTATCCTATTTTATTTCAGTGTTATTACTTATCGAAACGTATGTCTTGGAAGAGTTTTTTATTAAGAAGTAGATTATTTGTTTTTATCTCCGATTTAGGTTAAGTGAATGTAAATCTTCTAATAAGTAACTCTATATAAATCCTAGTCCAATGACTAGGATTTATATAGAGTTACCATAATTTAAAAAAATGTAACAACCCGCTGCATCCTTTTCAACAAGAAGTGAGGGGATATTAAGTTTTACGCAAAATGACGCTCAATAAAATATAAAATAGCATCTGAATTGATATGATTGAAGTATAGAATAAATATCATTCAATAAACTTAGTTGTAATTTTAGTGGAAAACTATTACAATATATGTAAATCTATATACATAGTATAAAAAATCTATGAAAGGATCAATTATAGAATTTTGAAAGATATAGTAACTTAAAATTTTAAAAGAACACATAATACTTTTAGCAGAGAAATTTTACAAATGCACTATAAACAGGAGGTTACTAAGTGGGGGATTTGTTTTTTATTTTACTTCTTTTATCAATAACGGTATTTTGTATTGGCCTAATCAAGCCTGCTTTCGTATTAAGATGTATTTCTGAAACGGATAGAAATAGAAAGTACGTGGTAACTATTTTTGGACCCTTAATCTTACTAATGTTTATTTTGTTTGGGATAACATTAGAATCGCCATAAAAAATGAGCTAAGGAAAAGATTCCTTAGCTCATTTTTTTATTTAGTTGGCAATTGTTTTACGTAGTCTTCAACTTCTTGCGAAGTGCCTAGTGCTAGGATACGGTCTGTATGTTGCGCCATTTCAGCTCTTGACAGTTTACTGATTTGTGCGCGTGCTTTTAGAATAGATGAAGCACTCATCGAGAATTCATCAAGGCCAAGACCTAGAAGAATCGGAATCGCAATTTCATCTCCTGCCATTTCACCACACATGCCCGTCCATTTACCTTCGCGGTGAGAAGCATCAATGACCATTTTGACTAAACGCAAAATGGCTGGATTGAATGGTTGATACAAATACGACACGCTTTCATTCATGCGATCTGCAGCCATTGTGTATTGGATCAAGTCATTTGTTCCAATCGAGAAGAAATCAACTTCTTTTGCGAATGTATCAGCCATGACAGCGGTTGATGGAATCTCAACCATGATGCCGACTTCAATCGTTTCGCTTACTTCTACGCCTTCAGCTTGAAGCTTCGCTTTTTCTTCTAATAACAACGCTTTTGCGGAACGGAATTCGTCAAGCGTTGCAATCATAGGGAACATGATCTTCAAATTGCCATGAACACTCGCACGTAACAGTGCACGCAATTGGGTTCTAAACATATCTGGCATTTCTAAGCATAAACGAATTGCACGTAAGCCAAGAAATGGATTTAGTTCTTTCGGTAAATCCAAGTAAGACAATTCTTTGTCGCCACCAATATCAAGTGTGCGCACAACAGTTGGTTTGCCTTCCATACCTTTTAAAACTGCAGCGTATGCTTCTACTTGTTCGTCTTCAGTAGGGAATGAATCGCGTCCCATATAAAGAAATTCCGTACGATACAAGCCAATTGCTTCGCCGCCGTTATCGACAACACCTGTAATATCTTTAGGTGTCCCGATATTCGCGCCAAGTTCAACAGCTTGCCCGTCAGCCGTAACCGTTGCTTCGTTTTTCAAAACAGCCCATTCAGCTTTTTGTTCTTCGTAGGCCGCTTGTTTGTTTTTGTATTGTTCAATAACGCTGTCTTCAGGATCGATTAAAATCATACCATCTAATCCGTCAACAATAACCACCATGCCGTTTTGGATATCGGCCATTGCTTTTTTAGCACCTACGACTGCAGGAATTTCCAAAGTGCGCGCCAAAATCGCCGAGTGGGAAGTACGTCCACCAATATCAGTAATAAAACCTTTCACAAACTGCGCATTTAATTGCACTGTATCAGAAGGGGTTAAATCTTCCGCAATGATGATCACTTCATCAGAAATCATGCTTGGGCTTTGAATAGTTACACCTAATAGGTGAGCGAGTACACGTTTACGTACGTCACGAATATCTGCAGCGCGTTCTTTCATATACTCGTTGTCCATCGCTTCAAACATGCCAATAAACATATCCGTTGCTTCTTGTAATGCAAATTCTGCATTGACGTTTTCAGTTTTGATCTTTTCTGTAATCGGTCCTACGAGTTCAGGATCGCTTAATACAAGTAGGTGAGCGCCAAAGATGGCCGCTTCTTTTTCACTAATTTGTTCAGCTGTTTTTTTCTGGATCACTTCTAATTCAGCAATTGACTTTTCTAATGCCGAAGTTAATCGTGTTATTTCGTTATCTGCATCCGAAACTGTTCGTTTATCAACATTCAATTCCGGATTTTCCAAGCGAAAAGCTTTCGCGATGGCAATTCCATTTGAGGCTGCTATTCCGGACATTGTTTGGGTCATTGGTTTGAAATCCCTTCTTTTTCCATGACTGCTCCTACTTGTTCAATCGCTTCGTTTTCATCTGCACCATCAGCTGCAATTGTAACAACTGAACCACTTGGAATACCTAGAGACATAACACCTAAAATTGATTTCAAATTAACTTTTTTGCCGTTGTGTTCAAGTGTGATATCTGATGAGAATTTAGACACTGCTCCTACTAATGCTGAAGCTGGACGTGCATGCATACCTGCTGTATCTGTGATTGTGAATTGTTTTTCTACCATGATTAAATTCCTCCTTTAATGGGTGTCGTCATTTCGAACAAAATAGTGACCGTTATCGACGGTTTATGATTGTTCTTAATATATAAATGACGTTTTTTGATTACTTATGAATGATTATGATTGATTGTGGAAGCGATTTCAAGTATTATCTCTTTAACAGAACTTTTAAACTATTAAAAAGAGGGTGAAAATGTGCTAACGAACGAACGACATCTCTTTATTATGCAATTACTAGAAGAAAAACAAACAGTCAAAATTCAAGAACTTGTTGAATCGACCGGCGCATCTGAATCAACGATCCGAAGAGATTTAGTCGACCTTGAACACGCCGGAAAGTTGGAACGTGTTTTCGGCGGCGCAACGCTCACTGGAAAAAACTTGCTAGAACCGAGCATTTTAGACAAATCAACACAATTATTAACTGAAAAAATTGAAATTGCGAAGTTAGCTGCATCCTTTATACACCAAGGCGATAGCGTTTATCTAGATGCCGGTACCACAACCTTTCAAATGATTCCGTTTTTGAAAGATAAAGACCTTGTTGTCGTGACAAATGGCTTAACGCTTGTCGAGGCACTAAACAACCAAGGCATTACCACCTATTTAACAGGTGGCTTAATGAAACCTCGTACAGGTGCGTTTGTTGGATCACAGACGATTCAAGCTTTGCAGAACTACCGGTTTGATGTGTGTTTCCTCGGTATTAATGGATTTCATCCAGAGTATGGCTATACGACACCAGACCCAGAAGAAGCGGCCGTCAAAAAAATGGCAAGTTCGTTATCGAGAAAGACGTTCGTACTCGCGGATCACTCCAAAAATAATAAAATCAGCTTTGCTAAAATTATGGACCTAGAACATGCCACCTTAATTGTAGATGAAATTACTCAAGAAGCCAATGCTGTACTCGAAAAAAAGACAATTGTAAAGGTGGCGAAATCATGATTTATACGTGCACCATGGCACCCTCTATTGATTATACCGCGTATTTACCTGAATTCGACAACGGGAAGTTAAACCGGACAAACCGTGTGTATTATTATCCGGGGGGGAAAGGCATAAATGTCTCTCGCGTATTAAAACGGTTTGGCGTCGCAAACAAAGCGCTCGGATTTGCTGGTGGCTTTACAGGACGTTATATAGAAGAGTATTTGAAAAATGAAGGCGTGGAAACAGATTTTATCGAAACGGCAGAAGTTACGCGCATTAACGTCAAAATCAAATCAGCAACTGAAACCGAATTAAACGGTCCAGGGCCTGAGTTAGGTCCAGATCAGTTACAAGCTTTGTTAACAAAAGTTCACACCATGAACAAAGGAGACTGGTTTGTGTTAGCCGGTACCTTGCCAAACACAATTCCAACAGATTATTTTTTAAAGCTCGCTAGAATTTGTGAAAACAAAAATATTCGGTTTGTACTCGATACGTCGGGGCCTATACTAAAAAGCCTACTGAATACACCTGTATTTTTGTTTAAGCCCAATCAACAAGAGCTTGGCGAGTTGTTTGGAGTTGAAATTACTAGTATGACTGAAGTGTATGAGTATGCCCGCAAATTGGTCGCAAGTGGCACTGAACACGTGGTCGTATCTATGGGAGGCGATGGTGCCATGCTCGTCTCTGAGAAAACTGCGCTTATCGCAAAAGCACCAAAAGGAAATGTCGTAAATACAGTTGGAGCTGGAGATTCTGTCGTCTCTGGATTTATCGCTTCATACGCAGAACATGGAGATGCAGCAAAAGCCTTCCGTTTTGGTGTTGCCAGTGGCAGTGCAACGGCTTTTCAATCCGATCTATGTCAAAAAGAAGATGTGACGAAATTGATCGATCAAATAGAAGTTTACCCATTTGAAGATAAGGATGTGACAGGATGAAAATCACACAGCTGTTAACGGAACAAACCATCATTTTAGACTTATCAGCTAAAACAAAACAACAGGTTTTGGAAGAATTAGCGAACCAATTAGACCGTGCCGGTAAATTAACCGATAAACAAGCTTTCACAAAAGCCATTTTAGAACGTGAAAGTCAGAGTACGACAGGGATTGGTGATGGCATTGCGATTCCTCATGCCAAGTCATCTGCAGTTAAATTTCCAGCGATTGCGTTTGGCCGTTCGCCAAAAGGACTTGATTTTGAATCGCTAGATGGGCAGCCGAGTCATTTGTTCTTTATGATTGCCGCAAGCGAAGGGGCAAACGATGAACATCTCGAGGCTTTGTCGCGCCTGGCCACATTTTTAATGGATGAGAAGTTCCGCGGAAATATATTAGCTGCGCAATCAAAACAAGAAATAGTCGAGATTGTCTCTAAAAAAGAAGCAGCGGTCGACCAACCAGAAGATGAAGTCGAACAAACGTCTGTAGACGCCACACAAAAGAAGATTTTAGCAGTGACGGCGTGTCCAACAGGCATTGCACATACATATATGGCCGCAGAAAAATTAAATGAACGAGCTAAAGAATTGGGCATTTCAATTAAAGTGGAAACAAACGGTTCAAGCGGTGCTAAAAACCGATTGACTGCTGAAGACATTGCTGGAGCGGATGCTATTATTGTCGCAGCTGACACGAAAGTGGAAATGAGTCGTTTTGACGGCAAGCTGGTCATTCAAACTGCGGTGGGGAAAGCGATTTATGAAACAGACCAATTACTAAACCGAGCGGTAACAGGAGATGCTCCAACGTATACGCACGTGCAATCTAAAGAAGACGCGGATGCGGGGGACAGCAAAGGCGGCTTTTATAAACATTTAATGAATGGTGTATCGAATATGTTGCCGTTTGTCGTCGGTGGTGGGATCCTCATTGCTATTTCGTTTTTCTGGGGCATCAATGCAGGCAATCCCGATAGTCCTGAATACAATGAATTTGCGGCAATGTTAAGCACCATCGGAGGCGGGAAAGCGTTCTTCTTAATGGTTCCGGTACTCGCCGGCTTTATCGCAATGAGCATTGCCGACCGTCCTGGGTTTGCACCGGGTATGATTGGGGGATTAATCGCCATTACAGTAACAGGTGTTGAAGGGGCAAGTGGAGGATCTGGATTTTTGGGTGGATTGATTGCCGGATTTCTGGCAGGTTATGTGACACTTTTTGTGAAGAAAATGTTTTCTAGGTTGCCTAACTCTCTAGAAGGATTAAAACCGGTATTGTTTTTCCCAGTGTTTGCAATTGCAATTACAGGCATTATCATGATGCTAGTCAATCCACAACTGACAAAAGTATATACTGGGATTTCTTCTTTCCTTGAAAGTTTAGGTGGGACAAACTTAATACTTGTCGGATTATTACTAGGTGGCATGATGGCGATTGATATGGGTGGTCCTATCAACAAAGCAGCTTACACATTTGGGCTGGCGATGTTAGATGCGGAAAACTTCAACTTCATGGCAGCAGTTATGGCAGCTGGTATGGTGCCACCACTTGGTTTAGCGATAGCCACAAGTTTGTTTAAAAACAAATTTACAAAACCCGAACGTGAAGCAGGGAAGACGGCTTATGTTCTCGGCGCTTGCTTTATCACCGAAGGCGTTATCCCGTTTGCCGCAGCAGACCCGGCACGTGTGATTCCCGCTACGGTTGCAGGGGCATCCGTGACAGGCGCGCTTGTTATGTTGTTTGATATAGCATTACGCGCACCACACGGCGGAATCTTTGTGATCGGATTAGTAGACGGCGGTATACCGAACATCCTACTGTACATTACAGCTATTTTAATCGGTTCTGTTGTTACGGCACTCGTTGCTGGGACACTGAAAAAAAGAATAATCGCATAACTAAAACCGCTCTGAGGGAAACCTTGGATCTGTTTTTTTTAGTTTTTACTCCTTAAAAGCGGGGTATTAAATAATGTATAAACAACAAGCCAGGGTTATTTGAATTTAAGTAGTGGAAGAGGTGAATGTGTAGAGTATTGACTTGGAAATTTATGAAAGGGGACACCTTGAAATGGATACCATTAAAAATGCGGATTTTTTTCGTCAGTTTAATCAAGTTTTGTAGCTATTTACATAAGGTATATATCCATCAATTCACTACCCGCAACCAAGAAAAACAATATCTCGACAGTTTCTCCACATTTTCTCTTTATAATCAGATAATTATAAATTTATATTTTTAATTGCTTAGTAAAGGGGGAGAATAGATGGATATTCAGATTATTTGTGAAGAATGCGAAACGATTGGAAAGTTTCGATCGCCTGGTCAAAATGGAGAAATAAGCATTCATTCCAATTCGCAAAGCTTTCAAGTAGGTGTCAGTTGGAAAAGCCAAGTGATTGAAAATATTCAAGATGATTTAGTATCTAAGCTCGGGAAAGCAATTACAGATAAAGAACGTAAAGAACTACTTGAAGCAGAACTTGACCGAAATGCTTATGCTGAAACCATCGACTTTGAATTGAGTTTTACGTGTAAAGGTTGCGGCAATCGAATAACATTAAATGATTTCCAGTTGATTGACTTGATAGGATTTTAGCGCTTATTTAATGAGTCTATTCTTTATTTATGCTAAACTAGTCAAATCATTCGCATAAATAAAGAGGTGAAGTAGATGACTAGGATTTGTTTAATAAGGCACGGAGAAACGGATTGGAATGTACAAGGAAAGATTCAAGGCAAAACCGATATCCCTTTAAATACAGAAGGCATGAAACAAGCCAGGCTTTGTGCGACCTATTTAACTAGTTCTGGTTGGGATGTTATTATTACCAGTCCTCTCAAACGTGCTAGAGAGACTGCTAGACTTATAAACGAGCAACTACACTTGCCGCTTGTTGAGATGTCGGAGTTTGAAGAAAAGCATTTTGGCGATGCTGAAGGCATGACTTACGAGGAGCGGGCATTAACGTTTCCAAATCGTCATTATCCAAACCAAGAAGATAATCAGTTGTTTGCTGAGCGCTTGAGTTCGGGACTGCAAACCATTCATGAACGCTACCCAAACAAGCGGGTGTTACTCGTTTCTCACGGGGGTGTCATAAACGCATTACTAGGCACATTATCAAATGGTGAAATCGGTTCTGGCAAAACAAGATTGCTGAATGCTTGTTTTAGCCATATTCAATTTGATCATCGCAATTGGGTGATCGAAAAGTACAACCAAGTTAGTCATCTTGAAAAAGTGATGAGCGGGACGTAAATAGCAAAATTAGCTGTATAGAATTCATAATTTAAATTTAAAACATAAAAGCACCCCAATTCACAAGGTTTTTGAAACCTTTTCGATTTGGGGTGCTTCTTTTATTAATCTTCCAGTTGAAGGTCTAAATACTTATTGTATTTTCCTGGTGAAAATTCAGCGTATAAAACGATCCCTCTAGTCGTATGCTTGATTAGTGGGATCGTTTTAACTGTTGATTATTTGTTTTTAACCTGTGATTTGTCTTTGTCCATCCGGTATACATAAACAGCTAATGCAGCCATGAATAAGGACGAATTGAACCAAAACACTAAATCTCCTAGCACTCCGTCAAAGATCAACGCGTTTGCTGCAAGAATGGCTTGCATGGCTAAGATAAATAATAGAAGTATAGTTGCAGTTTTCATCTAATCACTCCGTTCATTTCTTATTATAAAGATGAGCGGAATTAATACAAGCGACGTGAATGTTCTGATCACACATGAGATACTAACAAATATACATATTTCGAGGAGGCGCACGAATGGTTAAATGGAAAGAAGAAATGACGATTAACGCAAATATCGAAAAGGTATGGCGTTTATTCCAAGACGAAAACATTAAACGATTAATGCCAAAAGTTGAAGAACATATTTTACTCGAAAACAATAATAATGAATTGGGCGCAAAACATGCTCAAAGCTATCACGAAGGCGGTCAATTGCAAACCTATATTGTGGAGACCGTTGGCTATGAAGATATGTCAGATAAAAAGCTGAAACAAACACAGTTTGAAATGGGTCAAAGTTTCGATGTGTTTTATTCGTTTACGTTGAGGAAAGAAAATGAAAATCAAACAACGTTCGTCTACGAAGGATTGAATAAAGGCAAAGGTTTACTCGGGAAGGTGATGTTATTGTCTGGTAGTAAAAAGACGCGACAGCAAACTGTCATGACATTTATGGATCGGGTAAAAGAAGAAGCGCTGAAAAGCTAAAAGGAGAGTGGGGTGGGATGGTTGAATGGACGGAACAACAACTAATTAACGCATCAATCGAAGATGTATGGACATTGTTTTCAGACGCCAGGCTACAAACTATTATGCCTCAACTTGAAAAGCATCAATTAATCGAAGGACACCCTAATCAAGTAGGCTCGAAATACGCACAACAAAACCGCATAAAAGGCCGTGTAGTGAATTACGTGATGGAAGTTACTAGTTATGTAGATAGACCTGACTTTAAACAAAAAGACCTTTATTTTGTCCCAGCGGGCTTGTTTCAAATTACATTGAGCTTTGTTTTTAAAAAGCTAGATCATAATCAAACTTTATTCGTTTACAGTGGTTCAAATCGAGGGGCAAACTTGATCGGCAGAACTTTACTTAAGCTTGATGCGCAAAATAGCAGCAAGCAAGAAGTTCTGGAATTGATAGAGCGTGTAAAAAAGGCGGCTGAATCGTGAAGATTTATATTATTGGTTCTGTCGGGAGCGGGAAAACGTCTTTAGCCCGTCGATTGTCTCAAAATTTACAGATTCCACATTTTGAAACAGATAGTTTCGTTTGGCAACGTCACAAAAAGGGGGATGTTCGAAACCATGCATCAATAAGAAATGCCCAGTTTTCAGAAGCATTAGAGCAGTCTGATTGGATTATCGAAGGTGTGCATTTTGGGTGGACTGACAAAGCGATCTATCAAGCAGATCAGGTAATCTTTTTAGATATTCCATATCATACAAGAACGTTACGGTTTATTATTCGCTATATTAAACAAGTAGCAGGGAAGGAAGCAGCCAATTATCACCCTAGTTTTGTTATGTTGCAGAAAATGTTCAAATGGAACCGCTATTTTGAAGACACAATGAAACCTGAATTTATGATGAAGTTAGGAGCGGTGCAAGAAAAACCAATAGTTGTAAACAATAAAAAAGAATTTGACGATTTACTAATAAAGTTGGGACTTAAAGAGACATAACATCTCTATTTCTTAAGATATGTAACAAACTACTTAAGGAATTAACACATAAAATCAAACCCGTCAACAAGAAAAGTGAATAACACTAAAAGTACATGATCAAAGCTATAGCAGCTACTCGATAAAGTCTGTATCATAATAGAAAAGAGAGTTTATGATTCAGGGGGGATTCAGCATGCTAAAAGTTTATGAACATGAACAAGTTGTGTGTATGGAAGCAATTTTAGAAGAAACCCGTAGTAAAGTTTTTCTATATTTAGTAGACGGTATGCTGATTGATACTGGCGCTGAGAAAATACAGGACGAGCTAAAAGACCTGTTATGCAAGCTTTCTTTTGATCAAGTTGTTTTAACGCATCATCATGAAGACCATACTGGAAATGCAGCTTGGATTCAACAAAATTATAAAGTTCCATTTTTTATTCATCCATATGGTCAAGAAATTACGGATAAAGATGGCGATTATCCAGCTTATCGTCAACTCACATGGGGAAATCGCAAAGCTTTTCGTACTCAAGTTCTAAATGAATGCATAAATTCGCGCACGCTTGAATGGCAAGTAATCTATACGCCAGGCCATGCAGACGATCACGTGGCGTTGTATCATTCAGAATCGGGTCGTTTGTTTACTGGAGATTTGTTTGTATCACCGAAAACACGAGTTGTGATGAAAGGGGAATCAATCTCACAGATTAAAACATCACTGCGCAAATTATTGGCGCTTCCGTTTCAATCTGTTTTTTGCAGTCATGCCGGCTATCTTAAAAATGGGCGTGCTTTAGTAGAGCAAAAACTACATTATTTAGAGGCCTTACAAGAAAAAATTATCTACCTTTATCAAAATGGCGTAACTCCAAACGATATAAAACGACAACTATTCCCTAAAAACTATCCCATTGTTACATTGTCAAAAGGAGAGTGGGATTCACTCCATATTGTTTCTTCTACTATCGCTGACTACGAAGAAAAAAAGAATCGACATTCGCGACCTAGAGCTAACGCGTTAGGGATTTTAAGAAGAGGTAATTCTGTTTTAGTAGAACAGCAATTTGCGCGTCATTCAAGTGGAGAAGGTCCTTTTTATCGCCCAATTGGGGGAACGATAGAACTTGGCGAACGATCGACTAAAACATTGCAAAGAGAGTTTAAAGAAGAACTCGGTGTTGGTATTACGATTGTTCGTTATGTAGATGTGTTAGAGAATATTTATACCTTAAAAAATCAAATTTTTCACGAAATTTCTTTGGTTTATGAAGTGGAATTAGAACAAGCTAATCTTTATGACCAGGAGACATTTAATGTTTTTGAAAATGGCAAAATGACAAAAGCTAAATGGGTATCACTTGATGAATTAGAAGGTAATCAAACCGTTCTTTATCCTAACGGCTTACTCGAACTACTAAAAAAACTGCCAAACCCAGTTGCTAATAAGTGATCGGGAGTTATTAACTAGACAATCGGATTAGTAATACTAGATTCGTTTAAAGTTTAGCAATGAGAGGAGAATCTCTTCCATGATTTATTTCATTATGCTGCTGGAATTATTGGTGATCGCATTATTTATCTATTATGTCAGCGGGCGTTTAATGGGCTCGAAAGTTAATTTCACTAAGAGAATTCTTTCGGTTTTATTAGGCGTTAGTTTAACAACTTTTGTTTATTGGTATTCCTATTTACGTCACACTGACTTTTTAAGCGAAGGCATTGGATTTGCGGTCGCAGATGCCAGTGCAATCATTTGGGTCGGCAGTATGTTGCTCATTTCCATGCTATTTTACTTGTTCTTTGAATTGTTTGATCCAATTGAAATTGGTGAGCGAGGAGAACGGATTACAGGTCAAAAATTCATCGTACAACGATTACGCCATCGCTGGCGACGTCAAAAACGATTGAGCCAAGTGGTGGAAATCGCCGTAAGAAATGGGTTTTCACGCACGATAAGGTACGCGCGTCACCGAGAAAGCAACCGCGATTTCGCCATTGCATTTCGTGATACGTTAGAACAAAGTGGTGGAATTTTCATCAAATTTGGCCAAGTTTTATCTACGCGCACGGAGTTGTTTGCACCGGTCTTTATAGAAGAATTAGAGACTTTACAGCAAGATGTTAAACCGTTAACCAGTGAACAAGTAACGGCGATTTTAAAGAAATCGTTATCTGCTGGTGTAGAAGATGTATTCTCAGAGTTCAATATGGAGCCCTTAGCTGCAGGATCGATTGGACAAGTTCATCAAGCAGTGTTGAAATCGACACAAGAAAAAGTCGTCGTCAAACTATTACGTCCCGAAGTTAAAGGGGTGATGCGTAACGACTTAGATATTCTCGTAGAGTTTGCCGAGTGGGTGACGAGTAAATCCACATGGGCTGAGAACATTGGTTTTCGCGAGTTAGCTATCGGCTTTGCGAACGGACTGCGTGAAGAAATTAACTTTGAAATTGAAACACGCAACACGATTCAAGTAGCGAATGCCTTAAGAAAAAGTGATTATCCGGTGAAAATCCCACATATTTATCCGGAATATTGTAATGATAATTTGATCGTGATGCAGTATTTTAAAGGAAAAAGCATATCCCGTGGGCAAGCAGTTTTTGATCAGTTTGGGATTGATCAAAAAGAGTTTGGTCGCACGATTTTATTTTCGTTTTTCGAGCAAATGTTATTTTCGGGTATTTTTCATGCCGATCCACATCCAGGCAATATTTTTATCGATGAACAAGACGGTAAGCCCATTTTACTCGATTTTGGTGCTGTTGGACGTCTCGCTGCCCAACAACAAGATGGTCTTAACCTCTTTATCATCGGTGTGCAGCAAAATGACGCAGAAGTCATTTGTGACGCGATTAACGTGCTAGTAGAAGACAATAGTCATATTGATCGTCAGAAACTGGAACAATCTGTTGGTCAATTGCTGCTGAAGATTGTGTATGTTGATAAAATTCAAACCGAAGAACTGATTCATGCGATGTTTGAAATCGTCCGTGAGTTTGGCTTATCGTTTTATCCATCAGTCGGAATGGCGCTTCGGTCATTGATCAGTCTTGACGGTACTTTACACACAATCGATCCGAAATTCGATATGTTTACTGAAGCAAAAGTATTTGCAAAAAAATACAAAACCGCCGTTTTGAAAAAGCCCTTTAAAGAACCGCGTGAAACCAAACAGAAAATCGAAGAAGAGTTAGCCCTGTTAATTCCCGAACTGATGAAGTTGCCGAAACGCGCTGATCAATTGATCCAGCGTATCGAAGGTGGGAAAATGATTCTTCATCACGATGTTTTTTCTGATAAGCACAATGCCAATTTCATCTTGCAGCTGTTCTCGCGGTTTGTGTTATTGTTCTCCGGAATCACATTTGGACTGATTTCCGCAGCTTTATTAGCCATAGCACAGTTTATCAATAATGCTTACGCCGTATATTTGAATACAGCAGCCTATACCGGATTGTTTCTTTGTGTCATCTTGCTGGTTCGGCTATCAATACAAGCGATACGAGATATGAAACGTAGCAGTACTTAAGTAATCCAGCATCCTTAAAGGGTGCTGGATTTTTATTATTGGTATTATTATTAAGGTTCAAGGTGGTATAAGCTTTACGAGAGATAGCAAGCCATTTAATAAGTAAAAAAGCTCTTGGAAGAAAATCGGAGTGTATTTTCGGAAGAATTTAAAACTGATAGTTAAATGATTGAAATTGCTTGTATGTAGTTATTCTAAATTTAAATTGAAACAAAACGATGCAACGTAAGAAAGGTATAATACTTAATTCGATTGATATTTAATTACTAATGTAGATCTTATAAAATTTCGAAACTTTTAACCATATACAAATATACTTTGAAAAGAACTAAGGTAAGGGCAGAGGCAATCAAGAAAAGGGCTCTTATCTTAAAATTTAATTTCAGTTTACATAATATAAATTATCGGAAGTAGTGTTTCACTTAATAAGTATACTTAAGACAGTGAGACGGAATCGTTTTTGAGCCTTTTTTTGTTATTTTAAGCTAAATTCTATGTTAACCATCTTTAGAGCATTTTCTATATAACGCTGTTAACAATTCACTAATTGATTCACAATTTTATTTACTGCAGAGTTTTATTGCTTATGAAACTCTGCAGTAATATTTCTTTTTATAAATTGGGTTTTAGTACATACAAATTATCATGTTTCCATATACATTAGTTTTCAGCTTACAAACTTCGTTTAACTACATCACTAGCAAATTCCACCGATGTCCGTCCAAATCTGCAAATCCTGCACCGTACAATCCGTTTTGCTCTACCGGTTCGCTATATACAAATCCACCTGCTTTTTTCACTTTTTTAATCGTCTCATCAAGTTCTTCTTTAGTCTCTATTGAGATTGAAAATAATACTTCTGTTGATTCGTTTGTGTTAGTTAATTCACTTTGAGTAAACCTTTTAAATTGTTCGTCCTGAAATAACATAATTTGTACTTGTGGATTTCCAACGAGTAAACCGACCATTTGATCTGTCTTACTTTGGTTTTCCATGATTGCTACGCCAATAATGCTGAAAAACTCCTTTGCTCGATTTAAGTCGCTAACAGGTAAATTTATCCATAATTGCTTCATCTCACTCAACCTTCTTTCATTTATTAGGTAGTCATCTTACTTTTATTTTACTTCAATTATCATAATATTCATATTAGTATAGATTTAGTTAGTTATCTCTTTTAAATATGCTTTCACAAAATAGTTCCTATTGATTCTTGTAGTAACTAATGAATTTGTTACTAAATATACGGGTATTATACAGATTTTCTTATCAATTCTTGTTAAACTTAAAGGAAAAGAAATGAGCGATATACTTGCCTATAGCCACGGATTCTTTCCTGTTTCACAGCATTCAATCTTTTTCAGTCCCCGATGGAACGTCAAAGCAAGTCCCGCTCCACCATCACCCAGATACAGTTGAATTATTATTGGTGTTAAATGGGACAATACACTGTCAGATCGACGGACAAACTTATCATGCTTCAGCTGGAACCGTTCTTTTTATACAAGCAGGTTCTTGGCATGAACAGCTATATGTAGCTTCAGACACATATTGTGGCTACCGACTTACCTTTTGTCCACTAGACCCCGCTAGTTACGCTAATTACCCGTCTATTATATCTATTAGCCAAATTGCTAACTTAAAGTCGCTCTTCTTGCAGTTGCAGCTAGAAAAAGAACAACCTGGAGCTGACTCCAAACAAATGGCACATCACTTGATCAACGCGATCTTGTTATTTGTATACCGCTCTGCCACTAAACCGGAAACAAACGAGTACTCTAATGTAGAAGCTACGATTCAAGAGATTAAATACTATATGGAGGAAAACCATTCACAGACGCTATCGTTAGAGGAGCTTGCTGAGCGATTTGAGCTAAATAAATACCAGTTAGCACGTTTGTTCAAGCAAGTGACTGACATGAGTCCGCTTCAATACATTATCTCCTGTCGCATTAATACGGCGAAATATTTGCTATGTACGAGTGATAGCCCTATTTCAAAGATCTCCAGCAAAGTTGGC
Organism: Planococcus sp. PAMC 21323; assembly: GCF_000785555.1. Taxonomy (NCBI): domain Bacteria; kingdom Bacillati; phylum Bacillota; class Bacilli; order Caryophanales; family Caryophanaceae; genus Planococcus; species Planococcus sp. PAMC 21323. The sequence goes on along the minus strand of NZ_CP009129.1, from coordinate 1,531,002 downwards.
TATAAAAGTAATACTCAGTTTCAAGCAGCTTTTAAAAAAGCAACAGGCTTAACACCTCGTCAGTACCGCATTCAGCAGTACCAACATACAGTTCAATAAAAAAAAAAGCAACGAGGAGTAACAAACCCGTTGCTTTTATTTGCTTACTATTCATTTACGAGTGTTTACGATTTTTATCATAATCTCGGTAAAACTTCTCATCACGCTTTTTGCTAATGAAGCTCCACACAAAGTAAATTATCGCAGCAATTGCAACAACGAGTAACGAAGCATAAAAAACAAAGTCAAAATCCATCTCGCGCACAATCACCTCGTCCACACCCGTAACATTTAACTGGCTATAGCTAATGGTTTCATAACCTATCCACCAAAACGCTAAAGGCAAGCCGATTAGTAACCCTCCAAACAATGAAACAAAAAACTTCTTCATTTTGATTCCTCCTACTAGTTACTTAATCAATCGTTACGGATTAGTTATCCCTAGTTAAAACAAATTCCTCAGTTTGTCCATTCCAGCTAATTTCGACTTGTATCTCTTTGTCTTCTTGAATAACGGTGCAGCCTTCACAAGAGACCTTTCCAATGCTTCCCGCTTTGTCGCTTTCTAACACAACTCCAGTCCCCTCAGATCCACTTGAAGACGTAGTAATTTGGTAATCGACCGTTTCGGGTGCTTGACCTTTACCTGTATAGATAACCGTTCCGCTTTTATCTTGGCTATCAGAACTCGTGACGTTTACCACATAGATCAGATCCCAGTTGTCACTACTGCCTTTAAAATTGTACGATTGGTTTCGTCTCCGCAGGCAGTTAGTAAGAGTAACATCATCAACACGAGTAGCTTTTTAATAAAGAACCCTCCTAAAATAAATTTCTTTTACCTAATATACCAAATAAAACCAGTTGACGGTTTAATTAATTGAATGTTTCTTTTATTTTTGAAAATAAAAACAAGAGTGAGAAAAAATTCTCAACCCTTGTTTTCAAATCAATGTTTTATTTGCTGTCGATGCCCAGTTAAAAAGAAAAAGGCCATCATTCCGAGTATAGAAGTTCCAAATAAAATCGCACCCATGGGAATTGCTGACGTTTCGTTGATTCCAACTAAAGGTGAAACGAGCGAACCTACAACTAAAGGCAACATTCCAACAACGGCACTGGCACTCCCTGCTCGGTGTCCTTGTCCTTTCATCGCTAACGTAAACGAGCTCGTAAAAATCATCCCAATCGCTATCATGTAAATAAAAATCGAGATTACAAGTGAAGCGAGTGGTCCTTGGATAATGGTCATGATCAACAGAACAAACGTCGCGCTCACAGCTACAATGACCGCTCCTTGCAACAAACGATGCTCAGAAACAATGCCGCCAAACTTCCCAATGATAAAACTACCGAGAATCATCGCGATTCCGTTAATGCCAAACAACACACTAAAGGTTTGCGGTGAAACGCCGTAAATCTCTTGGTATACAAATGGCGTACCGGCAACGTAGGCAAAACTACCACCGTGGATTAAGCCCACCACTAATGCGTAACCGATATAAGGGCGTTCTTTAAACAAACTGCCCATCGTCCGAACCGAATGTCCTATTGAACTTGGTACGCGTTGTTCAGGAGGCAAGGTTTCCGGTAAGCGCAAAGTCACCACGATCACCATCATCACACCTAAGAATCCAAGAAAATAAAAAATCGTTTCCCATCCTGCAAACGGCAAAGCTAAAATTGCGCCCCCTGCAATCGGTGCAGCCATCGGAGCTACAGCATTAATTACCATCAACAACGCAAAAAACTTCGTCATTTCGCGTCCGGTAAACACATCACTAACGACCGCTCGCGATAACACCACCCCACCAGAAGCCGTAAAACCTTGTACAAAGCGAGCTGCAATCAAAGTCTCTATGTTTGGAGCTACAGCACATAGTACGGACGACAGCGCAAACAAAATGACAGAGATGATGAGCGGCTTTCGTCTTCCGACAGCGTCACTAAATGGCCCAACAACAATTTGTCCAGCCGCAAGTCCGATCAAACATGCGGTCAAACTCAGCTGCACTAACGACACATGCGCATCTAGTTCATCTGCGATTGCAGGAAAAGCCGGCAAATACATATCGATATTCAGCGGCGCTAAAATTCCAAGCATACTGAGGATCAACGCGAGACCCAGTCGCTTTCTTCCTTTCGGGTTTTGCATCATATCCTGATAACACCTTTCACTTCTTTATATCCTTCATTACTATACAACATTTTTGTTATTGTTGGCAGTAGCCATTTAGAAGAATTCCTGCTTGTTTTAACAGCTTTATCAGGATATACTCGACACTTTGCGACTAGAATATCTTCATTATTTCATTGACTTACTATTGTTAACTTATTTATTGACCTTATTTGAATTTAAAAAATAATCCTTAAGTAGATAACTACATTTATAATAAAAACCATAATTGCTCTTTAAACGATTTTTTCTTAGTTAATATCTCCTAAATACACTGCAGCTTTCTGGTTTTCTGCAAATTGTTGTATTGGCACCCCAATTTCTTTTGGGTACATACGAAGCTCTGGTAATTTAGAGATTGCTACCCACTCTATGCCAATTTGATGTGAATCTGGATTGGTTGGAACCGGTATTTCTACTGACCCCGCTTCGATTGTACAAACAAAATAAAACTCAATTTGGTGAAAGTCTCGATCATGTGCATGTTCATGATTTTTTCCTATGTATTCGCGTACATAGAGGAGATCTCCTGCAGCTACTTGATAACCTGTTTCTTCTAAGCATTCTCGTTTGATGGTATCGACTAACACTTCCCCGTGCTCTTGTCCCCCGCCTGGAAACAAATAAAAGAACCCTTCAGCATCTTTATTTTTTGTCAGTAACACATGACCTTCTTTATGGATGACTGCCTTAGCTGAATTGCGTATATGCATTTTACTCCTCCTTATTAAAGTGTGACTAGGATAAAAAGCTCCCGCTCTAAATTGGTAATTTATCGAGCCGGTAATCCACTCCTAACGACTCCATCCATTTAGTTAACAATATGCTCACCATGAGCGGCAAGCAACCGGTCTTGCAACACAGCAATCATATCGAATTTTTCACTCCGAGTTGTAGGAGCAGGATAATTTAACAATACAACTACCTCCCAAGATAAAAAATTTCTACTATCATACAGTATGCGTCAGGCGTCTGCTTGGTCATACTGTTGCGAGCGATTTTTTTGCGTTTTTGGATTCTTGTACAATAATGACGGAACTAATCACCATAATCATGCCAATATATTGCCATGTCGATAAGGTTTCATTGAAAATAAAGAACCCGACTACCGAAGCGACGACTGGTTCAATTGTTGCGATAATCGAAGCACGACTTGACTCAACGTATTGAAGGCCTTTCGTATAGAAAATGAATGGCAACATTGTAGAAAGAAAACCAAGTCCAATCACGAGTCCGATTACTTTTACATCAGTCAGTGTAGACATTTTTGAACCCAATCCACTGAAAGGGACAATGGCAACAGTTGCGAAAAGAAACGTGTACACCGTTACCGTTAATGAGTCATATTTTGATAATGCTGCTTTTCCGAAAATGCTGTAAAGGGCATAGAAAAATCCAGATCCCAGTCCAAGGACTAATCCATAAAGCGAAATCGATGCAGTAGAACTAGAAAAGATTCCAATAACAAGCGAACACCCTACTAAGGTAATTATCAACGCCGTAACTTTGCGAGCGGTAAGCGATTCTTTAAAGAAAATTCGAGACAAAATCGTTACAAACGCCGGTGCTGTATATAGCAAGATAAAGGCAATTGAAATAGAAGATTCTTTCATCGAACTGAACAAACACCAATTGAACAAAACAATACTAATAATACCGGTACCTATAAAATACTTCGAGTCTCTCACCCTTATTTTGAATAGATGACGATTCTTTACAAAAACATAAGGAACCATAATGATAGAAGCCGTTAACACGCGCACAGCAACGATTTCGATAGGTGTAAAACCCACTTCGTAAAGGTAGGTCACGAAAATACCGATTACACCCCATAATGAAGCTCCAATCGCAATAAGTAACCACGCTGATTTATTCTCCATCTCAATCCCTCCCAACTTTAATTCATTTATACTACCATAGGACATGTTAATTCAACCAAAAATATCTAGATTTATCGTCTGTTTTATCTTGCTTCTTTTAGATCGATACTTTATGTTAACTAGTTCAAAGTAATTTACAGCACAGTTTAATACACTAATTTTGTTATAGAAAAACTGCGTCTTTTTTGTTTGCACTATTGAATATGTGCTATGCAATTCAAAATAAATTGAACTTTAGATTTTTCCATAACAACTAGTCAAGTTATGGAAGGTGCATGCCCTGTTGATAAAATGACTGAATAGATGGATACTTTAACTATTGTTTTTTCTAGAAAGATTAAACTGTAGCAACTTGTAGAATGGACTATGACTTTGCAAAGCTAGGAGAATTTATATGATCAGTAAACCTAAAATTAAAATTGTTGACGATATGAAATTACGAAATGAAATTGTAGATAATACTGAACTACTTGATCAAATAGAGTTGGCTAAATGGGCTATTGATGCCGCAGAGCGTGTACTACCATATCTTGAACAAGAATTTCCTCAAGATGAAAAAGTACTAAATGGAATTAGAATAATTGAACTCTGGCAAAACCAGGAAGCAACAGTTCATCAAGTTAGAAAAGCTGGCTTTAAAGTTCATGAACTAGCCAGAGAGTGTAAAAAAGAAACAGCAAAGGCTGCAGCAAGGGCTATAGGACATGCCATTGCCGTAGGTCATATGAGAGGTCATGCAATGGTGGCTACAGATTATGTGATTAAGACAATGAACCTCGCATTTAATAATGAGTTAAACAAGGCAACGGAAGAACGTGAGTGGCAATTGCATCGACTACATAAGTTCATTCAAGATTGTAAGTTCGAGTAAATTATCATTTTGCAATTGATCAAATCGAAATGCCAGAAAAACATTAGTACGATTTGAAAAATGAACTCTTCTATTACTTCTTAATCTCATTCTACAAAAATTGAGGACACAAAAAAGCCTCCTAGACGACAAACGTTTCTTGTCGTCTAGGAGGTTTTTGCAGAACTGTCATTGCTCTCTGTCTAGTATGTTTACGTGTATTACATAAATTTCAACAATAATAACTAGTACCAGCAATCACTCAGAAATACCCTAATTTCTTGAGGTCATTATAAACGATCCACGAATATTCTTTTCTTCCTGCACTGTTTAAGTGATCGGAATCAATAAAATAGTCTTGGTTGTCAGCGAATCGTTGATCGTTCATGTAATTTAAAAACGGGACATCTAAGTCAAGTTTGTTTAGGTGCTGAAAAACAAGTCGATTCATCACTTCTTCGTCAAAGTGGTCTTGATAAGTTTGATGAACGGGCTCCATAGTGAGTACGACTTCGTATCCTTTCTCTTCACAATAAGCAATTATCTCTTGTAGCTGCTTTATATTTTGTTCCACGTAATTTTTTTCAGCTGCTTTTCTATAGTTTTCTTCTACGTATTCAGACTTTCTTTCCGCATAGTTCTTACCGTCATTTGCCCAAGATTGATGAGAAGTCCATTTAAAGCCTTTCCATTTGCTTGAAAGCGCAGAAGTAAAATTGTCACTATTTGTTCCTGGGAGATACATGTACTTGTAATAATCCAGCAAACGAAACGATTCAATTTGCGAACGATCTAAAATTTCGAAATAACGTCCTTCGTCTACTTCCTCGTTCTCGCTATTTATGAACGTCATTTGAGAAATGGATAAAATGACAACTCCATCCGGTTTCAAATACTCGCCGTACTCTTTTAACAACTTAAAGTCGTACTCGAGAGTCTGACCAGGCAGAGCTAAATCCAGGTGAGCCAAACCCGTTGGCTTAAAATAGTAGCCATACATAGAATGAGAGGCACCTAGATTGATAACATCAACTGGATATGGATCTTTTTTAAACGTCAAGATGTCGTCGTTGATGTTGTAGCTCCGAGATTGCTTTACAAAGTTATTTACAGGTATAAACAATAGTAAAGCCGCAGTGATGATAATAGTTAACTTAATAAATAAACGGCCCATGGCAAATCCTTTCGATCTTTTACTCTTTTTATTAAACTGATGGACTGACTCGTTTGCGAGTCAGTCTGTTTACGATTAAAACCCACCGTAAACAAATCCTTGACCTGTAGCACCGAACACCAAAACTGAGACAACGATTAAAACATACACGGCAAAACGAGCAACTGCCGGGCGTTGCGATAACCAGGTCCACGTTGACGTATTTTTTCTTTCGATGTAATGATACAGCTGCATCACGATAAAGAAAAAGCTGAAAATCACTAAATCGAGCAAAGAAAACATTTCAAATGCCGCAATGATTCCCGACGGATTCCAGGAGCTAGGTGATAAGAAATGACGTGCATTTTCAAATGCCTCTGTAACCGAATTTGACCGGAAAAATACACGAGAAAAACATACAAGAAGAAACGTAATCGTGATTTTCAGCCATTTATGCACTACTGGATTTTTATCTAATTGAACTAATGACGCCATTTTTCCACGAGTATGTTTTGTGTGATCTCCAAAGACGCGGTAAAACCCGTGAATAAGTCCCCACAACACAAAAGTCCAAGCCGCTCCGTGCCAAATGCCACTTATTAAAAACGTAATGATGATAGCTACATAAATTTCGCTTCTTTTCTTTTTTCCTTTACATAAAGGCATAAAGATATAGTCTCTAAGCCATGTCGAAAGCGTGATGTGCCATCTATTCCAGAAATCTCCGATTGACGTGGCAAAATGCGGTTGCTTAAAGTTTTCGGTAAGTCTAATCCCAAGCATTCGTGCACAACCAATGGCAATGTCACTAAGTGCTGAAAAATCCGCGTATAATTGAACCGAGAATAAAATTGTTGCTAGGACGATTTGAGAACCGGTTGGGTCTGGACTATCGTAAACACTCGCTACAATTGGCGCGAGTCGGTCCGCAATTAAGGTTTTCTTAAAAAATCCCCAGGCGATTCGCTTCATCCCATAGCTTATATTGTCATAATTTAAGGTTTGTTCTATTTTAAATTGAGGAAGCAATTTCTTAGCACGTTCAATCGGTCCCGCAACGAGTTGTGGGAAAAAGGCAAAATAGATGGAGAAATAGCCGTAATGTCTTTCTGCTTTTTGCTTTCCTTTAGAGATGTCTACAAGATAACTGACTGCCTGAAATGTATAAAAAGAAATAGCTAACGGCAGTACAATTTCTTGGTACGGTAGGGTATAGTTCCAATTCAAGTATGTTGAGATGGCTCGAATGGAATCATTTAGGAAATTAAAATATTTAAACCAACCGAGAAAAAACAGCAATACGCAAATACCAAGCAGCATGACTCTTTTCTTCTGTTGTTTGGTTTCCTGTTTTTCAATGACTATTCCCGTAAAATAAGTAAACACTGTGCTCGTAAGGAGTAACAAGACAAAGTAACCGCTCAACGTAGCGTAAAAACTATAACTTGCAACGAGTAAAAGAATCCATCTCCACTTGTGTGGGATTAAATAATAGGTAAAAACGATACCTGCGAAAAATAAAAGAAACTCAATTGATATAAAAGTCATCTAATCACCTGATCAAAAATAAACTTAAGATTTTTCATAAAACGATTTTTACGTATCGTGCTTTTATGGTTTCGGGTTCAAATAGCCGTAAATCATTTAGATTCAGGTAACTCGCTATAGAGTATCTTCCCAAAATGGTTGCGTGGAATTTTCTCAATTCTCATAACTTTAAAGCCCTTTAAGTTTAAGTTTTCCTTAATTATTTTTTTAATTTGAATACGGTCTTCTTTTAATGTATAGATATGTAGTTGATCATCCGCTCCGGCGCAGACACATTCGTGACCATACTCATTTAAAAGCCCTTCCACTTCATCTAAGCTGATTCGGCTTCCAGCGATTTTAATTATTCGTTTGATGCGCCCTGTTACAAAGAAATATCCTTCTTGGTCAAAGTACGCCAGATCACCTGTATGCAACGTCCCGTTATTCTCATCTTTTTTCGACAAGTCGCCTAACGACTCCGCATACCCTAGAGAAACATTTGCACCTTTATAGATCAATTCGCCGATCACGTTAGGTATTGTAATGCAGTTGCCGTTGTCATTTTGCAGCATCAGTTCTCCACCTGGAATGGCAATCCCGATGCTTCCGGCTTTATCAAGGTTTTTTTCAGCAGGCAAATAGCTCATCCGCGCCGTTGCTTCTGTTTGACCGTACATCGTGAAAAATCGAATCCCTTTTTGATTGCATACCTCCGCAAATTTAGACGACAGCGTTGAGTTTAGTTTTCCACCCGCTTGCGTGAGTGTTTTTAAACTCGGCAAATCAAAGTCTTCAAACTTCAACCTATCAAGCATTTCGTACACGAAAGGAACTCCACCAAAAGTTGTTGCTCCCTGCTCTTTACATAAGTTCCAAAACTCTTTTTTTACGATCGATGCATCCGTGACAATAATTGTCGCGCCGCATATAAAATGGCTGTTGATGATCGATAGACCATAAGAGTAATTCATTGGAAGTGTTGTGATTGGCTTATCGTCCGCTTTAATCTCAAGGTACTTCACAATCGATTCAGCATTTTTAAAGACGTTTTCGTAGCTTAAGCGAACAAATTTGGGGCTACCGGTACTTCCTGAGGTTGTTAAAAGAAGCGCAAGATGTTCATCAAGCTTATGCTGGTAAAATGTCGGACTTTTGAATAATGTGTATTCACCATACACAAATGAGCGACCCATTGTGTTTATTAGCCCTTGATTATCACTACTCGCCCAAATGTATGCAGGCTTATATATAGTAATCAGTTTATTCAACCGCTCAGTCTGTATAGATGCATCCAAAAGGACCGGTACAACATGACCTCTAAGAAAACCTACGTAGCCAAATAAAGATTCTTTGTTATTTGAACACAAACAAAAAACAAGTGTTCTTTCACCTACTTTACCGCAAATAGCGTCCGCAATATCCACCATTTCAGCGTACGAATAGTCTCGTTCAGCAACTACAGCGGTGCGGTTTCCGAACACCTCAAAATTTTTGAAACTATTCATTTACAAAGTCTACTCCCAAACGATTCAATAGCTCTATCCCTGACAGGTAAGAATTGAACTCTGTCATCCATTCAGAATCTAATGACACATCGAAAACTTCCTCCATCGTAGAAATGAGAATCATATGTCCAAGTGAATCCCATTCACTTGTTTCTCCTAATGCCAAATCTTCACTTACCTCGTCCTCTTCTAATTCCAACGCATCTATAAAAGCATTTCTGTATTTTTCGATATTTTTCATCATTTACACCCTTTCGAACCATACTGTCACTTGCATCTGTGAAAATCTTTTTTGCGGAAATAACTTTATAGCTGCCAACTATACTACTGCTTTTTGAAATTGAACCTAACTCGTCCTCCGCTCTACTTACTTATATGGTCTTTAAAACTAGTTTCGCTTTGAATTCATTAGTTCATGCATTTTTAAAATCGTCATGTGGCTTGGACTAGCTCCTTTTATTTACTCGAGCTAATTGAAAATGATTATCATAATCAATTATAAATGCATGATAAGAAATGTCAATATAGTATTCGAATTCGAGTCTTAAGTTTATAGTTGTTAATTGCATTGTCAGACAGTATGCAAAGGAAATTTTAGAAAACGGTACTCAGTGCCGAGATATAATAGGGCTATCTCAAGATTTATATGTTTAAAATGCTTCCATCAATCAGTTTAGTCAGTAAGCAAATTGGATTTCCTCTAAATTTCACAACATATATGACAGAAGTTAAAAACTACCGGATTATGCCTGGAAAGTTTGATAAATTATTTACATAGGTTACACCCATTCGAAACCAACATTATAACTATCATTAAATTGTAGAGGTAAATTTCATGAAAAAAATCGTAATCGCATGCTTGTCTTCCCTTTTGTTTATCGGAATCATCGTTGGCGCAGCTTCTTTGTATTATGAACACAAAGAAAATAAAATGGCTGCATTTAATTATGCTAAAGAATTTGTGGTAACTGAATATAGCGAGAGTACTAATTTGTCTCGTGGAGGAACTAAATATGATTTCGGCCGAGGTAATTATTTTGTTATCGTGCAAAATAAACAACAGAGAAAGTACTATTTAGAAGTGAAACTGAGCGGCGATGGATCTTTGGTTTCGATAGAAGATAACACAAACAACTTAATCGAAACTAGCCAGTAAAACAGCTTAATAGATAGTTGAATAATGCAATGGGGGTTTTTGTAGGTATGGCTATTGTACTCATTGTCATTGTTCACTAAGTATTATTTAAAAAAACTCAAAACGATTGAAAATTAAAATTAAAAATCGTCAAACTTTCAGAAGAAATCAAAGGTAAAAAATAAACCGAACGGAGATTGACTAGATGATATATATAATGAGCACCGTTACACTTGTGTTTATCGCGATGTTATTCATTAATTTTATTGTTGGTTTTCTTCTGCTGAATATTCGTGACAAAAATTACTGGGTTAATTCAACCGTCATAAGTTTAATAGTCACGTTAGTTTTTGTAGCCATTTTGTAATGTTAACCAATCACAAAAACCGTCTATCCATGCACAATCTCATGGATAAACGGTTTTAAAATTTAATTTACTTTTTTCCCGCTACCCCAGTACATTTCGCGCAACTGGAATTTCTGCAGTTTCCCTGTTGCCGTTTTCGGTAAAGCCTCAACAAAGTCTACTGATTTTGGTACTTTAAAGCGTGACATGTGTTCGCGTGTATAATCGAGAATTTCTTGTTCTGTTGCTTGTACTCCTTCATGCAGCACAATAATGGCTTTTGGTACTTCCCCCCACTTTTCGTCCGGCACGGCAATCACAGCCACTTCAGCAATGGCCGGATGATTGTACAAGACCCCTTCGATTTCAGTTGAAGAAATGTTTTCGCCTCCAGAAATGATCATGTCTTTAATACGATCTTGGATTTCGATAAAGCCATCCGGATGCGTCACTGCTAAATCCCCTGTATAAAACCAACCATCGCGAATAGCTTCTGCTGTTTTTTCAGGATCTTTGTAGTAACCGGCCATAACGACGTTGCCACGCGTGACAATCTCACCAAGTTCTTTGCCGTTCCAGGCTACTTCTTCGCCGTCTTCTTGGTTGACGACTTTTGTTTCGCCGTTAAAAGCGAGCTCTATCCCTTGGCGTGCTTTTATAGATGCTTGTTGTTCAGGATCCAAGTCATTAAACTCGTTTTTCCATTCGCAATAAAGGATAAACGGTGAAGTTTCAGTCAATCCGTATACATGCATCATATTCAACCCGAGAATACTTTGCGCTTTCGCAATAAGTGCTGCGGCTGGTGGTGCACCTGCAGTTCCCATCCGGATCGTTTGTGTTAACTGAAGTCTATTCGCTTTTGGTTCATTGACGAGCATATTGACTACGGTCGGTGCACCGCAAAGTGACGTGATGCCATGATTTTCAAATAGATCTAAAATCAGAGGTGGATCAACTTTACGCAAACAAACATGCGTCGCTCCCGCTGCAGTAATTGCCCATACACCACCCCATCCGTTCGTATGAAACATTGGCAAAGTATGTAAATACACGTCATCATATTTGATCTCTAAATGGTGCAAGAAATTCGCAGCATTCATGTAATTGGTGCGGTGCGTTTGCATAACGCCTTTTGGACTAGACGTTGTACCGCTCGTATAATTTAGCGACAGCATTTGGTTTTCATCTAACTCAACTTGAGGAACTTTTGCATCAACTGCTATGTTTCCGATAAAGTCTTCGTAGTCTTCACCTTTAATTGCGGATTCCGTTCCATCTACTGCGACAACAATGTACGTTTCAATCGGCAGCTCATCTTGCACTTCTTCAAGCATTTTGCCAAATTCCGCATCTACTATGAGTATTTTTGCATCACTATGTTTTAAAATATACGTTAAATCTTTTGTTGATAATCGGTAATTGAGCGGTACGATAACCGCTCCGAGTGGTGGAATGCCGTAAAAGCATTCGAGCATGGCGTGATTATTCGGCAGCATAACCGCCACATGATCATTATTGCCAATACCCGCTTTATGTAAAGCGATGGAGAGCTGATCTACCCGTTTGCCAAATTCCTTGTATGTAAACTTTTTATCTCCATCAATCACTGCTACTTTTTCTGGATAGTATTTTACTGCACGACGTTTCCAATCTAGTGGTGTTAATGTTGCTAACATTATATGACCCCTCTCGTGTGAAAATAACTAACTCTGTTATATAGCAAGTATAATTAGCCCTCTCAACTGTGTCAATACAGTTATCGGAATAGGTCGACAATTTAAATAAATAAACCCCCACAAGCCTTTTTATAAGCTTGTGGGGGTAAAAATTAGTCTATTAGATACCTGTTTTCGCAAACGATTCTATGCGCGTTCCGATAGCATCACGAACCGTTTGAAAAACAGTCCATTTTTCTTCTTCTGTTCCTTGTGCTTTTGCCGGGTCTTCAAAACCCCAATGTTCGCGGCGAATATGATTAGGCGTCATTGGACATTTATCCGCTGCATCGCCGCAAAGAGTCACGATAAAATCCGCGCGGTTGAGCAACTCTTCGTCAATAATGTCTGAAGTTTGAGTAGAGATATCAATAGCCACTTCATTCATTGCTTTCACAGCATTTGGATTTAATCCGTGAGCTTCAATTCCTGCACTGTATACGTCCCACTCGGGTGCTAAATGTTGTTTTGCCCAACCTTCAGCCATTTGGCTACGGCAAGAATTTCCTGTGCATAAAAAGTAAATAATTTTTTTCGTCATACTTGATTCTCCTTTAACATAGCTATAGTTTTAAAAGCAATCTACCGGTTTTTCTTTCGCACGCAAAGATTGAAGTTGTGCATCCGAGTCATTAATATGACTTAAAATATCCAACAGCAAGTCGGCGTGGGCTGAATCAATATTCATCGAATAAAAGCGCCACTGCCCTCTTCTATTTTCGTTTAAAAGCCCTACTTGTTTTAGCTTTCGCAAATGTTGACTAATTGCTGGCTGACTCATGCCAAACATTTCAACAAATTGACATACGCAATACTCGTTCGTCTCAAGCAATTTCATCATCATTAGACGAGTTGGATCGCTGACAGCTTTTAGACAAGCCGTAACGTCAGCTGCAGATTGTGTTGATAAAGTCTCCATTTAAGATCCACTCCTTTAGATTAAGTGTATGCCAACCTTATTATATAAGTCAAAGCTTATATTCATTTAAAGAGTTATCAAGTGGTAATGAATAATTTAATATAAATATTCATTTATCTTCTATTTTTTAGATGAATAAATTGAATAACTTAATAAAATGTACTGAATATAAATTATTCACTTTTTCACAACCCATAAATCCCTTCTCTCTGCTTGTAGAGAAATGGTTTGCCCTATGCTGAATAGCTCGATTTGCTGACTCGTCAAACTGCAAGTTAAATGAGAGTCTCCTACGCTTATTTTAACTGAATAAAAACCGTGGTTAAACTTGATCTGTTCTACCACTCCGTGAATTTGAAAGACGCGCAGTGAAGGTGAATTTTCAGTTACGACCTGCAATACTTCAGGTCGTATGATCAAACAACTTGGACCTGTCTCCGTGGCATCTTCTACTAAAAACTCAAAGCGACCATCTGCAGACTGAAAACGACCTTTTTCAACAGTTCCTTCTATGATATTTTTTAAGCCAAGGAACGAGGCTACCTTTGTTGTTTTCGGACGCTCGTATAACTCTTTTGCACTTCCCACTTGCAACACCGTGCCTTGGCTCATTACGGCAATACGATCTGATAATGTAAAGGCTTCTTCTCGGTCATGCGTTACAAACAATACGGTGACACGAAACTCTTGTTGAATCCGGCTAAGTAAATCACGCATTTCCTCACGCAGTCCAGGATCTAGTGCACTAAATGGTTCATCCATTAATAACACGCGCGGATTGGCTACCAATGCTCTTGCTAAGGCCACGCGTTGCTGTTGGCCTCCACTTAGTTCGTCAGGAAATCGGCTGCCGTAGCCACGGAGTCCGACGTGCTCAAGCATATCGCGCGCTTTTTTTAAACGCTCTTTTTTATTAACTTTTTGCATCTTTAATCCGAAAGCAACATTTTCTTCTATTGTCATATGCGGAAACAATAACGATTGTTGGAAAACCATTGCGAAGTTTCGTTCTTCTGATGGGACTCGAGTTAAATTTTGATCACCAATCCAGATTTCTCCGCTATCGGCTTGAAGCAAACCTGCAACTAACTTTAAAAGACTCGTTTTGCCACAACCAGAAGGTCCAAGCAATGAGAAAAATTCGCCTTCGTGAATCGTCAAATTGACTGGATGCAAAGAAAAGGCAGAGTTGTCTTTTTGTCGCGGTTGTTTATATTGTTTTTCCATATCAACAATTCGCAAATCACTCACATTCTCACTCCCTTAGTCGTTAATTGTTACTGCTTTTTTCTGCTGGTAGTATTTTTTCAAAAGAACGTCTAATCCAAATAAGGTCATGATTGCCATGCCTGCGAACATTAACGAATATGCCGAAGCGATTGCAGGGTCTCCTCCGCTTATAAATGGAAATAACAGTATAGACAAAGTAACTACTTGACCAGAACCAATAATAAAGGTGATCAAGTATTGACCCAATGAAATTAACATACTCAAGCTTGCCCCAGCGATAATACCAGGTAATAAATGAGGCAATACAACAAAGCTAAAGCGAGAAACAGGACCTGCACCGAGCATACGAGCTTGGTCTTCCCAATCGATAGATAAAGTTTGATAACTTATCATAATAGCACGCACCATATAGGGCAAGGTCGGCGCAATATGAGCTAATACCACACCTCCTATCGTTTCTGTTAATCCCAGTCTTAAAAATGTTAAATGAATGCCCATAACTGCGACAAAAGGTGGAATAATAATTGGTGCAAAAATAATGGCTTCTATTAGCCATTTGCCACGAAACGAATTGCGCACCAGTGCATTGGCAGCTGGTACTGCGAGCAGTATATTTAGAGCTGTCACAATTAACGCAATTAGCAAACTTATACCGACCGCTTGCCATGTTCCCGAACTGCCAAATAGCACGTAATTCCACGCCCGAAAACTAATCGACTCTGGTAAAACGGCCGGCCATTGCCAACCAAACGACAAACTTGTTAGAACTAGCGGAATAAAAGGCAAGAATATTAAAACAAAAACTACAGCAGTCAGGATGATCTTCAAAATCGCGCGAGGTTTGTTCATCAATCCCACCCCTTAAAAGCGTTCCACCGTTTATTAATTGCGTAAACAACGACACCTAATAATACAGTGAAACTAGCCAAAAGAATGTTGACCGCAAGTGCTTCTGGCCGGTCTGTTAGCGTACCACTTGTATAGAGTTGATAGGAATACACGGGCAATGTGCTCGGATACGTGACCCCCAATAAAAACGGAACTTCAAAAGCAGAGAACGTGAAAACAAAGACGATAAATGTGGCGATTGTCCAAGCTGGCATCATAACCGGGACAACAATTTCTCGAATGTAATGCCACCGATTTGCGCCGAATACGCGCGAAACATCTCGCCAAGAGTGGTGAATGCGGGACAGCACGGGATAAATCATTAACGAAATAAAGGGTGCTTCTTTCCAAGCGTATGTAAATATAATGCCCCACCCAAACGAATCATTCACCAACACCGGAAATTCTGCAATTGTATCGATTATGCCAAGATTGGTTAGAATTCGCGACAAAAAGCCACTTTGCATAAACAACAACACCATTATATAACCACCAACTAGGTGGGGGATCGTCAAAGGCAATTGAAATAATTGTTGCCAAATAGACGAATTCTCACCATTAGTCGATTCTTTTAGCGTAAATAGTGAAATCGCCAAAACCGCACCCAAAATAGCTGCGAAAAAAGAAGATAGTAACGCTACGCGAAAAGTTAATCCAAGTGATACCCAAAATTCCGATGAATCGAACAACGCTCGATACGCGTCGGCATTAAAGTCACGTTGCCCAAGTGCTGGAAAATAACCGAGGCTTTTTAAAAAGCCATCAAAAAGTCCCCCGAAAAACAGGAGGACAATGGTTCCGACAGCCGGAAGCAATAAGAGATACGGTTTATTCTTTTGCCACATATTGCAACCAACCTTTTTCAATAATTTCAATATAGTCAGATGAAAGTTCTGGGAGACGATTATCTTCTAGTTCTGCTAACGATAATGTAGCTGTGCCTAGATCAACGTTGTTCATTGCCTGTTGCTGTTCAGATGACAATAAATTTAAGTCGAGTGCTGATAAGTCTCCCCAGTTTTCTGGAGACAATTTAGCTGTTTGGGCGGCTGGTGACATTAATTCATTGATCGCCACCATCGCTCCTGCTTTTGCAGAAGAATTAAATGGTATCGAAAGAAAATGTGTGTTGGAAAGCGTTCCAGCATCTAACATAAAGGTACGCGTAGAATCCGGAAATCTTCCTTTTAGCACTTCACTTGCAGCAAGTGCAGGGTCATAACTCATAGTTACGCCAATTTCCCCACTTGTATACAATTGATCTTGTTTTGCTAAATTTTCAGGATACGTTTCCCCACCACGCCACAAATGTGGCTCGATGCTATTTAAATAATCCCACATCGGCTCTAGATGTGTCTCCAAGTCTGGAAACGACTCAGCCGGTTGTTGATACTGCTCATATCCACCCGTTGTTTCATATAACACGTGACGGACAAACGCACTCCCCGTAAAGTCGGGTAAAGCCGGATACGTAAACTGTCCTGGATTTTCTTCGACCCATTTAGCTAGTTCATCCATCGATTTTGGTGGATTTGGCGATTTGCTTTCATCGTGGACGAAAACAAATTGTGCTTTGCCCCATGGTGCTTCGAGGCCTTCTACAGGCTCACCAAAATCATTGGCAATTTCAGGTGCCTCTTTATCGACAAAGTCGTTAAAATTTGGTAACTGTCCACTAAAACTTCCCCATAGCAGCTCATTATCTTTAGCGACTTTAAAATTTTCACCGTTAATCCAAATGATGTCCATACTACCACTGGACTTATTAGCAAATTTTTCATCAACTAATTGATTAACAATGTCTTGCGAATCGTTCATCGGAATTCGGTTTAGTTCCACGTCATGGTCTTTTTTCAAGCGAGGCGCAACCCACTCATCGATATAACGATTAATGTTGTCACTGCCTCCCCACATATACATATTTACTTGCTGACCCGTTGCTGAATCTGCAATTGTTTGCCAATCACTAGTCAGCAATTGATCTGTTTCTTCAGCTGTTTTTTCTTTAGTGGCTTGAGTACAAGCTGTTAAGGTTAACGCTAGTATGGATGAAACCAGTAATACGGAATTCTTCATTTTCACACTTCCCAAATCCGTTGATAAAATGGCTATTATTTATCGAGCTTTTGTTTTTTGTTCCACCGATTGCGTAAAGCAATTGGCACTACTGTTAGTATAACGAAAACGACGACAGCAAGAACAATGATTTTTGGATTTCCGCTAACAAAACTACTGCCCAAAAAATTATAAGCAAACGTACCCGGGATGATTCCGATAAATGTAGCTAACGCGAAAGACGAAAATCGTACTTTCGCAAAAGCCGCTACGTAACTGATCAAATCAAAATTAATTACCGGGATGAAACGAAACAGCAAGACATAGAAAAAGCCGTTTTGTTCCATTTGAGACTGGATTTTCCCAACGTTACCGGTCCATGATTTACGAACAAAGCTCTTCCCTAGAGTTTTCGCAACGTAAAAAGACAACATCGCGCCAAGTGTTGCGCCAATAATGGTATAAAGTGTCCCTAGCCAAGCCCCAAAAGCTAAGCCGCCTGCAATGGATAATACCGATGCGGGAAAAAAGATGAGCGGTCGAACAGTATAAATTAAAATGTATAAAACGGGCGACCAAAAACCAAATGACAAAATCCAATTACGAAGATCATTGGCATCTACTTGAAAAACAGAGCGGCTAAGCCAAATCACGATCCCAATTAACGCAGCAATCGCTATCCATTTTGCTAGTTGTAAACTTTTTTTCTTGTTCATAGGTTTTGCTTTTGCGCCAAAATGCTAAAGTAACGACCTCTCATATCATCGTAACGCTCTCGGTTGACGCCCCAGTCTGAATAGCCAACGCGAGATGCTGATCGGTACTCGATTCTTTCGGCTTGGTCGTTAAAGTAAAATTCGATATCATCTTTAAAGCCTAGTGGTTTGGATACAGCTACGGCGTGTACGTAATTGCCATCGTTTTGCTGGATTTTGATGCCTTCATAATTTTCTAGCATCCTAAGCAAACTTTGTTTTGCCATATGCTTGTTGCCATTGTATGGCCATGCTGGAACGTGCATTTCTTGTTTAGTTGTTTGAGAAGAGATGGCGTTTGGTGTTGAAGGTATTTCTTTTAAACGGCCATTTTCAACACCTAGTTTTGGTTTTAAATTGTTGTTGAGAACCAAATTGGCGATACCGATCCCCGCTGTCGCAACAGCTCCGTAAATGCCAATCTTTTTGGCAGGCAATTCACCCGCTTTAGCTTGGTTGAACGTTTTAACAACAGGCTGATTTAATAAGTTGTCTACAAATACTTTTTTACCAATTTTCACTAGCACTTCACTATAAGTTGGATACGGGTGTATCACACCTGATAGTTTGCCCATATTGATCTTCAAGGTTTTAATCGTTTGAATTTGGCTGATGATTTCACCAGCGCGGTCACCAAGAATACTAGCACCTAAAATATAACCTTTTTTATCTAATATAATTTTTACTTTCCCAATGCTGTCTTTTTTTGTATTGGCACGGTCTAAGTCTGCATATTCGTGTTCATATACGCGAATAGAATCGCCGTATTTCTCGCGAGCTTCATCTTCGGATAATCCAGAGCGTCCGAGCTCAGGATCAGTGTATGTACACCACGTTACGTGCTCATAATCCATTTTTCGATTTATAGGTAAAATCGCATTTTGTGTTGCTAAAATTCCTTGTGCATTTGCCATATGTGATAATTGATAAGGTCCTACGACGTCGCCTATCGCATATACTCCTTTAGTAGTTGTTTCTAAATAATCGTCAACTTTAATGCTTTTCGAATCATATTCGACACCCGCAGTTTCCAATCCAAAACCTTTTACATTTGCTTGACGGCCAAGCGCTACTAAAAGCCCTTCTCCACTAATCGTTTGTTCACTGCCATCTTTTTCGATTATCAAATCAATAATTTCACCGCTTTGCTCTGCACGAACGGCAGTTGCGCCGGTGTGAATCGTAACACCTTCATCGATCAAGCGCTGCTGAATCATCAACACGAGATCCTCTTCGTCTTTTGGCAAGATGCGCTCGAATTTTTCGACAAGTGTGACTTTAACACCAATGCGATTTAATGCTTGGCTCAGTTCCACGCCAATTGCACCACCACCAAGGATCGTCATTGTTTTCGGGAACGTCGTTTGAGTAAAAATGGTTTCGTTTGTTAAATATGAAACTTGATCCAAGCCTTCAATTGGCGGAACCATCGGAGAAGATCCTGTTGAAAGAATGATTTTTTTCGCTTCAATACGCTCATTATCTACTTCTAGTGCATGAGGCTCGATAAATTTTGCGTAGCTATTGATAAAGTCTATGCCTGCTTCTTCTAATACATCTGGTGATTCGCCCGCATAGACCTTTTGTATAACGTCTTGTATATCTTTTAAGACAACTGAAGTATCTACTTGTAAATCTGGCGTATATTTTTTTGCGCTGTGTACTTCTTTTGCGATATTAATAAGTGATTTACTTGGAATACAGCCTGACCAAGTACATTCACCACCAGGTAAGTTTTTATCGATTAAAACGACGCTTTTTGAAAATCCTGCGGCTGTAAAAGCAGCAGTTAACCCCGCTGCACCTGCTCCAATTATGGCAATATCATATTTTTTGACCATTACTATCAATTCCTTTCTATTTTTAAAGTAAATCCATCTTAACAATAGAGAACCCCATATTTCGCTTAATTGCACTCAATAACATGTGATTATTTTGAATCGAGTGTTAATACAGGTTACAATTGTGAACATCACTTATACTTAATTTATACTGAAAACGAAAAGGTGAAACTCATGCTCGATACCCATGCACGAAAACATGTACAACCAGTCGTAGATAAAACAGCTGATTTTTTATTGAAAATAGGCTTATCAGCCAACAGTGTGACCAAAATTGCGTTTGCAGTCGGCCTATCATCAGGCGTCTTTATTTACCTCGATCAACCTTTATGGGCAGTCATTGTTCTTTGGTTATCCGGCTATTTAGATGTTGTCGATGGAACCATGGCCAGAAAAACAAAACCTTCTCCGTGGGGAACATTGCTTGATATTAGCTTTGACAGAATGGTAGAAATTAGCGTGATTTTGGGACTAGCTTTCCGTTTTCCAGACGCGATGTGGGCGCTTTTATTGTTAAGCACTTCCATTATTGTTGCCATGACTGTCTTTCTAACCGTTGGGGCTTTAACTGATAAAAAAGGAGTAAAGTCGTTCTACTATCAAGCTGGACTAGCAGAAAGAACGGAAGGCTTTATATTGTTTACCCTAATGATAGTGTTTTCAACGCATTTGATCGCCATTACGTTAATTTTTGTCGCAATTCAACTTTTCACCATTTACCAACGTATGGCTGAAGCAAAACGTATTTTAAACTAGATTGGAGTAGTGAGAAATGAAAACCCTCGTATTAGTAGGCGGCGGACATGCGCATTTGCATTGTCTAGAGCGATTAAAGAACGATTCTCAAAAAGACTGGCGCGTCGTATTGATCTCACCGTCTCCTTATCAATATTATTCTGGCATGTTCTCTGGATATACAGAAGGTGTATATAGCTTGGACGATGTCAGGATTGACTTACCTAAACTATCCCATAGCATCAATGTTGAATTTCTAGAAGATGCAATCGTGAATATCGATGCAAAGTCGCAAAAGCTGACAGGTCTAAACGGAGCAGTTTATCCGTATGATGTTGTATCATTTGATATTGGCTCACAAATCGCGATCCCTGAGGCAGTTGAAAACCATGCATTATCGATCAAACCAAACTATCGCTTTCCCGATCGATTGGTCAAAATGCGTGAATCTACTCACCCAGTAATCGTGGGAGGTGGCGCGTCTGGAGTAGAATTGGCCTTTTCAATTCTGTCTTGGCGTAAGAAAAATCGTCTACCTAGCAATGTAGCACTCTTTAGTTCAACCAAATTGCTAGTCAGTCAAGGAACTGCAGCTTCAAAAAAAATCGAGAAAATCGCCACGCAAAAAGCATTGTCTTTTTATTCAGGCGTGGGCATAGAGTCAGTTGATGAAAGCAATGTGAGAACAAGTACAGGTGACAGTCATCCACAGTCAGATGTTTTATGGCTAACAGGTCCGAAAAGCTTTGAGTTGTTTCAAACTTCTGGACTCCCTACAGATACCAACGGATATTTGTTAGTAAACGAAATGTTGCAAAATAATCAACATCCTGAAATTTTTGGTGCTGGTGATTGTGTAACCATTGATCAGTATCCCGCTCTAGCTAAAAATGGTGTTTATGCGGTACGCCAAGGTCCGATTCTTTGGGAAAACTTAAAAAAGAGCTTATCGAAAGGCCAATTAGTACGCTTTACTCCTCAAAAGAGATATATTTCCATTCTTTCTACAGGCGATGGCGAAGCTTTCTTATCTTATGGAAGCCAGCTTTTTCATGGCAAAATTCCGTGGAAGATGAAACAATACATTGACCGTAAATTTATGAAACGGTATAAAGATCTTTATGAATAATCGACGCTAGAATATAGAAAAGACTTCTTGTGAATTCACAAGAAGTCTTTTCTATATTCTAGCGTTTAAACTTTATTATTAATCTGAATAATGGATTCAAAGCTTCCCATAAGAAAACCACCATTATAGCGATTGGGCTCATAGAAAATGATAAATGCTTTTGGAGACAACTGCGTCACGAAACTTCGGAGTTTGGTTTCATTTTTCCTTTTTGCTAACACTTTTAAACATAACCGTTCGCCGTCTTTCCCTTCGGCAGTCCACGAAGTAACCCCATAGCCTTTACCTCTTAGGTGCATCGGTAAATCAATTTCTAATGCATCGACTATAATATCAAACACGATATAACCGAGTGCGAGACGATTTTCGATTATGCCACCGAGGTAGACGCCGATTCCCCACCCGATACAGTATGCGGCAAGATTGAATGGGTTACTTAAATTATCAAGAACAATCGTTAACCCCATCAAATAAAT
Organism: Planococcus sp. PAMC 21323; assembly: GCF_000785555.1. Taxonomy (NCBI): domain Bacteria; kingdom Bacillati; phylum Bacillota; class Bacilli; order Caryophanales; family Caryophanaceae; genus Planococcus; species Planococcus sp. PAMC 21323. The sequence continues at coordinate 1,508,642 of NZ_CP009129.1, read as the reverse complement.
AAAAACTTCTACCATGGACAAGAATACAGCTACTTTACGATAGCCTTTAATCACTAAAATCATACGCAATGTGAAAAGGGTCATATAGGCAACGTTAATTAAAATAATTAGCATTAATATTGAATTCACAAAGTCCCCGCCCATTATTCAGATAGCCGATTAAATAAAATCACGATCGACTTCAAAAGTTCTACATGTATCATAAAGTACTTTGTCACCTTCGAGCGCTTTTAACTGGCTCGTGATATAGAACTTTTTAGCATCTGCCGTCATAGTCGAAACAGATTCCAAACTTGTTTGCCACTCTTCACGTCCGACCGTTAAGGTCCAGTCACATTGAACAGAAGCTGACAATGGATCGCCTTCTTTAATACGGTATATATTTTTATTCGTACTGCCGTATTCGAGCCCATTAGCTGGTAAACGTCTGCATCCTTCATCAGAGAAGTCATTCAATACCCACTCGTTTGTAACTGTATTGTGGTTAATTTCTCGCGTTCGTCCAGCTTCACGAAGAACTTCACGTTCCATTACAGCAGCTGTTTCTGGCTGTTCAAATGGAATGATATCTTCTTTTTTCGTTATATTGTTGTAAGTTGGCAATACAAAGTGCGTATCTTTGTCTTTAATAATATACAGTTCTGCTTCATTTGCCGTTGGCCAAGCATGCGGCCAGTAAGTAGGTGAAATGGATAATTGAAGACTATGTCCTTTAGGCACTTTATAGCCAATGGCATCCAGCTCCACTACGGCTGTGAACTCTTGGTCGACTGGTACATCTTCTGGAGACTCGTGACTATTCCGATGAGTTAAGTTTAACTGTCCCCACGAAATCAATTTTGAAGTTCCCGTAGGTGATAAATCACTTAACCTCACAGCAAGATTAGCACGTTTGTTATCACTCATTAATTTTACTTTCAGCTTTGGAAAGCCAAGAATGCTCAACTCTTCCTCTAGTGGTGCACTGGTAAATGTATTCGATAAGCCATTTTCAATTGCCTGATCTGAAGCCATGTCGCCTTCTTGCCCGAATGGACAATAAACCCCTGCATACAAGCCGTGCTGTTGGTGAGTTTTCAATATTTCAGATCCGCTATCTGGAGTTTCTGTAAGTTGATGATTACCAAGGAAATAGTGCTTATCCTCCGTGTTAGGGCTTGGCCAACTATTTTCGAGCACCCATTCACCTGGACGAATGTGGTAATCGGTTTTAGGTGGTACGGCGTCTTGAAGCCACATACGCAACACCGGTTCATCCATAATGCCTGTATCTTCTTCTTTTAACCATTGATCCCACCAACGAAGACATTCTTGTAAAAATCCAATTTGCGGACCCGGCACAGCTACTTCTGGATATTCATGTGCCCATGGACCAATCAATCCCTTTTTTGGACCTTTCAAATTTTCCATCAAGCGAAAAACTGCATTTGTATAGCCATCTGCCCAACCGCCTACTGCGTAAACCGGAATTTTGATATCATCGTAATTCTCGCAAATCGAACCGTGTTTCCAATAATCATCTCGACGCTGGTGACGCATCCATTCTTCCACAAATGGCGGTGTTTTTTCTAAACGCTCTAACCAGTTTTCGCGCCATGATTCACCTACATGTTTAGGATCTTGTGGTCGAGCATTATAAACAAGCATTGTCGAAGCCCACCAAAGCATGTCTGAAGCGAGTAAAGCACCACCTTTATAATGGACGTCATCTGCATAACGATCATCTGTTGAGCATAGTGTAATGATGGTTTTTAACGCTGGATGATTATGTGCTGCAACTTGTAGGCCATTAAAACCGCCCCACGACTTGCCAATCATGCCAACAGATCCAGTTGACCATTCTTGTTTTGTAATCCAATCCAAAACTTCTAATGCATCATCTTGTTCTTGTTTTGTATACTCATCGTAAATGATGCCTTCTGAATCACCGCATCCACGAATATCTACACGAACGCTGGCATAGCCATGGCCCGAGAAATAAGGATGACGAATTGAATCACGTAATGCGGTAAATTCGTTTTTGCGATATGGAAGATATTCTAAAACGACCGGTACAGGATTCTCATATGCACTTTTGGGTATCCAAAGCTTCGCAGACAACCTAGTTCCGTCAGACATCGAAATCCAAATATGGTCGATCACTTCTACTTCATGTGGAAACTCTCTTTTAATACTACGTGTGCTTTCTCGAACATTAAATACCATTATTCTTCCCCCTCTTTAGCATTTTAATTCCCTTTTAAAGCGTTTCATTTTCTTTTGCCTGAATCTGTTGAGTTATAGAAAGACTGCTATTTGGTTGTTCAGGAAAATCTTGTTTTAACCACTTCAAAAGAGAAGAAGTTAAAAGTAAATATAGAAGTATAACCGGCACCGATACAATAACAGATGAAGTTTGGATAACTTTTAGTCCACCAATCATCAATAGCGATACGGCAAGAACAGCGAGAACTGCTCCCCATAGCATACGGTGCCAACGTGCCGGTTCTTGGTCGCCAATTAATTCCTTCGTTGCAATTGCTGAAAGAATGTACGTTGCAGAATCGAGAGATGTTGCCAAGAAGATAAAAGCAAGCACAGCGAAAAATGGTAACACTAAAAAGTCGAGCGGGATCGTTCGCAAAATTTCAACGATTGTAGCTGGACCTCCGCTAGTATTTAGCATGTCAACGACATTTAATGCACCTGTCAGTTGTAGATTCATCGTGTATCCACCAAATATACCGAAATAAATCCAACTGCCCAATGATCCCCATAATAAAATATGGACGATTAACTCACGTATTGTGCGTCCTCTAGAAATCCTTGCTACGAACAAACCGATAAACGGTGCAGTCGCTGCAAACCAAGCCCAATAAAACACTGTCCACGCTTGTGGGAACCCTCCTTTTTCAATTGGATCTGTTGAAAAACTCATTAATGCGAAATTTTGAAGCATGAGGCCAAAACTATTTGAGAAGTTCGACAAAATGAACAAAGTCGGACCTGTGATTAAAACAAATAATGCCAAGCCTAATGCCAAATATACATTCCAGTCACTTAGTTTACGAATACCTTTATATAAGCCCATATAAGCACTTGCACCATAAATAACTGTCCAAATGACAATAATAATTATGCTTAGTTGCAAAGATTGTTGAACTCCAAAAATCTCACCAATAACCGCAGACACCATAGGAACACCTAGACCTAGTGAAGTTCCGAGTCCACCAACCAAGCTCCAAATAACCATAATGTCAATTATTTTACCAATTGGTCCATCTGCATGTTTTCCTAAAACACCACGACATGCCGTACTAATTTTTAACGAGCGGTTTTTCTTCACAAAAAACGAGTAAGCAATTGTCACCGTTGGCAAAGCATACAATGCCCATGCTGAAATTCCCCAATGGAACATGCCATATGCCACTGCCCATTCAGCAGACTGAGTACTATTTGGTTCAATACCAAATGGTGGCCCCATATAATAATAAAGTGGTTCCATCATCGACCAGAACATGATGCTCGTGCCCATCCCTGCGCAAAACAGCATCGCTCCCCAACTAAACGTTGAAAATTCAGGTGCTTCATCACCAAGACGCACTTTACCATAGCGGCTGAAAATCAACCATACTAATAAGATGAAAATCCCGAAAGTTAGAAATTGAAATGCCCAATCTAGATTGTATGTAATGCTTGTCATCATTTTGTTCATTACCGGTTCTGCTGATCCCCTAAAAATAACTAGTGATAAAGTTGCTACGACAATCACTATTAACGAAGACCAAAAAACCGTTGGATCAATTTTAACTTTGTTCATATTACTTCCCCCTTTGATCAATATCAGTAATCGCGGTTAATTAGTAATCATGATTACTTTTGACATTTTTCATGTTATCATGTTATTAAAGGAATAATCAATATCTTTTAAAAATAAAAAATTTTCAAGGAAGTGATTTACTATGGACAATAAAGAATTAAAAAAACGCCGAATGTGGACTTACTTTATTGATGCAACAGAAGAGTTGATCAACACAGAAGGTTTCCAACAAGTAACGATACGTAAAGTTGCAGAAAAAGCCGGATACAATAGCGCTACTATTTATAATTATTTCGGGGAGTTGTCCCATCTGCTATTTTTTGCTTCGTTAAAGTTTTTAAAACCTTATATTGAAGAGGTTACAGAAGAAATGAAATTAAAAACCGATCCTATCGAGAAATACTTAGTGGCCTGGGAAGTTTTTAGTAAATATTCTTTTAATTCTCCCGAGGTGTTCCATTCAGCTTTTCTAATGGACCTCGGTGAACATCCGGAAAGCTTACTTACTCATTATTACGAACTCTACCCAGTAGATTTATTAGACGTTTCAGAAGAGTTAAAACCAGCATTAATGGAACGTAGCATTGATGAACGCGGACGTTTTGCGATCAGCTATATGATTAATGCTGGTTTATTAACTGAAGGTGAAGCTGAAGAACTCAATGAAATCACAAATTTAATTTGGCAAGGCATGTTTACTAAGGTATTAAATAACCGTAATCGGTACACTTCAGAAGAGGCGCATGAGCGGACTATGAAGTATATACGTGAAGTCATTACCTTCAAAGTTACAGACTAAAAGGAGTCGAATTAAAAAAAGCAAACCCAACAGTAACTCTTTAGTCGGGTTTGCTTCTTTTAAAGAATCAATGTACTAGTTAATCGTGCCAATAGTTACTGCTCAGTACATCAGCCAAAGCTTCAACAGTACGGTACAATTCTTGTACCGTATTATCAACTCCACCTATTTCAACAATAATTGCGTTAGCAGCTAAGTTCTGATTGTAAACGCCATTTCCCTCGCTCTTATCTTTTTCAAGTATGCCTTTTGAAACCTTAGGATAATTTGTTTCGAGCTGTAATTGCAATTCTCTAGCGAAGTTTAAGTTTTTTTCAAATTCTTTGTGCCCTGTACCTACAATAAATAGTAATTGAGCATAATCATCTCCATTTACGTTGATTGTTGTAGAATCTTTGCGCAATGAATCACGGTGGATATCTAAGAAAATTTCTAAATCCTGATTTTTTTGAATTGCTCTTTTTACATGTTCCCCTGATACAAAATATGAACTTTCATAATCCATTCCTCTTGAATCTAGTTCCTTAACAATGTCTGCAGAATTAACTGTAGTACCTATCCCTCTTCGTTCTAAAGCTTTTCCTAACATTTTTCCCACTAGAGTGACATTAGCTATTGAATGAAAAGCTTCTTCGGGTGCGTTTACGTTTTTCAAATAGGGTAAAAATGATTCTCTGCTATGACTCTGGTAAATATAAATAACGTCTTTGTCAAAAGTTGAATGACCCGTGTCAAGATTTATCCCAGAGCTAATTTGAGCGAACAGCACTTCATTAAAATCTACTGATAACTCTTTTTCATCTTTAAAAACTTTCATAGGCGGAAGGAATTCATCATTTGTAAGCTGCTCATTTTGCAAACTAGAATCTAAAGTAGATGCTAAAGAGTTGGTTTCTGCCGATTGATTGAAGAGTTTAAAATAAAAGGTGGATTTATCATCACCTGTATCTTCCGATAATATTGAGTTCGTAGTTTGAGAATTGTTTGTTGCCTCATTTTTAAAACCTGTGTAGACAAACCCTAGAACAATGAGCAATAGACTGGCTACAAAAATGATTGAAATATAGAAAAATCCCGTCAATATAGGGATTTTCTTTTTGGTGTTTTCTTCTGTTGTGGTATTTTTGTTTTTTTTTGACACGAAATGCCCTACTTTACAATAGAATTTATAAAAGAAAAACAATCGTCACTTTTTATCAGTGATGATTGTTTAAAAGCTCACCATATATATTGAGCTGGATTTACGGCATTCGATCGTGATCCATTCCAAGGTCCTACGTGAACTTCAAAATGCACATGCGTTCCTGTAGAGCGTCCAGTGTTCCCCATACCACCAACCTGTTGGCCTTGAGAAACGAATTCACTGAGAGTGACATTTATCGAGTTCAAATGCGCATAAACCGTAGCATGTGTTTGACCGTTAATAGAATGAGTTAATATTACCACGTTCCCATATCCACCCATGACTCCTGCAAATGATACATAACCATCTGCCGCTGCGACAACCGAAGTTCCAGTGGCATTCGCAATATCATAACCTAAATGCGTTTCAGCACCGTCCCCAATATCACGTCCTCCAAAGCCAGATGTGTGTTGCCCTGCCGCTGGTCGCATAAAAGGAGAATTATCGATTTTATCCATAAAGTCTAATGAGAATTGGTTACTAGAAAGATTACGTATTCGCTCTTCCTCAGCTTTTCTTGCTAATTCCGCAAGACGATCTTGTTCATCTAAAATTTGTTTTTCTAGTTTTTCGCTTAACTCTAGTTCTTCTTCAAAACGATTTTCTAATTCAGATTTCGAAATTGTTAATCGTTGTTGTTCAGCAGTAAGCTCAACTACAAATTCAGCGTGTTCTATCTTTTGAGTAGCAATTAAATCATTCATGTTTTGCAGTGTTGAATGGCGTTCTTTTTGTTCAATAAGCTTTGTTTCAACTATTACTTTTTGTTTAGCTAATAACTTAGTATCTTCAACTTGTTTTATCATAATTTCACGATCTGCTTCTATCAATGTATTTACAGCTGAAAAACGGTCAATAAAGTCAACAAAGCTATTCGCACTTAACAATACATCCATATAATCAATCGATCCACCACTTATCTGTATAGCTCGAACTCGTTCTTTTAATAACTCTGAACGCTCCGTTATTTTGTTTTCAAATATTTCAATAGACATTTTCAACTCATCAATTTCAATTTTTCGTTGGTTAACTTCTTCTTGAACTTCAGCAACATGGTATTCCATTTCGTTAATTTTATTAGATAGTTCAGTAATTTTGTCCATAATTTTGTATAATTCCGTTTGATTTGTACTTATGGCTGCCGTTTTATCTTTAATACCTGTATACAATTCACTTTTCTTTCTCTCGGTTTCTAGTTGCCTTTTTTCTAGTTCACCTAATGTGTTAGCGTTCATTATCGGCATATTTATGGAAAGAGCCAATACAATAGAAATATTCGTTATCAACCATTTTGATTTATTGCTCAAATCCTTGCCCCCTTCGATTGACCTATACTTCTTATTATTTTTTACATCTTTTATTTCATATTACAGGAAATTTACTAATATGCTATCTAAAAATGAAAAAAATGTGAAATACCACAATCTTTTCATTATTTTCAAAACAAAAACGATCCTCCATTAAATTAGTAATAAGGGGATCGCCTTTTCTTATTAAGCTTTTAATAACTTCGCATTAATGGCAACAATGATCGTACTTAAGCTCATTAAAACTGCACCTACCGCAGGACTGACAATTATTCCCCAAGGTGCTAATACACCGGCAGCTAATGGAATAGCAAATATATTATAGCCTGTTGCCCACCACAAATTCTGAACCATTTTTCGATACGTTTTTTGAGATAAGTCGATTAAGTCGACAACATCATTAGGATTGCTTCGAACCAAAACGACATCTGCTGTTTCCATTGCTACATCTGTTCCAGCGCCTATTGCAATTCCTAAGTGTGCTGTTGCTAATGCCGGTGCATCATTGACACCGTCCCCAGTCATGGCGACTTTCCAACCTTTTTCTTTTAATTTTTTAATTTGGTTTGCCTTATCATCCGGTAACACTTCGGCGTATACTTCATCAATGCCGAGCTGTTCAGCTACCCAATTGGCAACTTTTTGATTGTCCCCTGTCAACATAATTGAATGAATTCCTAGTTCTTTTAAAGCAGATACGGCTTCTTTAGCAGTTTCTCGAACGATATCAGCGAGTGCAATCATACCAGCGAGTTGATCTTCGACTAACACAAACACAACTGTCTTTCCTTCTTCTGATAACTCACTAAACTGAGTTTGATCAAAGCTGAGCTTGTTATCGTTAACAAACCTTGGACTTACTACATTTATTTTCTGTCCATCTACTATTCCTTGAATGCCTTTTCCAGTAATCGATTCAAATTCTGTTACTTTTTTGAGCTCAAGCCCTCGCTTTTTCGAAGATTTTACAATACCAGTTGCAATGGGATGCTCTGAATTTTGCTCTATTGCAGCAGCAACCTGCAAAACCTCATCTTTTGTGTAATCGCCACTAGGTATAATATTAGTAATGCCGAATTCGCCTTTTGTTAATGTGCCTGTTTTATCAAACACCACTGCATTTAAATGACGAGCGTCCTCAAATCCGGCGCGATTTCGAATTAATAAGCCTTTTTTAGCAGAAATCGAAGTTGAAACAGCAACTACAAGTGGTGCTGCTAGACCTAATGCATGAGGACATGTAATAACCATTACGGTTACCATTCGTTCTACTGCCACATCTACTGTGTATCCGAGGAGTATCCAAACAGAAAACGTTACAAGACCTGCTACTATTGCTAAGTAAAATAACCACTTGGCTGCGCGATTCGTCAAATCTTGAGTTCTAGATTTGGACTCTTGCGCTTCTTTCACCATTTTAACGACTTGTGATAAATAAGAAGCTTCCCCTGTTTTTTCTACTTCAATGGTTAAAGAACCTTCATTATTTACTGAACCCCCTATAACTTGATCGCCTTCTTCTTTTTCTATAGGAAGCGATTCTCCAGTTAACATAGATTCATCAATTGTAGATTTGCCTTCAATAATCAAACCATCTACCGGAATTTTTTCGCCGGGTTTTACTAATAAACGATCGTTGTTTTGAACTTCAGCTAGTGGCACATCATGAACTTCGTTATTTTCGTCTAACTTATGTGCTTCACTTGGCATGAGTTGAATTAATTCCTCTAAAGCATTGGATGCTCCCATAATGGAACGCATTTCAATCCAGTGACCTAGTAACATAATGACAACTAATGTTGCCAACTCCCAGAACAATTGATTGCCGTCCCAACCAAAGACAACCATCGTGCTATAACCGTAGGCAATTGTAATAGCTAAAGCGATTAACGTCATCATACCAGGATTTTTATCCTTTAGTTCTCTAATTCCTCCAGTTAAGAACGGCCATCCACCATAAAAGAAAACAATTGTTGATAAGACAAATAAAATATACATGTCATTATCAAAGCGCAAATCGAGTCCTAAAAAATGTTGAATCATTGGTGATAACGCTAAAATTGGTAAAGTTAAAATCAATGATATAAAAAAACGTTTTTTAAAATCTGCCACCATATCTCCGTGACCCCCGTGACCTTGGTGATCGTGATTTGAATGATTTGCATTGTTTTTATCATGCGCGTGTTCTGGTGACTGTTTTTCATGATTATGATGTGAGTTTTTAGCGTTCACCTTAACCACTCCTTTTTATTGGCTTCTCCTTGCCTATAAACGTTTTATGTTAATCTACTTTGCCTTCTTGAAGTAAAGGCAACCACGTACTCCCATTATCTTGTGTAAAAAAAACTTCTCCTTGCATTGTATATATCCCGATTTCCTTTTTATTAGCAGGATTTTGAGAAATAAAAGCTACTGCATCTTGCGTAAGATTTGGCAAACTGACTTTTTCTTCTCCTTTAGTTGATACGGTATATTTAGTCAACATTGCACTTTTTCCGGAGCTTGCATAAAACAATTCGTTTTCATTAAAGAAAATAGCTGTTCCCGTTTCATTATCATCTGTAATCCGTTCAAACTGTACGCCGCCATTTTCTGATATATATATTCCCTTAGATGTAGCTGCCGCAACAATGTTGGAATCGGTGGGATGTAAAGCAAGTGCTGAAACTTCTCCTTCTAAACCAGTACCTTTTGCATTCTCCCATTGTTCGTCCTCTCTCGAGAGTTTGTAAAATCCAGCGTCTAATTCAGTGTTCGCTTCTGGATTTAACAAGAAAATGTCTTGGCTAATATATCCTACAGCCATCGTATGAAAATCCGTTTCCCCTTCGAACGCAATATGTTCCAGAGATTTTCCGCCATCTAAACTTTTTTGAATCCCAAGTGGATTTGGAATATTTGAGTCAGCACTCGGGTGTCCCGATGTGTAAAATCCTTGGTCTATTGCGTTAAAACCCATATAATCAAAAAAATTATCAGAAATGGCAAACCATTCACCTTCACGGTAAATTTTCAATCCTGTATGGGCCGCAAAATACAAACCACCATCATTTCCAGCGTAGCCTATTCCATGAACATGATTGAGTTCGCCACTATACGGAATTTCTTTTTTTAGATCTGAACTATCATTACAGCCCATCAAAATTAATGTACTAAAAACAATTATCCAGCCTAATTTCTTAAATATCATGGTTCTCCCTCTTTCTAGACGATCAGTTCTCATTTAAGTGTAAAGGAAAGGTTTTGATTTTTTGTGCAGATTCACGGCTTTTTAAAGCCAGTCTAAAAAGCCATATGAACGCCACTAATCCTGCACGGGTTATGCATATATTTTAGATAAAGTATAAATAGAAACGAAAGAAAGAAGGGTTTACGATGAAGCGAAAAAATGGAGCGATAAGTCTATTGCTTTTTTTAGCAATAATTCTATCTGCTTGTTCTAGTAATAATGGGGGCATGAACTCAAATATGATGAGTGAAGAAGATGCTGACCAAGGTATGGGTGGAACGAACCAAGGAGGTATGGGATCAATGATGGATCATGGAAATGTACCTTCCCTTACTTCTTCCGAAGGATTAAATGATTTGGCAATCCCTCCATTACTCGAAAAGCAAAAAGATCAAGATTACGATTATGAAGTTGTTGCACAAGAAGGAACTACTGAATTTTTTAAAGGAGTTTCAACAGAAACATATGGATATAACGGTAACTTACTTGGCCCTACACTTAAAATAGAAGAAGGAAAAAAGGTTGATGTTAAAATTACCAATGATTTAAGTGAACCTACTACATTTCATTGGCACGGCCTTGAAGTGGCTAGTGAAATTGATGGTGGCCCTAGTGATGAAATCCAACCTGGTGAAAGTCGAATCGTCACATTAGAAGCTGACCAGCCTGCTGCAACGTTGTGGTACCATCCACACGTGCACGAAAAAACTGCTGAGCAAGTGTACAGAGGATTATCAGGTATGTTGCTTATCGATAGCTCTGATAAGAAAGATCCTATTATACCAAATGAATATGGAGTCAATGATATTCCACTGATTTTCCAAGACCGCCTTTTTGATGAAAACAAACAGTTGAATTACAAAAGATTAATGAATGAAGATGGCACATTAGGAGACGTTTCTATAGTTAATGGCACAGTGAATCCTAAACTAACGATTACGGAACCGATAATGCGTTTCCGTCTATTAAATGGATCGAATGCGCGTAACTACACATTCAGTTTGAGCAATGGCGCTAGCTTTACGCAAATTGCATCTGATGGCAGTTTGCTCGATGAACCCGTTGAGATTCAAGAATTAACATTGGCAGCATCAGAGCGTGCAGAGATTCTGATAGATTTTTCAAAACTAACAGCTGAAGAATCGCTCGCTATCATAAATGATGAAGGCGTTGAATTATTGCCATTTGATGTAGAGCTTGACGGTTCTACCGTAGATTCAACTGAAATGTGGACAACTGATGAGCCCTTCCTATCGCAAGAGGAACAAGAAATGCCGATTGAAAAAAACATTGAATTATTTGGCATGATGGATATGGTAACGATTAATGGTAAAAAGTTCGATGCCGATCGCATTGACTTACGCCAAGAACAAGGCGTGACCGAAGTGTGGGAAGTGTACAATAAAAAAGATATGATGGGTGGGATGATTCATCCGTTCCATGTTCACGGGACTCAATTTAAAGTTATTTCTCGTGATGGTAAAGAAGTGGCTCAAAGTGAGCAAGGTTTGAAAGACAGTGTATTAGTTAATCCCGGCGAAAAAGTAAAATTGCTCGTCACTTTTCCGGAAAAAGGTGTGTTCGTGTTTCATTGTCATATTTTAGAACACGAAGATAATGGCATGATGGGACAAATTGAAATCTATTAAAAATAAATAATAGCCCCAGAAAGTTAGTGTTTCTCCTAACTTTCTGGGGCTATTTATTTTTACAATACTTAAAAATCTTACGCTGTACGTTTTAAAAAGAAACGTTCACCTGCAAAGATTAACAAAATAAACACTAAGGAGACACCAACTACAAATAAGTCAGAGTTTATTTTCACCCATAGAAAGGCAGAGAGTATGACTGCATCTAATGTTAACGCGGTCAATACAATCACTTTATTGGCACTAACTTTTTCACGTAAATGCTTGAACACGCCCCAATGGATAATCATATCCATCACTAAGTATAAAATTGCACCCATTGAAGCAATTCGACTTAAATCAAAAAAGATGGTTAAGAACATTGCCAACACGATCGTGTAAACCAATGTGTGCTTTTGAATATCTCCAGGCATACCGAAATGTTTGTGAGGAATCAGTTTCATATCGGTCAACATCGCTAACATTCGAGATACCGCAAAGACACTTGCAATAATCCCAGAAATTGTTGCGATGATGGCAATGCCTACAGTAAACCAAAGTCCATAATCGCCAAATGCAGGTCTAGCTGCTTCAGCAAGTGCATAATCTTTTGTTTTAATAATTTGGTCCAACGGCAAATTGCTTGAAACTGACCATGCAATTAATAAATACACAAGCAAGCTGATTGAAATCGAAATCATAATGGCTCTGCCTACATTTTTCTTGGGCTTGGTTATTTCAGAACCACTATTTGTAATCGTGGTAAATCCTTTAAACGCTAAAATTGTTAACGCGACAGCAGCAATATAGCTTGCGACGGTAGGATCTACCGAATTGCCCCCACTTTCTGCAGGTGCGAAAGAAAACCCTACGACACTTAATCCGCCTATACCAAAAACAGCCAGCCCAGCAATTTTCAGTAGTGACGCCACGGATGTAAATGATTGAATAAAGTTATTGCCAGAAATATTAACTAGAAATGCGAAAGTTAGTAACCCAACCCCCAATAGTGGAACGAGATAGCTTGATTGATCCACATCAAAAAGTTGTAACGTATACGTACCAAATGTTCTGGCTACCAAACTTTGGTTAATGACCATTGAGATTGCCATTAATAATGCTGCTGCAGCTGTAATCGTGCCCTTACCATATGCTTTAACTAAAAACATGCCAATACCACCGGCCGATGGAAATTCATTGCTCAATTTAATATACGAATAAGCACTAAACGCTGTGACAAGCCCACCCGCAATAAATATTAACGGGAACCAAGCTCCTGCAAGTTGAGCGACTTGTCCAAGCAAGGCGAAAATTCCTGCGCTAATCATCACCCCAGTTCCTAAACCGACAGCCCCTGTTAAGGAAATACTGTTCTTCTTATAATCTGCCATTCTTTTTCCTCCAGTCTTTGTTCTAAACATGTTAATGCGACATATACCGTGTAATAAAATTTTCCCTGCTATAGTTTGTAATAAACAAGATTAAACAAACTCCTTAAAAACTGCACAAATAAAAGACAGCTAACGAAAATATTCGCTAGCTGCCCCTTTAGTTTACTTAGTTAATTTATTTCATAACTTCATTATACACTTGCCTTACTTTCATCTTTTTTACGTAATATGTGATGCTTAAGATACACAATCCGCTTATTATTACGGTGAGTATTTTGATTTTCAAACGGTTATGGGTGGGTTGCTTGAAAAATGGTACGCTGGACCGATCGACCCTGCTAATGGAATTTACAAACCAGCGGATGTTGCTGGCCATTGGAGAGAAGTTGGCGAACATTCAAGAATGCCGATTGACGGATCGCTAATGATCAATAATCCGGTACACTCATCTTATCCACCTTCTCGCGTGTTTCAAGTACTACAACAACAGTTTGGTAATGAAAAAGCCAACGAATATTTACGCCGTGCTCGCGAAGCGTTATTTGCATTCAACCAAAATATCTCAAAAGATGACGTTATGATTAAACTGTTGAATGATATGGGACTTGAAGGCGAATCGATTGTCAGCGCCGCAAACCAACCAGCTATGCGAAAATTATTAACTGATGATTTTGCTTTAGCAAGGAGTTTAGGTGCAAGAGGATTCCCTTCAATAATAATGGTAAATGCTAAAAATAGAGGAGTAAGAATTGTAGGAGGACAATCGTTTGAGAAATACGTCGACGGTTTAAAACAAGTGCTAAATTCTGTAACGCCTAGAGCAAAACAACCAGCACCACTCTCAGAAATACTGCAAAAAGAAAAATTATTGTTTTCTAAAGAAATTGAAGTGTTGTATGACGTAGAACAAGCGAACATCCAAAAATTTATAAACAAAGAACTCGCCCAAGTAGATTTTGAAACCAATAAACTTCTTAGTGAATTTTACTACATATTAGCAAAATGAAATTTAAAACGAAAAATGTTACCGGAGAGAAAATGTGTCATAACTTCTCTCCAATTTTTTATATTAGTCTTCGGCTATATATCAACATGCCGATACCATCTACAACAGTAGCACGATCAAGATGCAAATCAACTTTTTTATTGTTGCCTTTAAATAATGTCCGCCCACTTCCTAAAATGGTTGGAATAATGCCGATAATGTATTCATCTACAAGGTCCGCTTTAACAAAAGGTTCGGCAAGAATTCCTCCTCCATACAACCACATGTCTTTTCCTTTTAATTCTTTTAATGCCAAGACAACTTTACAAACATCGCCTTGAATAAATTCTACATTGTCTCTTTTCTCAAGCTCTCTAGTCGTTGCAACCAAGATTTTTTTGTCTTCGTATGTATCCAAATTTGTTAACACTACATCTTCATATGCTTTTGATCCCATAATGATAGTATCGATACTATCCATAAATTCGGCAAAATCAAAAACATCCTTTGTGTCATTTTTACTATCTCCATGACCAACAATCCAATCAAATCCACCATACTCGTCTGAAATGAAACCATCTAAACTAATAGCTAAATTTAAAATTAACTTTCTCACTTAAAGCACTCCCATCGATTTCCCACTAATGACTTCGTTCTAAACGAGTATTAGCTTTTGTAAGCTTGTCCATTAGTAATTCAATTACTTTCTAATTATTCCTCCCTCTATTTTAACTTAAATACTTACTTTAAAGTTCCATCTTCAAGAGACGATAAAAAGCTGCCAAATCTTATAGAACTTGGCAGCTTTTTAGTTAGTGACTAGTTTAGACAATACCAAACAATGTATAGATGATAATGACCACAAAAACAGCTAAAGTTTTGATCAACGTGATGACAAAAATATCACCGTAAGATTGTTTATGCGTCAGTCCAGTGACCGCTAGCAACGTTATAACTGCGCCGTTATGCGGCAAAGTATCCATTCCGCCTGATGCCATTGCGACAACGCGGTGCATAACTTCTGGCGGGATGTTAGCCGCAGCTATGGCTTTATTGAATTGATCGCCCATCGCACTTAACGCAATCCCCATTCCACCTGAAGCAGATCCTGTGATACCCGCGAGCGCACTCGTAGTAACCGCACCATTAACCAGTGGATTAGTGAAAGTTCCTGAAATACTGTCACTGATCTTCGCGAAACCAGGAAGTGCTGCAATGATGCCGCCAAATCCATATTCAGATGCCGTATTCATTACAGCTAATAATGATCCATTGATGCTCGTATTAAGACCATCTTTCATATTTACCATAACTCGCTTCCAATCGAATAGAAGCGCTGCAAGAATCCCTGCGACTAAGGCAATTTCTACAGCCCATATAGCAACATTTGATGCGACATCTATCGAGTAGTTATCAAGCCCTAAAGCCGCAAAGTCAAAACCATCCGGATACCAGCCTGGAATTGCTCGAACCAAATAACTATTCATTACAGCTACTAAAACCAGTGGAACAAAAGCGAAAATCTGTCGAATTATAGAGTTGTCAGAAGATAACTCTAAGATAGAATCGTCTTCTGAATCTAATGTGCTGATAGAAGCATTATCAGAAAATCCGCTATAGCCTTCCCCCCTTTTTTTTGCCTGTCTGCGTCTGAATTCCAAATATGATAAGCCGGTAAACAATACAACTGCGCCGCCAATAATTCCTAGAATTGGTGCAGCATAGATGTCTGTACCAAAAAACGAAGTTGGGATGACATTTTGAATTTGAGGCGTTCCCGGTAGTGCATCCATCGTAAACGTGAACGCTCCGAGTGCAATCGTAGCGGGCATAAGCCTTTTTGGAATATCTGCTTGTTTAAACAATTGCACCGCAAACGGATAAATTGCGAAAACCGCAACAAATAAACTAACACCGCTATACGTCAAAATCGCTCCTAAAATGATAATGGCAAGCATCGCTTGCTTTGCCCCAATAAAACGCACAATTGTTTTCGCAATTGATTCTGCTATACCTGACATTTCGATAATTTTACCAAATATAGCACCTAGTAAAAATACTGGGAAGTATAGTTTGATAAAACCGACCATTTTATCCATGAAAATGCCTGAATAAAACGGCAAAATATTTGCTGGATCAATCAAGAAAACTGCTAATAAAGCACATAGTGGCGCAAACAATATCACCGAAAATCCTTTATAAGCCACAAACATTAACAAACCTAGCGCTAATAAAATAATAAATAAATCCATTAGTTTTCCTCCAATTCTTTTCTTAAGTGGCGAAAGATTGCAGCATGAATTGTAAAATTATCAAATGCAATTGGAAATTCATTTTAAATAATTTCACTTTTTGCACATTTAATAATTTCAAAATAACATTAAAATAAAATATGCTTTTCACAATCATATTAATAAAAATTTTCGCAATCAATCATACTTGTAGAAGCTTAATTAAATAGCAACAATAACAAAATTACAAGAAAAAATGTAAATATCGCAATTGTTTTTTATTTTCATAACTAAACTTTATTTATTTCAATATATCTTTATTCGTGTATAATCAATTCTTGTTTCTACAAAAATATTAGATTCACAGATTAGAAAGAGGAGAGAACATATGTTAAGCATTCTTATCGGATTGATCCTATTAATGGCACTTGCCTACTTAGGGTGGTCTATTATATGGGTGGCTCCGTTAGCGGCAGGAGTCGTAGCACTTTTAAGCGGACTAGACGTTTACTCAACATATACAGATACGTATATGAACGGTTTAGTAAGTTTTGTACAAAAATGGTTTCCGATCTTCTTGCTAGGTGCAATATTTGGTAAATTGATGGAGGAAACGGGGGCAGCGAGAGCTGTAGCTAAAAAAGTTACACAATTGATTGGTGGTAAACGCGCAATTTTGGGCGTACTGATTGCATCAGCATTGTTAACATATGGTGGCGTTAGTTTATTCGTTGTCGTTTTTGCAGTATATCCAATCGCACTTGAACTGTTTAGAGAAGCAAACGTTACACGCAAACTTTTAGTACCAACTTTCGCACTCGGAGCATTCACATTTACGATGACTTCGATGCCTGGTACACCGCAGATTCAAAACTTAATACCGATTGCTTACTACAATACAACCCCAATGGCGGGACCAGTAATTGGTATCGTTACTACTTTAATCATGGCAGTTGGCGGTTATGCTTGGTTAGCTTATCGTGAGAAGAAGCTTTCAGCTAAAGGTGAAGGTTTTACAATGCGCGAAAAAGCTGGCGCATCTAAAGCTGATGAAAGTTCTACACCCAATTGGATTTCATCGATTGTTCCTCTAACTGTTGTTGTTATCCTTTTGAACATTGTAAAACTTGAGCCAATTTATGCGCTAATGCTAGGAATTGTCAGCATTATGTTGATCAATGTACAAGATTATAAGAAGTTTATCTTTTCGATTAATGAAGGTGCAAAAGGTTCGGTAATGGCTATCTTAAATACTAGTGCAGCAGTTGGTTTTGGAGCCGTAATTGCTATTGTCCCTGCCTTTGACAATATTACAGAATGGCTACTTAATGTATCCGACAACCCTTTGGTTGCACAATCGTTAGCGATTCAAGTAATGGCGATGATTACAGGTTCAGCTTCTGGTGGAATGGGAATTGCGCTTAGTACACTCGGCGATACGTTTTATAATTTGTCGCAAACTACTGGTATTAATCCAGAAGTTTTCCACCGCATGGCTTCTGTTGCAGCGGGCGCATCTATTTTGCCAAACAATGGCGCCCTTTTAACTCTGCTAGCTGTAACGGGTCTAACTCATAAAGAAACTTATAAAGACGTTTTCGTTGTAGCATTAATCATCCCAACAATCGCTGTAATCGTCGGCATTATTATGGGTGGAATTGGCTTAGTATAACCACTTAAAAAATTACATTAAATTATATGGAGGAATTTATCATGGTAGAACAAAAAGTCGTAATTATTACAGGATCCGCTCGCGGTATCGGTTTTGAAATTGGTAAGCATTTTGCAGAAAGCGGAGCAAAAGTAGTTTTATCGGATATCAATGAAGAGGTTTTACAAGAATCTGCACAATCTCTAAGAAACGACGGCTTTGAAGCAATTGGTATTAAAGCAGATGTAACAAGTGAACCTGAACTCCAAAACTTAGTTGCAGAAACTAAAAAAACTTATGGCCGAGTCGATATTGTTATTAACAACGCTGGTTTACAACACGTGTCACCTATCGAGGAATTTCCTACAGCTAAATATGAATTGATGCTAAAAATCATGCTAACTGCTCCCTTTATTTTAACAAAAACAGTTTTCCCGATTATGAAAGAGCAAGGGTTTGGGCGCATTATCAACATCTCTTCAATCAATGGTTTGATCGGATTTGCTGGAAAAGCTGCTTACAACAGCGCCAAACACGGCGTCATTGGTTTGACAAAAGTTGCTGCTTTAGAAGGAGCAGAACATGGCATTACAGTAAACGCAATTGCACCTGGTTATGTCGACACACCTTTAGTACGCGGTCAAATGGCTGACTTAGCTAAATCGCGTAATGTTCCTATCGAAAAAGTACTTGCAGAAGTTCTATTACCGCTCGTGCCTCAAAAACGGTTACTTGACGTTGCTGAAATTGCAGATGCCGCTTTATACTTGGCAAGCAACAAAGCGAAAAGCATCACTGGTCAAACAATTGTCATCGATGGCGGTTACACAGCACAATAACTCTATAAACCAAAAGGCGCGATGGACTTCAGCTAAAAAGCTGATGCCCATCGCGCCTTTATTATAGGAACAATTAGTAAAACTAAAAGTCATTTAATCTGCTTATCGTAAAAGACGGAAGCTAAACCAAATAATGATGAAACTCTTTTTTCAATGCTACTGGACAAGCAATAACAATAAGGGAATAATAATGGGACATATGTCCTTTCGGTACTTTTATACTGCTTGTACAGTTAATAGAATATAAGGAGTGTGAATTGAATGAAGGGCATAGTTTTTGCATTAGCAGGAGGATTTTTTCTGACGTTTCAAAGTGTCGCAAACGCTGCCATCAGTTCGCAAATCGGCACATGGCAAGCTGCAACCATGACTCAATTTTCTGGTTTTATCTTAGCATTGGCAATCGTCTTGGTGCTAAAAGATCGGTCGTATCAACAGCTGACACAGGTCTCTCCCCTTTATGCATCAGGCGGTGTGCTAGCAGCAATCGTTCTGTTCAGTAACATGACAGCGGTTCACCGTATGGGCGTGACACTGACGATTGGCGTTTTTTTAATTGCACAACTGATCGCAGCTGTGCTGATCGACTCTAAAGGTTGGCTGGATATGCCAAAAAAGACCATTGGCCGCCATCACATCCTCGGTGTTGCCCTGATGATTGCAGGCGTTATTGTCTTGAAATGGTAAAGGAGTGTCTACTTTGAAAAAAGAAACCGTTTTAAGTTACCTTAAGCAATATAGCTTGAGCACAATGTTCCCTGAGCGCGTACAACAAGCCATGCAATTGGAAACTTACACAGGTGGAAGCCTTTTGTTTTCACAAGGTGAGAAATCCGATACGCTGTATTTGCTAGTTGAAGGAAAATTAAAAGTGTCAAGGTTATCGCCGGAAGGCAAAAGACTTATATTGGCGTTTAAATCTCCCTTTGACTTTGTTGGAGATATTGAATATATCCGAAAATCTACGCTGATTAATACAGTTGAAGCCGTTTCCACAACAACAGTTATTCGCATTCCGTATGAGGCACTAGAGAATAACATGACGAACAACACGAAATGGCTACAATTTTTGTTAGAGACGATTACCCACAAATTCGAGCTTAAATCGCATGCCATGAATTTTAGTTTGTTGTATGCAGTCGATGTTCGGGTGGCCAGTTACTTATTGGCAATGACGCCAGATGATACCGCGCTCGACTCTACTTTACTCGTAGACATGGCAGATTTAATCGGCACAAGCTACCGGCATTTGAATCGTGTGCTAAAGAAGTTTGAAGAACAGGGATGGATTTTGAAAAAACGCGGAAAAATAACGATAATAAACCGTGACTCCATGCTAAAACAGTTTGGCAACAACATTTACGAATAGGAGGAACTTTAATGGCAATCGGCATACTGCTAGCTTTTATAGGTGGCGCATTTGTGTGCGTCCAAAACACCTTTAATGCAAACGTCAAAAAAAGGGTAAGTGTCTGGTCGACGACAGCTCTTGTTCTTCTTCTTGGCTTTGTCGCTTCATTTTTAGCAGGACTCGTTTTCGAAGGTGAGACTCTTTTCCATTTCCAGGCTGAGCCATGGTTTTGGTTCAGTGGCTTTATCGGCGTCGGCGTTGTTGCTTCCATTACGCAAGGCGTCCAAAAATTGGGACCCAGTGCAGCCATCTCACTAGTCATGATCTCGCAGATATTCTTTGGGCTTGTGTGGGATACGCTTGGTTGGTTCGGCCTTGAAAAAGTTCCTTTCACTTGGCAGTCTCTTGTTGCACTTGTATTAATTGCAGGTGGCGCATTACTGTTCCAACTTGGACCTAAATCAACAACTTACTGCACCACTTCTTCTGGTATTAAACAAACGAGCCGTGTATAAAATTACATCAATACTTTCGTATTTTTCAACTAAGTAGAGAAAACCCCAACAACCTGAACTTATCAGGATTGTTGGGGTTTTCTCTTTTTTCTACTTAAACCGGCTTTTGAACAGCCAGTTGAATTACATGAGACAAGCCATTATGTAAAGTTCCTTCGTTTCTAATGACTTCCCCAGTGAAAAAATGAACGATTCGGTAGTCAGTAAATGCCGACAGAACTTCTTCGGGCCGATATAAGAGTTGTTCCGTTTTCGGTCCGCCTGTTCCATATTGCAGTTGATCAACAGAGTACACTTCCATCAAAAAATAACCACCTGGTTTTAACGCACGTCTTACCCCTTCAAATGTTTGCTGCTGGACCTCTTTTGGATAATGACCAAACACACAAATAATCTCGTCCCACTTGTTTTCTGGCCAAGTGGCTTGCGACAAATCTACCAGTTCGGTTGAGACTTTTACGGAACGATTTTTTGCAAGTTGTTTTGTTTTATCAAGGCCGCTTTGAGCAATATCCCAAGCAGTAACCTGCATTCCTCGTTCAGCAAGATACACCGCATTGCGCCCTTCCCCTTCTGCAATCGCAAGGGCATCCCCTGAAAGATTAAAGTTTGGATGGATTTTTTTGATGAATACGTTTGGTTCTATTCCGTACAAATATTCTTTAGTTTGAAAACGTTCATGCCAAGATGCCATACTCCTACCTCCTCATTTAGTATTGTTCTAATCCTGCTTGCCAATCAAAAAAGATGAAAAGATCGTACTTTTCGATATAATAAGAAATGTTGAGTATTATATGAACGGAGAGATTTTTTGATACATAAAACCAGATCGAACGTGCAACGATGAGTTACGTTCCAATATTCCACCTAACCGTACCATCAGTTTGGGTATCTGTCCTTATAGCAGCTGCATTAACAAGTTTTTTATTACGCGTTGCATTAAAAGAAAAAATGGGTGATTGGTTTTGGAATGCCGTGACGCTGTATATCCTCACCTGGAAACTAAGTTATATCCCGTTTAATTTCGAGAACTTTCTCGATATGCCCCTGTCTATACTTTACTTTAACGGAGGCTTATATGGCCACTTGCTAGGTGTCGTTCTCGTAATCGCTTATTTAGCTATCGCATTGAAGAAACACCCTAGTACAGCAAAACAAGCAGTTTTTTCTTGGTTGTTATTTTTCCTGTCATACCAAACTATATTGCAGATTTTCGAAAAAAATTTTCTAGAGGCAATTTTCCATAGTCTCTTATTGGTAGTAAGTGTATTGGCTATTCGCTATCTCGAAAAACGTGCGGATGTACCGACAGACTTGTTGCTTGCAACCTTATATGCATTGGAACTGCTAATTTTAAGCATATTTAGTCCCTTATTGTCATGGCAAAATGCAACATTAGCTGTTCTAGCAATTGTAACTATTTTCTTTTATAAAAGATTTGTACAGAAAGGACAGATTTCGTGATTAAAAAAATACTTTTTGCTGTTTTATTTCTTGCGGCTATTGCTATTATTGCAAACAACTTTATAGAAAAAGACTCTGAATCTACACAATCTAAAGTAGATTCAAATCAATCCGCTTCGACAGGACTAACACCTGGTGCAGAAGCTCCTGACTTTACGTTAACCGATCAAAATGGAGAAACAGTTCGCTTGTCTGATTACCGTGGAAAGAAAGTCATTCTTAATTTTTGGGCAACATGGTGCCCACCTTGTCGTGCAGAAATGCCGCATATGCAAGAGTTTCACGAAAACAATGTAGAAAGCGATGTCGAAATATTGGCCGTCAATTTAACCGCTCAAGATAAAGGTGATAAAGCAATCCGCTCTTTTATCGACGAATTTGATTTAACCTTCCAAATCCCTATGGACGAATCCGGAAGTGTTGCTCAGACTTATCAAGTTCGCACAGTCCCGACAACTTATATTTTGAATACGAAAGGCGAAATCGCACAGAAGATCGTCGGTCCTATGGATGAACAAATCATGATCGATCAGACAGAAAGCATCGATTAAATAACGTATTTTAAAATACCTTCTTCAGGTACAGTTTCTGCTGTACTTGAAGAAGGTGTTTTTCTAAGCCTTAGATTGTTAAGATTTTTTTAATCTCACATGCAATATTTCTCAGTTAGTCTCATATACTCGTCAATTGCGTCATTTAATGGTTGTTGAGCGGCATACCAAAATTCACTCTTGGATATGTCTACCTTCAAGAAAATTTCTGCGAGTTGTTCAATTGTCATACGTCCTGAGTTGCGTAATAGCTCATCATAACGTTCTTCAAAGCCATTGGGTTCTAAGTTTGCCATTTCATAAATGCCGTTGCTGAACAAATACCCGATTGTGTAAGGAATATTATAGAAGGGCTTTTCAGCATCGTAAAAATGACTCGTATACATCCATTTATAAAGTGCTAAATCTTCAATCTGTCCTTCGTAGAAGGAATTCTCCACGTCACTTAACAATTTTTTTATTTCAAGGACTGTTACTAGCCCTTGTTTTCTTTTTTCATAAAAAGCTTTTTCAAAACGAAACATATTCGGCACTGCCCCGACATACATAAGTCCATTTTTAATCTTAATTTCAAGAAGAGCTAGTTTGTCTTGTTCGTTGCTTGTTTGTTTAATCACTTCATCTAACACTAAATTCTCCATAAATGTGGAAGCCGTTTCAGCAACGCTAATGCCTTTTTGTTGGGCAAGTGCAGGTTCATCGTGAATAATGAAATTATGATAAGCATGACCCAGTTCATGAGCCAAAGTCAGCACATCTTGATATGTTTCTCGGTATGTTAAAAATATTCGACTTTCTTTTGTTTGTGGCATCGAAGCGCAAAATCCACCCTCCATTTTACGAGGTCGATTTTCACTTTCTATCCAGTCTTGCTCAAAAACCATTTCCGCAAAGCATCCTAACTTCTCACTAAACTGATAAAACTGTTTTAAAATGATTTCTTTCGCTTTGCAATATGGTATTTTTTCCACAGGCGCAAATAATGGGGTAACTAAATCAAACCAACTAGCCTTCTCAGTTTGGCTCAATTCAAGTTTGCGCTGAATATACGTTATATACTTTGTCTTATTCTTATCGATTGAAGAGATCGCCAAATAGAGTGTTTCTTCATTCATATCATTTTGCTCTACAGCTTCTTTCAACAAATTGGTCCATCCTCGTTGCTCATATATATCTAAACGTGATCCAGCAATACGATTGAATACCGAGGCAAAAACAACGGCTTCTGCTTCACAAACTTCATTTATTCCAAAAGCTGCCTGTTTTCTCAAAGAATCATTTTTTGAGTGAATTGCATAATTTAAAGCTTGACCAATGGACACAGACCTTGTCTCTCCATCCAATTCGAGCGGTACAGTTAACTTAGATAGCATAAGTTGGTGTTGCTGCTCCCACCCTTTCATACCGTTGATAGATAAAACATTAATTAACCTCTCCATCTCTGCGGGTAAACGGTCATTGGCATTGTTTTTTTGCTTTTCTAAGTAAAACGAAATGGGTTTTATATCTTCTAACTTAATAAGTTCGTTCCATATATGGTCCGGCAAAGATACGAGCAATTGAGTTAATTTTACCTTTACTGTTTCGATTTCCACCTTTATGCTATCACTTTTTTCAATAAGGTTTATTGCTGTGTTATCATCCACGTTCTCTGCGTAAACACACGCTAAGTATTCGTCGACTTCTTCCCACTCGCTTAAAATAGTTTGTAACTGTAGAATCATAGTAATAATTTGTTGCAAATTGTTATTTTCTTGTACTGATAGGTGTGCTTCTAGACTTTGATTTAATTCCTTTAAATTATCAATAAGACGATTCATAAGCCTAGTTAATTGTATAGATTGGCTTCCGCCATCAAATAGAGAATTTAGATTCCAATTTTGTGTTCTTAATTGATTCATAGTAAGTCTCCTCCAATTTCAATAATCATCCTAATAGCATAAGGACTCTATCGAGCTTGTTAAGTTTTTCGAGCATCCAAATCAGCAAGTTTTTAAGTCACTACTGTAAATTAACAGAAACTAATTCAGCTTTTTATAGAATAACATTAATTTCCATAAAATAAACAATAATTGCATACTTTATTCCTATAACAATGAAAAAAGAAGCTCATCTATAAGCTTCTTCCTTCAAATTCCTCTATTTAACTGATTATCTTGTTCTTATTCAATCCCTTTGCAAATCTTTAGTGCTGAAAAAAGGTAAACTATACCACAAATCAGCAAAACGATACCACAAATCAGCAAAACGATACCAGAACACATAAAAATTTGCCCCCATAACTCACCTTTTAATAATTAATTAAAGTTGTATGGGCTGACTCGACATAGCAAAATGGTTACGGACAGCAAAGTAATTATTTTTTCTTACTAGAAAAATAAAAATTGCTTACGGAATAAATAACAGATCCGCAAACTAAAATCCAAAATGAAGCATTAAACGCTGATAAGAAAAAGATCGAGTAAATGGCATGTCCGAAGAGAGCCCATCCATAAAATTCATGGCTTATTTTAATTGCCTTATCGGTCCCTTTATTTTGCTCTGCTGTTGGCTTTGCGTTTTTAAAAAACAAGTTAATCCCTCTTTTCAAGAATTTAAATAGGCAAATGCAGTAATTTCGAATGTCCTAACTTTCTATTCTAAAACGGTGATAAATAAGTATTCATGTTGTGAAAAGAAAATTCTTATTTTATAGTTAAATTCTCTAGTGTATTTTAATAAAACTGGCACTGTTCGCTTCGCGGATAATTTAAGTATTATTCAAATTTTTATGAGTACAAGCATTTGAATATTGAAAGTGCCTAGGCAACGTATTTCTTTAAAAATCTGTAATAGCCTCAGTGCTGCTAATCGACTCTATTTTGTACAAATGAATAACTCAATACTCATCTAAATAACTAATACTAAAAAATGATCAAAGAAAACAACCCTAGAAAAACCTATTGGTAAAGGTGGACTTTATGAAAACTGTAAAAATTGGTATAAAGGAAAATTTACTAAACTTCATCCTTTTAGTTGTAACAAATTTTTTTGTGGGATCTATGGTTGGCTTGGAAAGAACCATCCTCCCAATTATCGGTGAAAAAGATTTCGGGTTAGTCTCAACTAGCGCAGCCTTGTCTTTTATCATTAGTTTTGGATTCTCAAAAGCTATTGTAAACTATTTCGCAGGAACTATCGCCGATCGGTTTGGAAGAAAAAAGATCTTACTCGTTGGTTGGAGTGTGGGCTTATTAGTTCCTGTACTGGTGATCTTCGCAAGCGCATGGTGGATGATTGTCGTGGCAAATATTTTCTTAGGTATTAACCAAGGACTCACGTGGTCTATGACTGTAAATATGAAAATTGATTTAGCGAAACCTACTCAAAGAGGATTTGCTGTTGGGTTTAACGAATTTGCAGGCTATACCGGAGTGGCTACGATGGCAGCTGTTTCGGGCTTTGTCGCCTCAAGTTATTCGAATCGACCAGAACCTTTCTACATCGGAATTGTCATTGTCATAATTGGATTTGCATTGTCTCTAATCGTAAAAGATACACAGTCTCATATTAAATTACAGGCCAGTACTGCTACTGAAAATTCGATCTTTTCAGCAGCGGATGTCTTTAAAAATACGACTTATAAAAATAAAAATTTATCCATCCTTACCTTTTCAGGGCTGAGCACCAACTTGAAAGATGGTATGGCTTGGGGACTGTTTCCAATATTTTTTGCGAGTGTCGGACTGACCTTATCGCAAATTGGATTGTTGGTTGCTATTTATCTGGCTTCGTGGGGATTTTTTCAACTTTTCACAGGTGTTCTTAGCGATAAAATAGGTAGGAAGAAATTGATTGTTGGTGGCATGTGGTTACAAGCCATTTCACTGTGGTTAATTCTTCTAGTTGGTGAGTATCATCTGTGGATTATTGCAGCAGTCCTATTAGGGGTTGGAACTGCCATGGTTTATCCAACCTTGCAAGCTTCAATAAGCGATATCGCAGATCCGTCTTGGAGAGCTTCTTCAATGGGGGTTTATCGTTTTTGGAGAGATAGTGGATATGCCTTTGGTGCAATATTTGCTGGTTTACTAACAGATTTACTCAATGTAGATTGGGCTATCGGTTTAGTCGCCATTTTGCCACTGAGTGCTGGACTAATCGCAACTTTCCGGTTAAGTGAAACATTGCCTAGACTTATTAATAAAAATAGGTAAAAGAACAGGCTTATTATGTTGAGCTTATTTAGGGAATGAAAAAATTTAAAGTTGATTTTGTTTAGCGTAGCCTCTCGTTAGTCATCCTTTCGTAAAAAACGCAAATCGCATTTCTAGTAATCACTAACCAGCAATAATTAGGATTAATATAGTGAAAAAAGAACTCGGTTCACGTAGAATTGCTAAAAAGATTCCAACCATTGAATGATGAAGATTGTTGATACAAAATACTTATTTCCAAAGATTTGAATAGAACTTAATCCACATTAAGTTCTATTCAAATTCATTACACAAATAAGATTTCCTTCTATACACCAAAGCCTATATGCGTTCTTTTTTAAAAAACATTCATCATTTGATGATCCGTTCACTTATAACAACTTATACTCTATTTCCCAAAAGAAGAAAGAAACTTAACTCTATCTCCCATCGGTGGAATATTGTTATCGACCAGTGCGACTTCTAAAATTGCCGGGCCCTTTAGATAGGTCAACGCATTTAAGACATTTTGAGATAAGTCCTCGAAAGTATCTACGCGAAAATTTGGAATATTTAATGCTTCAGCCATTGCTGCAATATTTACTGGTTCTTGTTCAAAAGAAGGATGTGAACGCTTATATTGCAGCGTATGCCCTTGGTATACCATACCTAATCGCGCATTATTCATTACCACGAACAAAACTGGCAAATTATATTCTTTAGCCGTTAAGATCTCCATACCGTGCATAAAGAAACAGCCATCTCCTGTAATTGCAACTACAGGTCGATTAGGGTCAGCAAGCTTTGAACCGATTGCTGCGCTTAGTCCGCTTCCCATTGCACCAAAATGGACATTGATATCAAATGTGTCTTCCTCCATTACTTCCATGTCATGGATAACATAAGCCATAAACTCACCGATATCAATGGTATAGCGAGTAGAAGATGGCAAGAATTCTTGTAACTTCCGCAAGACATTTTTTGTGTTAAATTCTTCTTCAGTAGTAGTGGGTGACTCTTGTTTAATAGCTTTTATAGTTTTCGGTCGCTCTAAACCTCTTGCTTTAAGTTCTTCAATTAATTTAGTTAAACCCTCTGACATATCTCCATGTATCGGAATATCAACCGGATACTTACGGTTAAAAACGGTAGCATCAAAGTCAACTTGAATGACAAATCGGTCTTTTGACAGGTTTGGATTGTAATTGCTTGTCGCTGTTTCACCTAGACTTGATCCTAGTACAAGCAGTGTTTCTGCATCTCCCTCATTGACTAATGAAGACGTATCGTCTTTTCCGGCAAAACCAAATACGCCAGAAAAAAGTGGATGGTCTTCCCGGAATAACCCTTTAGCCACAGGTGTAGCAACAATAGGCCAATTAAGCAATTCTGCAAGTTCTAGTACTTGAGCTACCGAATTACGTACTCCCTGTCCCGCGAAGATAAAGCCCTTTTTCTTCTGCATCAAATGATCCGCTACTTGTTTGATTAATGTAAGGTCTATAGATGGATGACGCTCTATTTCTAGCTTTGGTATAGGAAGTTTTTCAACATTCCCCATTTGAACATCTATTGGCATCGCAACATGGACAGGGCCAGGTACACCTGAAAGGGCAATTTGTGTCGCTTTTACAATCTCATCCAATAAATTCGCTGAATCCAAAACCGTAACACTATACTTGGTGATTGGTTGAAAGAGTGCCTGAGCATCCAATTCTTGAGAAGCATTCAGCCCCATCGTACTTACCGGAACTGCCCCGGTAAGAAACAAAATCGGCAAATGCTCCCGCATCGCATTCGCAGCCCCTGTCAATAAATTAGTGCCTCCAGGACCACTACTACCGATACACACACTCAACTGCTGAGAATATTTTGCATACGATGCTGCCATATAAGAAGCAGCGCCTTCATGTTTTGTGACAATTGGTGTAATCTCAGGAAAGTCCAAAAGTTGGTCATAAAAAGCATTGACTGAACCTGCTGGTATTCCAAATACATACTTGACGCCATTATCCTCTAAAAATTCTAAAACATTACGAACTGCTTTCATACTTGACCCACTCTCCATAAATAGTGATAAATACTTTTTTTGTATCCTCCCACTTTTATCAGCTGATAAAAGCACTTCTCTTGGTTATAGTACTAATTTCTTTGAATAAAAAAAGGAATCATTTTTATTAAAGTAGTTACTAATAGGTGATTTCTTTTATCGAAACTATACAAACCTTAAAACTTACTAATTTAATCCCTGGTAAAAAATTCAATATAATTTTCATATTGAGATATTCTTGCCCATTTCATTTGTGCGACCTAAGTCGCTAAAAAATACTATTTAATAGTAAAATCAGTAGCGGCAACATCTCTCACTGACCCTGATCGTATTATTCGAAATGCTTAATCTACTATGTAATCACCTATCTTATGAAATTTTTCTAAATTTCAAAATTCTATTCATACAAAGTTTACCATAAGTTCCATTTGAGGAGTATACAGTTTAAAAAAGAAAGAATAGCAAATATTTTAACTTATGTTTATATTTTTTTAGAGAAAAAGAATTATCTTATGGAGCGTCTTTGCTACCGATAAACAGGCTACATATAAACTAGTTTTTTAACTTCATTACAAAATGTTGTTTTTCTTTTAGCACTCCAATTAACGCACACCCTACTCATAGAAAGAACTTTATAGTTTTATTTCTCTATCAAGTAGGAATCTCAACTTTATCGGCGCTTTTTTATCACGAATAATACGCTGTACATGATTTTTTAGAAAACGTATACGCCCCTTATCTAGGAGCCACGATAAAGGCAAACCAATCACAACATAAATAATAAAAAAATGTATGAAGCAAAAAGAAAATATTCTCCTGTATTGAAATAATATACATCAGGCTCTCTTTGTCACTGGAGTACATAATTGATTAAAGAAAGTCCGAGTGACACTATAGTTGTACTAATAACCATTGCCAAGAGTCTCTTTAACTTTCCACTAATTTATCTTTCCTAAGGTCTTCAGTTAACTATCTTTTCGTCTTCCTGAAGCGCAATTAATTAACAGTAGTATCTTCTTTTATATTTTCTTGTAGGACTCTCGATAATTCGGAATATGTAAACCTCTTCGTATGTTACCTCTCTTATTAAGAGTTAGACTTTTAAATATGACGAATTTCATTTCGTACCGAAATAGGTACAGTAGTACGACTGGTAAATTGTATGCTAAGATTATGGCTTTCAGCTACAAGACAAAAAATATATATTAAACACCAAATAGACCGTTAGATTGCACTCATTAAAATTTTAATAACAGAACTTTCAACTGACATATAATAATTATTGTAAGATGTTAAAATCCAGCAAAAACAACCATTAATCCAATTGTTAATTCTAATTTTTAATTTAAAAAAGCGAAATATGACAAAAAAATAGCACTGCCAGTTGGCAGCACTCATTTATACGTTGTTTGAACCTACTTTTTTGCATATCCTAAAACTTTCCCTTCAATATCTTTTATAGGTAATTCTCCAAATTCTCTACTGTCTATACCTCTCCACCACTGATCTACTAAAACAAAAACTGCTTCGTTTGATATTTTTACAGGTTCCATCGTGGTATTAAAATTCTCTTCTTTGGCATCCATATTCACCCAAGTTATACGTTCTTTTTCAGAAACTTTTACATCTGTTGTCCAAGTGCCGTCTTCAATATTTAGTTCTGCCATTTTGAAATACTCATCCTTTTCAAGCCCTTTATCTGTTGCAACGCCATAAAATGTATCAGTTTTTTTGTCATCCACATAAACCTGCCCCTTGCGTATTTCTACAGTTTCTCCAGGTAATCCCACTACTCTGGCAATATAGTATTCAGGTAATTGTGGGTTTTTGCTAATTGCAGATTCAGGTGTTTTATAATACACAATATCTCCGCGATTAGCTTCTTCATAACCGATTTCAACTACTAAACTGCTGTGAGTTAAAGTGTTATAATCGTGATTTCCCCGATCCATTGCATCCGATTCCCACTCAACTAACTTCGTATTCTCTTTGGCTACAACCATTTCAGTAGATGGTTTCGTTTGAACATCAGTCAAAACTTCAGGTCCAGCTGTTTCCGTTGCCACTGTTTTACTAGTGTCTTGTGTGCTTTCTTCCATCGAACAAGCGCTCAAAAATAGTACGATTCCTATCAACCATAACTTTTTCATCGCAATCTCCTCCTTATAATCATTATACCTAAAATCCCAAATTCCCCCTTAAAATTAAAGAATTTCTGTAAACTAATAAGGTAGACTTCAATTTAATTTATGTTATTCAAATACATTTATAAGTAAAAAACACCCTAACCGAAGAGGCTCTGTATTACCAGAATTTCTCACAAGTTAGGGTGCACTTTATTACGCATTTTTCTATTACAATTTTTATCGCATTTTAGAATCTTGCAATTGGAAATGGAACTTTTTACAATAAACGGCTTTCTCTCTTCCGATAACTCATGATATGTAAACTTATCTTCTATCCGATTTACATTCTCAATTTTGAGTTTTTAATCTAAATTTAATTTTCTCTTAGAAAAGCAGACTATTATTTTAGCATGTGTTTATGATTATTCGTCTATAATGACTTGTCCATTCTTGTCTAATAAAGGTGTAATGCTACTACCTGCACCGACCCATGATTGAAGGTAATTTACACCCGTATAACGATCGACTAAAATCACTATTCTACCCAGTACAGGTACATCTTCGGACGATTTTATATAAAAACGATGATCTTCTTCTTTTTTATTCCCAAACATAGTTCCACTCCTTTTAAACTAATTCACTCTCTGTATATACGATTGAAAGGTCTTCAAGTTTCGTCGCTCACAAGATGCGAAATCGGCTTTTTTATAAACAAACTTCAGTGAGTATTCATGATAGGGTCAGATACTAGCCCCTTTTCTCCTTAAAAATACACGTAGCTTCCGATAAGCTGCGATATGTAAACTAGATTTGTTTCATAAAGCTAGTTTTATTCTTGGAGAACTGATTCTGCTTAGCATACATATTTCCAACCAATACTTTATTTATTAATATTATGAACTAAGTCTATGGAATGATTTTAAATTGAGGATGGATCACTACCACCACTATAATCGTTCGTAAAAGTATACCTATACAAACAATCGAAAGGAAAGAAGCTAAATATATGACTACTTCACTTCCAACTCTTTTCACAGAATTCATTTTCCTTAATTTTAGGTTTTAAAAAAGAGAATATGAACGATAAAGTTGTCCACATTTTTTTAAAAGTGAAATTTATGAAATTGATTGAAAGGTCTATTTAAAAAAATTCCCTTAATTCAATTTGTCCTTCTCCATATCCTTGAGGATCAGGCATTTCCATAGCCCATTTAATTGCTTCCTCCCTAGACTTTACATCGATAACAATGAATCCCGCAATCAATTCTTGAATTTCCTCAAAAGGACCTTCTGTAACTACTGGTTTTTCTCCTGGCTTAAGATATGAAATTCGGATTCCATTTGAACTTGGTTTAAGTCCTTTGGCCATAATGCGTACTCCTGAATTAATCAGATTTTCATTGTACTTATTCATTGCTTCAATAAGATTTACGTCTGGGAAATTTCCGGATTCTGAGTTTTTTGAAGCTTTTACAATTAACATGAACAACATACATACTCCTCCTAATTTGTAATTATAGATTTTCCTTAAGTTAAGTTGAGCCTTTTACATCTGATTCGTCTATTTATTCATTTACACAAGATATCTACGCTCTCATCCCTTAGGTAACCTTTTTGAATGTAACTTAATTACCATTAAGTTACATTCAGATTCACACTCTTTACTTCAAATAAAAAAGTTATCGTAACAAGGTCTTTCCCTTACAGCTTCTCAAAATAGATTAGATTGAGTTCTTAGAAAGAATTATATATTCATTTCTCTTGCACTTTTATATAAGAAACTGTGAAAACAACAATAGCTAGTGCAAAGAAAAAAACACCAATAGCTGTTGGTATATATATAAATCCATTCATCATGCTTCCAGATGTTGTCCATGATTCAGCACCCAAAGGTCTTGAAATAAATATAGCCACTGCTTCCCCGTTTACACCTAGTATTAAAGCTAAAACACCTAAACAAAAGAAAAATACAAATAATTTAAACGAATTTTAAAAGCCATTTTTCACGTAAATCCTCCTTTTTACTTGTCCTTAATGACTATCTAAATGTCGCTCAACTGCCCGTATGTTGCATTCAGATTCAATAAAGAACCGTGCTCTTTTTTCGAACACGACCTTTAATTTGCGTATACTATTTTAATTAAGCTTATCTTCTGTATTCGAATTTTTTTATAAGATGATCAATTCTTAGCGCAATATAAATCAAGACCATTGCCGCAATAGCCTCCCAAATTCCCCCGAAAAAGAATCCGATGGCTGCATCAAAAGCGATGTAAATAGCTAACGTTTTCTCCACCCCAATAACCCCCTCTATTTCTAAATATTAGTATAGCTGAAAAAGAAAATGAGGTTATTTTATTTTTCTTGAGCTCTTATAAGCCAGAAATTTGAATGTAACTTACTTGCTATTAAGTTACATTCACTTTCCATTGGATTCTTTTAGACTTTTAAAAAGTAAACCGGATAAAACAAATGAAAGAATAACAATTGCAGGAAGAATAATAATGCCAGACATCAATTGAGTTTGAGTATTCAAAGGGATATACGCATTTTCCATCCATGCAAAAATTTTAAAAAGTAAAAAGAAAATAACAAAAGTTATTAAATAATAAATTAACTTCTCAGAGAGATTTTTCAATGTAAACCTCCTTTTAAATTTACTAAATAAAAGTTGTATCTAACGCTGAATCTGAATGTAACTTAATTCACAATAAGTTACATTCAGATAAAGTTCGCAAAATTTTTGAAACCTAACAACAACTACTTTTTAGTCGTCAGTATCAATTCTTCTTGCTGGTTATCCCACATAATTTCCGCTTCAAGCTCATCGTCTTCTTGAAAAGTTGTGCAACCTCCACAACCATTTCCAATTTCGGCTTTTCCGTCTGTTAATGTTGTTCCTGTGTTCCCCATTCTGGTTAATAAGGTTCTAACTTCATAATCAACTGTTTCTGGAATTGGTTCATCTCCAATATACTCAAGAAATCCTGTAACTTTTTGTTCATCATCGTTCGTAACATCTACCACATAAAAAACATCCCAATTTTCGCTAGTCCCTGAGAATTCATAGATTCCACCATTACTGCAACCGCCTAAATAAAGCAATAGAATTGTTAATAAAGCAACCTTTTTCATTTCTTCCCCCCTTTTATAAAATAATTTTGAATGTAACTAAACTGCACATAAGTTACATTCACCAAGGCAAATTTCTTAACCTTATATTGGTCTCAAACTTTAAATAAGCAGGTTCGAATCTGATTGAAACGTAGGATAGACTTTCTTGATATTTTTATAAATTGAGTAGCAATAAAATCGATTCATTCTCTTTTACAAACGAGGATTTTTATTTTCCCATAAATAATGTATAAACTTCATTATTTCCCCGTTCATTTCGAATTCTTCTTCGCCTACTCGAACTTGCTTAAACCCATTTCTTTCTAACACCTTTTGCGATGCATGGTTACCAGTCGTTGTTTTCCCACGTATTTGTTTCAAACTTAGATCAGTTTTCAATAGTAGATTTAATGCCTGATTTCCGATTCCCTTTCCAGCGTATATTGCGCCTACTCTAAATCCTATGTGTGCTATGTTATCTTTTTTATCAACCAAGTTGATTCTTCCCACAATTTCTCCAGCATCATTAGTGATCAGATAAAAATAAGAAAGACCCTTCTTTTGTTCCTTCAGCAATTCTTGATGTCTTCTTAAAAATGTTTCGAAAGAATAGTAATCGTCACCGCGACTTGGAACCATTTTTTCAAAAAACCATCGATTTTCAGACTCAAACTTAAATAACGCTTCTGCATCGACTTCTTGTAATAGATTTAAAGATATCTCCATAAGTTGTCCAATCCTTTTCAAGTAGTGGATTTATTGATTTCTTTCATCATACCAATTATATCCATTATTTTTGATTATAAATAGAACTTTCTGAAATTCCACTTCGTTATATTTCTGTTATGAGGTTCACTCAGAAAACCGTTCGTAAAAGTGCACTTTTTCAGATCCAAAGAAAGAGAAAAAGCGACAGACAGCTTTTTCTCTTGTGATTAGATACCCCTTATGTAAATTGATCCTTCATTTCGTAAACGATTTCCCCACTTTTTTTAGCTTTCTATCCGTTCTATAAAAGTAGAAGTCTAGATAGCATCGTTCTTCCGTACATACTATAAACTCATTAAAAATGAATCATCTTTATTTGGTTGTCTTTACTCTTCAGTTCAATTTTTCCACCAATCGGGAAAGTGAAAATTGGTTGTGTATGCCCAAAATCTACATCGTACAAAACCGGAACTGATTTTAGAATAGGCAGTTTGTCCAACAAAAACAATAGGTGTTCCTCTGTCATGTTAGACTCGCGTTGGAAACGTCCAATAACCAGCCCATTTATCTTTCCAGCTGATTGAAGCAAAGAAGTTAAATCGCGTGTAAATGTTTCGGGAATTGTCATTTCATCATCTTCAATAAATAATATGGTGTTTTCTAAATTCGGGAGATAAGAAGTTCCTTGCAGTAAATTTAATGTACATAAATTACCGCCATAGAGTTTCCCTTTTGTTTGACCTTCGTTATAAACTTTCCACTTTGTAGATTCTAAGTTTCGATTCTCTTGGTCTAAAAACCACGCATCATCGCTCCATGCCAAAGATGGCTCAATTCGATACGAATCAGACTGCATTAAGCAATTTCTGAAATACTCAAATTGATAATCTTGTAATTGCTCCATGTGAAAACTTGAAAAATGCGGTCCCGAATAAGTAATCAAGTCAGTCTTTGTCGTAATAGCTGTGGCAAGAGCTGTTATATCACTATACCCACAAAATACTTTAGGGTTTTTTCGAATAGACTCATAATCCACATGAGGAAGTAAATCGTTACTGTTAAATCCACCAATAGCCGTCAGTATTCCTTTAACGTTAGGGTCTTGAAAGGCTTCATGTAAATCACTTAAACGGAGTTCAATAGATGATGAATGCTGCAGATCACTTTTAAAAACGTGCTTGCCAAAAGTCACAACTAAGCCTAATTCTTTTAGCTTTGATTTTGCCTTCTCTATCCCTTCTTCTGATAAAATACTGGCACTCCTACTCGGTGCGATAATACGAACTTCATCTCCATATTGTAATTTTTTCGGTATAATCATCAACTATTTCTCCATTCTTTATAAGGTCTATTAAAAAAGGCAAATGAATCTTTCAAAACTAATAACATAAAGAAATTTTTTCTATTTACCTTAACATAGCTAGAATAGATGTGAACTCTACGTTTTAAATGTGATTCTATAGAAAATAATTCGTAAAAGTAAAATTTCCTATACGTAAACAGGAGAAAAAGCTGTATGTCGCTTTTACTCTTCCGATAATCCGGAATATGTAAACTCATAAAACCTTACCTAAAAGCTTAAGAAATTAACGGCTAGTGACCCTTTGCACTTGCATTTGTCAGTACAGTCCCGTACCACTCAATTGAACCAGGGTTTTATTGATGTACCTTTTTCCAAGCTCCTCACCATCAAAATTCTTTTCGTCGCGTGTCGAGCCACTTTGCGGAAGACCCTGTTTCACTGCATAGGCATAGACTTCATCCATGCTTACTGTAAAAACTTCAGCATATTCACGAATTCGCATATCTTTCACACCTAATGTTTCACAAGCAAATTGTAAGGCATTTCCCCGGAGCAAGATTTGTATTTGGGTTTCTTTATCAATTAAAACTTTGCCTTTCTTTTTTGACGCCTCCTCGATCCAATTGCGTTCAGGTAAGGCACTTTTTATGAACAAGACTCGTAGATGTTCAATCGCTTCAATCCAACTAGAAAACACCGTAAAAGGATAGGGCATTTCTCCTTCTTCTTTTCACACCGCCCATTGACCGTCAGGAAGCTCTGTCGCAAACCACCAGTCATCCACTTCAGTAAAGAACATGGCATAGGTATTTCCTTGAGCTTCTTTCCATGTTTTATAACCTATTAGTAACGCAAACTCTGTTGATGACAGCCCGTAATCTCTAGAAAATAATCTCTTAAAAAGTTTTCCAATCATTCTAAAAGCCCTCATTTCGTTTTTATACATTTTGTATGAATGACGAAGGATAATGTTCAAGTACGAACAATTACACATGAAACTGGGACAATTAACATGCACGATTTAAACTTTGCGAGTCTCTTTAAGTTTATAGGAGTTGATTCCGTTATGGTACTGTGTACTTATCAGTGGAAGTTCCTATTTTGAACAACCCATTTCGTATGATGTGAACGAAATGCATAAGTAACTACACTAATAGAGCTTTAAAGGAGGATAATGATGAGCTTATTTTCAAAATTCAGTGAAGCGAACGTTAGAAAAATGACGAATAAGAAGTTATATGAGCGACTGACACGATTAAACAATGAAAAAAGTCCGGATTTGAAAGCACTAACGCTAATTCAAGCCGAAATTGCTAAGCGAAATCCAGCAGAATATGAATTAGG
Source organism: Planococcus sp. PAMC 21323 (assembly GCF_000785555.1). Classification (NCBI taxonomy): domain Bacteria; kingdom Bacillati; phylum Bacillota; class Bacilli; order Caryophanales; family Caryophanaceae; genus Planococcus; species Planococcus sp. PAMC 21323. The sequence goes on along the minus strand of NZ_CP009129.1, from coordinate 1,470,899 downwards.
GAAAATCGAAGCAGAAGTGGAGAAGTCCTATCGACATGCTGTTATAGAGACTACCGACATCCTTTACCTGGAAATAAAGTATAATAAAGACTATCTCGCCAAACCGGAATCCGAAACGGACCCATACGAGCGCAAGCTCCGATCCGCCAAACTCGATATGATTCAGAAAGAATTATCCCGTCGGACAAATGAATAAAAAAGCCCCTTTCATTACTATATAAGCTATCCGTTTAAAATTATCGGGACATGTTTAATGGCATACTGGTTTCTGAAGCATAGCTGATATAGAGGTTGATGCCCGAAGGCTCGGCGTGATAAAGATGCCTAGGTAGCTGATTCTTACCTCTATCAATAATTGTAAAATCTGCAAGTCCATCTATCTTATTTTCCAAAAAGGCGTCACGATGTCCGAGATATCGGATTTGATCTAGAAGATGTACAGCCATCACTATAAGCCACAAACCATTTCCAATATGACGAAATCGTTGGAAGCGAATCCGTACATCTTCACTTTCTACGACTTTCCGAAATCCATTTGGCGAAGCATCTATTCAACGAATCTCATCGAGTCGTTCAAAAAGAATGTGGAAAAATACAGCAAGCGCAAGGAGCAATTCCCGAACGAAGATTCCTTGGAGCGCTTTCTGGTTTCCCAGTTTGAAATCTACAATCAGAACTTCACTCCCCAATGCCATATCGGATTCGATAAAGCTCGTACAGAACTGGCTGAGATGTTCAAGCAAGCTTAATGGATATACATATAAGAAAAGGATTTACTTATTTACACATAATTATTGACGGTCTCTACACAAAAGATAAACTTCCATTATCTCATCTCCTTAGCATTCAGTTTGCATCAATCAATCTCTCCTTTAGCCAAGTTACTCTTTCTCTCTGAAAATTCCATTAGGCGCAAATCCATCTCCCATGGTAAAATTAGGTGAAGATGATATTTTTTCTAATTATTCAGTATTTTAAGTTTTATAAAATTTTAATTTTAGCCTTTATTACTTAAATATAAACAAAAATCGTATGAAGATTTTATTGATCTGGATATTGATTCATTTCCATTCCAAAAGATTGTTTACACATCATCGGATTTAAAATGGTTTTAATCTGAATAAGTGACTGAGCAATATCAGCAAGCATCCTTTGAAATGAATGACTATTTAAATGAGGAGGCCTATCCTTGAGTAATATTACTGCTTATCTCGATCAGTATGGATATATCGTTTTGTTTGTTGCACTCCTTCTTGAAATGTTCGCTTTTCCCGTTCCGGGTGAAATCCTCATGACTTATAGCGGATTTCTTGTATACCAACACAATTTAAATTGGGGTTACAGTATCTTAGCGGCAGCTATTGGCACTTCGATCGGCATGACCACTTCCTATTTCATCGGCTATAAGGTAGGGGCTCCTTTCTTCATTAAATATGGTACTTACTTTCATATGGGTCCATTAAAAATGGAAAAAACATCGCTATGGTTCAACAAGCATGGGAATAAGTTGTTGATTATTGCATACTTCATTCCTGGAGTAAGGCACATTACTGGTTACTTTTCCGGGATTGTCCGGGTTCCGTTCCGAATATTTGCCCTGTATGCATACATGGGGGCATTTCTATGGGTCAGCCTATTTATCACATTGGGCAAGATTTTAGGTCCGCAATGGGAACAGTTCCATACTTCCATCAAAACATACCTTATCGTCGCAAGCTTTATAGCAGCTGTCATTTTAACTGTGATTTATACCTATAAGAAATATAAGAAAGAAATAAAGGATTTAGCAATAAAGCTGCTAGAAGTTGCTTTCTATTTACTCCATTCACGAAAAAAAATCGGTCTTTTTTTGACATTTATTGCATTGGCTACCCTCATTTTTTTCCTATTGATGCTTGGCCTGATACAGGACTTTCTTGGCAATGAATTTAATGAATTCAACCAATTAATCGGATTAATAATCCACTACACATTTAGTGAAAAGTGGACAGACCCTATGGTGCGATTTTCATTTATAGGCTCCCGAACTTTCCTTATTATGCTTCTTGTTCTTACGTCCATTTGGCTTTTCTGGAAAGGCCGTAATAGAGCTTTTGAATTAACAGCCCTATTGCTAGTGGCAAGTGCCGGAGAAGTATACGAAGAAAGTTTAAGAAGGATATTCCACATATTCTCTCCTTTGAAGCAGTCTTTTGCAGATCAATTGTATTCCTTTCCAAGTGAACAATCATTTATGACACTGGTGATTTACGGGTTCACAGCCTTCTTGCTGGCTAGGACCATCGATAGAATTACAGTACGTACAGTTTTCCTGATTACAACATTCCTCATGACCGTTCTCATTGCCATTAGCCGTCTGTACCTGGGATTGGAGCTCCCAAGTGAAGTTGTTGCAGGCTATATTTTTGGAGGCGTTTGGCTAGGGTTTGCTATACTTGTGTTTGAAATTTTACTTCTTTTGAAATACTTGGATTCCAATCAAAGTGAAAGAAAAGCGAAAAAAGAATTATAAAAATAAACAACTTGAAGAAATCACAAATCTACTAGTAGTCTCAGAAGGTGCGGAAAAATTAGAAATGAGTTTTTATACACACAAGTGATTCAACTTAAAAAAGAGTGTCCGTTATCGGTAAAGTGAAGCAAATATATAGTGAATTTTTTCGAAGAGCCAGCTTTCCTGTAAAGGGAAGCTGGCTCTTCTTGTGAAATAAAGTTGAATACTTCCTCATCATTATTATAAACCTATATACTTTTATATTTGATCACTAAAATCTTAATGAGTACCCTTATGAATATATGAAAATAAGATGGCAATGTTTATGGACAATACCTTACTTCATCGATAACTTACTGTATATTCTCAATTCACTATTCCCCTTAGAATTAGATAGACAAAGAAAAGAGTTTCTCCAAATAATAAGCATTCGTAAAAGTACACATTTACAGACAAAAAGATAGAAGACAAGCTTTAATCTGCTTCTTCTCTCTCATTCTATTTATGCAGCTTCCGATAAGTTATGATATGTAAACTAAAAATAAAAATGCTTTCTCGAAGAGCAGCAAGATTTTTCTTTAGTTATTAAAAGGCGATGGCGAAAATATTCGCCATCGCCTTCTTATTATTGTTTCAACCAAACAAGAAGACCTTGATTTTATTGCTCAACTGCCTGATTTTCTCTTCCATCCGTTTATCATCCACCTCATCCACAACTGAAGGTTGCAGCTGCTGAACTTTTTGCAGCCTGTAATAATCCCACAGCCAGTCCTCAATCGTCTGGCCGCTGTCGATTAGGTATTAATGAAGATTGATGAGGGAAAATACACTGTGACGATTGAGGAAGGAAAGCTCGCAACGGACGTTCTTTAAGAAATCGGAGGCTGAACGCTTCATCGATAAATCAGCTATTGCATAGTCTCTGAATACAGACAAATTTTTTATTCAGACAAAACATAAAGATGTACTAAAACTCAAACAGCTAAACTTGAGCCATCTGAATGCTCGATTTGTGAAGGTACTGAAACAACCAAACCTACAAGCCGATTCTAAACATGGCATTACAATCGGGTGGTAACTTGTGAAGAATCCACATATCCAATTAAAGAATGATTTTTAGAAACATCTAGACGAATTAAACACGAAACGTAATTCAATAACAGAATTAAGAAATGCCTTTTCTCAGATCACTCTAGATAATCAAGCAAAAGAGATTTAATATGAATATACCCCTAGGCTAATTTACTAGGGGCATAATAAATTCAAATACTTTTAACTATAAACTGAATCTAAACATTTTTGTATTCTATTATTTTTTAAAACGAATAGATTGCTCAGATAAATAATTGTTTAAAAACACATTAAAATCCTCAGTGTTGTTTGCTTCAGTGATTTGAAAGTCTTGATTATCAAAAACCTCTTGATTATAGAAAATTTTTCCTAACGATTCTGGATGTTTGAAGTCATCCCATACTACGCTAATCTTTTCAAACAATTCCTTGATAGGATAATTCACTTCTGCATAGATAATATTATAATTAGCATGATTTTTTCGTAGCCAAGAAATAACTAGATACAGCCATTTTTCTTGTATTTCTTTTATGTCTGTTGATTTGTTATTTGATAAAATTTTAGTTAGATAATAATTTACTGAACTTATTTCATTACTATATAAACTTGCTAGACCTATTATATCTTCAGAATCATTAAAATCCAGATATTTAATGGCTTTCTCAATTGCTGCCTCAGGCGATACATAGTTCCACTTGATACCCATATATAGTTCTTCCCAATTCAATAAGACCAATTCTTCAATAAAGGATAATGGGATTTTTATCCTTAAGCTATTTTCAATCTGTTCATTCTCCTCGCTCACAATTTACCTCCTATTACAAATAGTTGATGTGTAACCTTACCTGTACTGTCTAGAATATACTCAAATACACCCTTCTTTCCATTTACTTCTCCTTTAGTCTTTAATTTCACATACGTCCTTCCATCTCCCCCTTTAAATTTATATATTTTCCCGCGTTTCAGCTGATTTAAGGAAACAAAGCTTGCCGCTCTATGATATGAATCGCTTTTAAGAGCACTTCCTACTCTTGGTGCTGTTTTTATAAAGTTTGCAACACTACTAACTGTAAACTTAATGTACTTTACACTTTTATATACTCTATATCCTTGATATATATAATAAATACCTATAGGAATAAATTGTGCAAATTCACCATCAGGGTCAACATTTATAACTGGATTATTGTTTGCATAAACGTAGCCGTTCATGGTGATAGGTTTCATAAGTTCCCCACGTACTGGATCTAATGAAAGGAATGCACCTATTTCCGGATTGTAATAGCGTGCTATTAAATAGTAAAGTTTCGTCTCTTCGTCATAACGATATCCCGCATAACGATACGGATTGACTGACGCTAGTGATCCAGACTGAGACAATATGTTGCCCCATGCATCATAAGTATATTCAGCAACGACTTTACTTGTCGCGTCTGTTACAGCCAAAATATCGCCTCGGTAGTTTGTCAAATAGTAATAGGTCTGCCCATTATATGTCCAAGTTAGTGGGATTCCATTATCATCATAAGTATACGAACTAATGATTTTACCGTATTCATCTTCTTCAAATAGAACTTGATTGCTGTTACCATCATATCGATAATATAACTCGGCTGTCTTATCATCTTTAAAGACTCTTCTACCCATCTCATCATATTTATAGACAACCAAGCTCTTACCTGATTTGTCTCTTACTTCAATTAACTGGTCAAAAGCATTCCACACATATTGATACTTCTCATCTGAAATCAGATTACCATTTGCATCATAGTTCAAAGGTTGAGTACCAACTGCTGTCAACCGATTTGCTTCGTTATAGGTATATTTAGTCTCTTGTGTTAAGTTGTTAACTGTTTTTTTCTTCGAAATACGATTACCAATAAAATCATACTTATACTCAATAGACTGCCCATTACTATACGATTCCTTGATCAATTGATTTAGCTTATCATATTGATAGTCCGTATCCTCTTGTTTATCAGAGATTCGAGTGATTTGTGAGTTTTTATCGAATGTATAGTCAAATTTATTATATTGAGACGTCTCCTTAAGGCGAAGCTCTTCAGATTTCAAAGTAGCTGCATCTGTACCATATTGAGTTAATTTCGAACTCTGGTTCGAAAAAATCTGTGCGACTGGAAGTGAATTTGAATTGTATGTTTGACTAACAAGTATTTCATCATTTTTACTTACTGCTTCTAAAAGTCCGTTTTGGTTTCTTGTATAGTCGAGTTTTTCGTTTCTGTATGAAATAGACGACACTGAATTAGTTTGATTGTATGCATACGCAATCGTTGTGCCAAAAGGCGTATTGTAATCAATCGATTCCAACAATCCGTCCTCTGAATTTTTATAGGTGGTGATTTGACCAAATAAGTTATGATTCGTGACTTTGTTCGTCAAACCTTCAACCTTCGTTGTATATCGGATTGCTTCATTTAGCGTAATATAACTGGTTGATGTAACATCATCTTTTAAATAACCAATTCTTACCCCATTCGCTTTCGTGATTTGATTGAGTTCCCCATCCGCATTGTATCGATATAGTGTCGTATTTGCTAGCGCATCAGTCTCTTTGCTTACATTGTTTTGGCCAGTGTACCCAAGAAGAGTCGTCTTACCTGCTGCGTTTGTGGCGGATATACGATTCCCATTGCTATCGTAAGTATAAGTCGTCACATTTCCTGCTGAATCCACAACTTGTGTCAACTCATCTTTTAGGTTGTATCGATAAGATGTAGTCTGTCCCTTCCCATCTGTTGAGGATAGTAGGTTCCCTTTTAAATCTTGGACAGTTACAGTCGTGACACCATTAGTCGGATCAGTATATATCGTCTTCTTCTGTTGGTTCAAATAGTCCGTATCGAAATTTTGAATAGTTCCCGAAGGCAACTTCATCTGAATGAGTTCCCCACGTTGATCATATGTGAACTCTGTGCGCTCTCCTTTTGGAGTCATAGTAGATATTAGATTGTTCTTTGCATCATAGACATTCCTTGTCTTGTTGCCTGCTGAATCCGTCTCTGTCAACACATTCCCTGCGGCATTATAAGTGAATACTTGCACATCACCTTTAGAATCTGTCCACTTCAACAAGTCTCCTGCAGTATTATATTGATAATTCTTGATATAGCTATCTTCACCAAACACTGTGGTCTGTTCAGTAAGTATTCTATAGTCATTATCTAAAGTATAAAGAGTCTGGGTGTTTCCTTGTAACATTCCTCGAACAACATAATTGCTATTCAAATCATAAACGGTTTCTTCTCCTTCTCCACTGACCGTTCGAGCTGTCAAGGTGTTCCTATCGAGTTCATAGGTAGTCGTAGAAGGTACGCCATCAACTAACTCTGGTTCTGTCACCGTGTTCAAGAAGCTGTCTGTATATTCGAAAGATGTGACATTCTTATTTGGATCCACAACGCCTGTTAGGAAGTCGTTGGTATAGCGATAGATTGTAGTCGTGTTTTCAGCGTCATTCTTCTTGACGGATACAGTTGTGAGATTGTGTCGAGCGTTATAATCATAGATAATTTCACTACCTTTTGATTCAGCCTTCACGATCATGCCATTGCGATAGCTCAATATCACTTCATCACCTAGACCCGTTCGGATCTTTGTCAACTGGTTCAATGAATTATAGGTATAAGTGATTGAATTACCATGTATGTCTTGTTGCTTCGTCAAGTACGCTACCTTCACATCTGTATCTTGAGTGTCCTCTCGTACAGTGAACGTCAATACATGCCCATCTCTATGACGGATTTCATATAAGGTATTCGAAACTTTGACCAGTTCACCTTGGAACCCTTGTGGCTTCAAGTATTTCGTCCCGTTCCATTCAAAGACATGCACCGTACCGTCTTCATCTTTATAATCAATGTTTGTCTGGAGTGTGTTGATATACAGTTTTTCGTCCCCTGTATAGGTCCATCCATATCCGAAGGCTGACTTTTCAGAGTCTTTGCTGTTATATGTCCGAGTGAAGCCTAAACCAAGGTCGCCATAGTTCGCCAAGGAAAGATCTGTGTACTGTATGACATTGTTCAATGTACCGATGTTCACATAGCTTGTTCCACCGACCAATGGATGCGAAGCATAATCCCAATACTCCTCTAACCCAAGTCGTGCACTTGTTTTGTAGGTTACGACAAGCTTCGGTTTATATTGATTGCCCACTGTACTCTCTTTACTATAGAACTTTTTATAGACAGGCTGGTTCTCATCGACACTCTTAAGCAAGAAACCTAGATTTCTACTTGGGATGGATACCCAGTCTTGCACTGTAATCAACGGAATCTTCCATTTGAACAACCGAGCGTCCATCGAAGTCGGAATCGTAGTGATTCCATTGACACGCCCTAATACGTTAGTAGAGTATTCACCTCCAGCAGTAAGCCATTTATCCGTGCTTGTACGATTCGTCCAGTTCGCTGCAGACTCGTTCCAAGACTTTGATACTCTATGAACTGAAACGTCGATAGGGGCCGACCCATTTGTAGAAGAAAGATACAGGTTGAGGTCTGCTGATAAGACATCACTTGCTCTTGGAATAGAGGATAAATCAAAACGTACTAAGCTTCGTACAACATTCGTAGTCGCCCGCCCTACTCCGATCTCAGTATCCAACCCTCCGACTTGAGTTGGAAATCCGCTACGGGTTATGGTGTCTGTCGTAACATTATCTCCTTGGAAACGACTGAGGGTAGGATCAATGACAATCGGGTAGATACGCTCATTGCTGTTCAACCACTCTTTGTCAGGTCTCAAGTCTACAAATAAAGTGTCTCCTTCTTCACGTACATCAAGGCTTAGATCGAACGACTTTGCCTCTTCCGGAACAGATATCATCTCTTCACCATAAGAGAAGTCAGCTGGACTAGAACTATCATACATATATGGAGCACTAATCTCATACATGACATCTTGCGTAGCTTTATCAAACAGATAGATACGATTCTCTTCGACTTTGTAATCAAGGCCGTTTAATGACATGGTATATGTAAACTTTTCTGGTAGACCAGCTTCTGGTCTCTCTTGAATCACGATATCTTCTTTTACAAAGTCATCACCCAGAGTATAGTTCAAGGTGATATCTTCAAAAACATCCTTATACGTGACTGTATTGTCTAAGATTGCAGCTTCTGAAGGATTTGCTTCAAGGACTTCATCTTCGATGACCATCTCGTTCAGATTCATCTTCACTTTGTAGTCTTCTTCAGTGATGCTTACTCCGTCCGATACAACTTCTTTGACCTCATCAAATTGAACATTGAATACATTGTTATCATTCTCAATTTTCCCGTCGTCAACGGCTGTCAGCGTATTATCAATCTCTTCTAACACTCCCGGTTCACGCTCAAAGTGTAAAGGTGATTGGGAAATTTCCGTCGTCATGGTCCCATCATGGTTATCGAATGTCTTTGAATAGATGGTTCTCTCTTCAATAAGTTCTGTGACTTCAGTATTTTCATCTACAACTTGCTTACTAGCTGATACTTGTTTTTCTTCCTCTGCCTGCACGAAGTTACTGACTGGCACAATCGATAAGATCATCGCAAATACAATCACAGAGATTAAAATCTTTTTGATACTCTTCATCTCTTTTTCCCCTTTTATAGTTACTTAATAAGACGTTTTATTAATTCCCCCCTAGCTAAAACAATAATTGGAACAACTTCATCTATATTACTTAAATGCGGTAAAAAAGTCATGAATCTTAAGATTCATAAAAAATACAGTATTATCATTATAATATAATTAAATATTCATATTGAAATTGAAAATTTGTCAGTATAATTAGTTTAGAAAAATAAAATTATAATTTATTATAAAATCTTTTTATTCTTTAAAATCCATTTAATCTTTCTCGTATTGTTATACAATGCATAAATTCTGTACTCTCTATTTCAATTCAAGTTAGTTTTTGTGCTGCATTCTATTCGATTAACTATCATTAATACATTTTATTAATAACGGTACTTTTAAGGCAGATAAAGGGGCTGTTTTCCGATTTTTCTACCTTTAAGAAATCTTCCGCCTTCTTATCTTCCTGTCCCAGCTGTCCCTTATTCTCCAGCACATTTAATACGGTATAACGTTCCTGCAAGTCGCTTAAAGGCAGAATCCTAAAAGCGGTTCGATAAATCGCTTTTCCCGTTTAATTGTTTGCTTAAATTAAAATTTGCGAACAAATGAAAAGGATTATTTAAAAGAAGGCTTACATGATATGCCACTGACACCCGAAAAACTCCAGATCCTCCAGCGGATTGAAACGCATCTGAAAAGCGTGCCCTTTTATGTCATTGAATACGTCCGCTCTAAAAAGCGGGCTGGCCTGTCCACGGATACGTTGCTGCAGTACCTCTATCGGTCGGGAAGGCCTGGCAGAGGCTACGGACACCGCTTCCATCCCCTATTCCGTTTTGGCGGAACTGAAGAAGCAGGACGTGGAGCACTACATTGAATTCCTGAAGGAAGAATCCCTTACCCAGGAGAATAACACCGTGAAAAAGCGCGGCAACGCCGTGGTGACGCTCTCAGTGAATGCGTTGAAATTGCTCTTTAATTACTTGATGAAAGAGACGGCTAGCCGACGTGCCCAGAAAATCAGCTCCGTCATCCTGAACGAGCACAAAATTAATGATTTCCTCCAGTTTGTAGAACAGGAGTATGTGGGCACTTTTAAAAATGCCCTTTCTCGTCAACGATTTAATCGAGACAAAGAACGGGATTTAGCCATCCTCTCCCTGCTCCTAGGCAGCGGTATCCGCCTCGGGGAAATGAACGTATTGGACCGGGACATTTTGGTGATGAAATTCTTTTTGGACATGACCAATGAAGAAATCGCCCTCCACATGGGTTTGACAAAGGCCGCGATTGACAAACGGATTTACCGCGGCAAGAAACGGCTGCAGGAAAAGTGTTCAAGGAATAAGTTAGGAGGTAGTTTTGCATGAAGGATATTTATCAGTTACTGAGCCGCCTTGAGGTAGATGCCGAAGCGTTCGAAGAAGCCGAAGTGGACGAAGTGGAAACCACCCGCGTAAAAACGCGATTGAAACAAAGCATCCGGCAACAGCAGCCGGTGCGTAGGACAAAGAGAATCGTTGCCGCTGCGGTGATCGTTGGATTTTCTACAGTAGCTGCCGGTTTTTCATTTCCGCAAGCAGCCAGCCAAATTCCGTTAATCGGAAACCTGTTTACGTACTTTGATGATGAAAAAACAGGGTTTTATGACGACTACAAAGTCCACTCTACACCGCTGGGTATGGTCGAAGAAAGCAATGGCATCAAAGTGATGTTGAATGATGCCATTTTCGATGGCGAAACGGCTACACTCACATTCACCATCCATAGCGACTACGATTTAGGAGATCATCCCTTAACAAACCAATTTGATATCAAAGGAGTCCATGCACTGGGCGGCAGTTCAGAAATCAGGAAAGTAAACGCCCGTGAATACAAGGGCATGATGACCGGAAGCGCGCTAGAGGGTGAAAACTTGGACATAGCCGATATCACTTGGGATGTTGGCAGTTTCACGGTATACAACGGGGAAAACGCTAAGGAAATCAAAGGCGATTGGCAGTTCGACTTTACAATAGCTGCACCGGACCGTAAGACCAAAGTCGTGAATCAAGTGAGCCAGCTGGGAGACGTTCAAGTGATGGTCGATAAAGTGATCTCCACTCCCTATGGATTTACGATTTATTACGAACAAAGCATAGAAGAAACCAGTTCAATTAACCAAGAGTCGACTGTGGATCTGACAGTAAAAGACGATTTAGGAAACGTCTATGCCAGTCAAGGAAATGGGGGTTATGGTTCTGATTTGGCTCATATGAACTGGAGTACGACGTTCACCAAATTAGACCCAAATGCCACAAAGATATTCATTACTCCGACACTGGATACCGCGGGAATCCCAAAGTCGAAAATAGCCGATTTCAAGACAGGGAATGGTAAAGTGATACTGGAAGACATTGTGATTGAAGTTGAAAAATGAACGGACTCGTCATTTCTTTTTGAGATTATCCACTGCAAATTATACTTATTAAACAAGAAAGAGAAGATGCGCATGTAACGCATTTTCTCTTTCTTTTGCTTTAATTAGTTTAAGTCTAAATTACTTCCGATAAACTGATGATATGTAAACTAGAAAAAAAGTTCATCTAAGTAATCAGTTTATAAATAAATTTTCTTTCAATCAGTTCACATTCATTAGCTTGAAATATTCGCTGCATGGGAATGTTATTTTGTCCGGTTGCGCCAATATAGTAAGTAGCGCCCATTTTTTTGAGAAGATGCAGTGAAACATTGTGTAGATATTGACCCCAACCTTTGTTGCGGAAAGATGGTATGAGTCCAAAATAGAACAGTCTACCTTCATCAATAGTTCCCTGTTCAATTTGAGGCATTGTCACGCCTATTGGCTGATTTTCATAAAAAATAACTAGACAATTTTTTTTATAATCCGAGCCAAGCTCGGATTTCATCCCTTCAAATTCTTTTTCGACCGAAAGAGACGAAAAAGGAGTTGAAGCATTCAGCGAACCGACACTAGCCTCTGTCCAAGACTTTATAAATACATCACTCGTTGTTTCTTCCAGTGATTTTATTTCAAGAGATGCTTTCATTTTCAAAACTTCGAAAGAAGCAAGTTCACGTTTGTAAAAGTATTGAGTTTCTTGTTTTGATAACTGAACTCTTCAAGTAGGCTTGTATATTGAGTATATCCAGCTTCTTTTTCATTAAGAACGATTGAAACAGATTGAATTTCCTTCTCTTTAATATATTTTTTCATTTCGTATAAGACCTCTTCAAAATATTTTACAGAATCTATTTCTCCTACCTCTTCAATCACCAAGTAATTGGGTGTACCGTCAAGGATTTTTGCTCCCTTAGTAGTAAACATATATACACTCCCCTTATATATTGAATTAAACTATTTCTTACGTACCGGCAACAAAACGATACTTTCGTTTACTATATCCAAATTCTTCTTTAGTCTCCATTTATTTTCTAATAACTTCACGTATAATGAAAATAATCAAACTTCTCGATAAATCGAAGTCCCCCAAAGATTTATCTTCAATCGGAAAGGAACTGCTGACATGACAACTAGCCCAATTTGATAAATCCCCTTTAGTAGAAATCATTTACGAATTGACTTCTTGGGGGAACTGAATAATGAAACTGAATCGAAATTTCAACTTATTGCTGACTGGGCAATCACTTGCCAACATTGGCGATGTCTTGTACATTGTCAGTATCATTTACGTTATTTTTGAATTGACCGGATCAGCTACTGCAGCTGCTTTCGTACCGTTTACCATCACCAGTTCGATGTTCATCTCGAACACCTTAACACCTTTGTTGATACAACGCTTCAACCTGAAATGGCTGTTGGCAGGTTCGCAGATGGGCAAAACGGTGTTGCTAATCGTTCTGGCATTCTTTCTACCGCAACTCTCGCTGGCCAATTTTTACGGACTGTTTCTGGTTATCAGCTTAGTCGCCTTACTGGATGGCTGTGCTAATCCCGTAACACAGTCGCTTATTCCGAATTATGTGAAGAGTGAACAGCTGCTGAAGGCGAATGGCATTACGGAAACAGTCACTCAGCTGATCCAGACTGCCATGTGGTTTGTTGGTAGTTCCTTGTTAATTTGGCTCTCTGCAACTGAATTGGTCTGGTTAACAGCCGGCTTGTTTTTGGTCTCGAGTCTGCTATTAAGCTTTTTGGAGACGGTCGACTTTACGCCATCGAAGGAGCAAGGAAAATGGGAACAAATCAGCCAAGACTGGCAAACGGTCTCCACTTCACCTGTACTCAAGCGAATTGTCTGGATGGATGTCCTGGAGACGATAGCTGGGACGGTGTGGATTGCCGCGATTCTCTATGTTTTTGTCAGTGATGCCTTGTTGGCAGCTGAAAAATGGTGGGGGTTCATCAATGGCGCCTTTTTCTTAGGATTAATCGCTGGCAGCTTGTTCTGTCTACGGTTTTCGAATTGGATCGAACAGAAGCTTAGCCAGTTTATTTTTCTTGGTGCAATCTCCAGCAGCTTGGTCACCATCTTCTTTGGGTTGACGAGCCTGCCAATGCTCGCACTGCTTTTTTCCTTTTTGGTTGGGGTTTTTGGTCAGATTAAAAATATTCCGCAACAGACGGTGGTTCAAACAAGTGTCCCCAAAGCGCAATTGCCAACCGTATTTACTACACTCGGCGCAATTGGTACCGGAACCTTTGGGATTGCTTCCCTTTTGATGGGTGTTCTGGCAGACGTATTTGGCATTCGTGGCGTATTCATCTTGTCTGGAATTTTATTGAGCATTGTCAGTCTGATTGCTTATAAAGGCAGAGTCTTACTATGGCGAACAGTATAAGCTTTTAGTAGAAGAAGGAGACATTCGGCTATATTCCGAATATCTCCTTCTTTTTACTTGTCACTTTTTCGTGAACATACTTCCAATAAGCTGCGATATGTAAACCTAAAAAAGTGGCTACAAAGTTCAAGCTCAGTCGTATTTGATATCCATTCCGCATAGCTGATTTTTCAAATATCAAAGATTTTATATTTTTTTCAATTCGAAAACCTGATCCCCTAATTGAATTCTTCTGGCTTCTATAAATAAAACCGATTCCCATATTTCGATAACGATATTCGCGTCAGTATTATATTGTGCGCTCCATTCCTTATCACTAGTAGATTTAATTTGGAAATCGTACTTTTTGTTTTCTACATGATCAATAGTGGTCAGTTCCAAATAATAAACTTTTTCTCGATCATAGAAATTAAAGCGATTTTCTAAATTGTCTTTAACGTAGTAAAAAGCAGCAACATCAATAAACTTTAACGTTTGAAAATTAATACGGCCATCTTCATGAATTTCCAGCTGAATGGTAAGATTATCATTCAACAGATCCACTTGTACGTCGGTAATGACCGTTCCCCAAAGATTATTTAATTGATCTTGTATCCCTTTATTCATCAAGTCCAATTCTCCCTTCCTTCAAATAATCTAACCATATGTAAATTTTTATCTTGAAGAAATTCCAGCTTTAGAGCCATATGGAGTTATTTTTGAATGTATCATTTCTTCTCGTAAACTCAACTTTGTTGAGATTTTCGGAAAAGCTAATGGAATGGGGGTACTGAATGTAATTTAAATAGACATAAGTTACATTCAGATTTTGCCAAAACCATCTTTACTTAAGATGCTTAGAATGTAAGGAATTTTGATATAAGGTGGAATGTTTTTTAAAAATAATCCAACTGAAAAGCGATAGTGAAAAGAATAGAACAGCTATTAAAATATTACTTACTAGACCTGCATCTTTATTGGTATATAAATCGTGAATTAAACGTACGAGAGAGACCATTAGAAAAAATGTATATAAAATGGGGACATAAATCTTCGGTTTCACTGGATTTGCTGTTTTCTTCTTTTGAAACATAATGAACTCCTTTAATTCAGAAAACTAATTGAAAAGCCAATTAATTTTAGATTGATAAGTATGCGAAACTGAATGTAACATAATTACTATTAAGTTACATTCAGATCCCCTAAAAAAGAAATCTATGTTTTTTTAGCAGCCTCCCATATTTTCAAAGCTACCGGATAGCACTTTTCGATTGATAAAAATTCCTCAAACCATTTTATAAAAACTTGCCGGATTCTTAATGCAAGTTCATCAACCGATTTCGCATGAGGCAAGAGCGCTACAATGTCTCTGATTTCAGGAAGATATTCGTCATCTGGGCATCCAAGACCTAATAAACCAATCGGATCCCACTCATCAATGATACTTTTTACAAGTATATATTCTTCCATAACCACTACCCCCCTAATCTATGCTTATTCGTTCTAGCACCGCCTTGTTTAGTGATGTGAATGTAACTTAATTCACATTAAGTTACATTCAAAACACATAAACCTTTAGCTGTATATGTAAAGATCAAATTGTATCTCAGCATCTATGGTACTAGCAAAATTGATAATGTCTTTTTCAAAATACATAGCAGGTTTTTCATTATTTTCTATTTCGATGACAATCATAAAAATATACGTTAATTCATATTCTTCTTTCAGCCGGATTAAGTTTTTCTCTTTTCCTTCAAGCGAACGCAAAAGTGGTTTGAGTTGATCATTGATGTCAGGTGATTCTTGATATCCTGTACTCAATGTCCAGTCGGTCTCTACCCATCTTCTGGTTCCAGATGAAGTAGTAGTACTGGTTTTCTTGATAATATCTCCTTTGACATGCGTTTCAGTTGGTTGAATGGCGAGTTCTTCAGTTATTTTCTCAGGTTGGAAGTGGTTACCAACTATGCTGAAGTAAGCCATCACTTTTGTAACATCCATACAATCTCCCCCTTTGTACAAGCAGCAAAATAAACCCACTCTTTCTATCTGCGAATATAACTTAACTGCACATAAGTTACATTCAAATCTAAGCAAACTGCAGTCTCAAATATATTGATATTCATCCCCATTCATTACTTGATAAAGTACGATCTCCTGATTGAGTGAAATGGAGATAAAGTGGTTAGTTTCTGATGGATCTAGCCCTCTTAGGGCTCCTTGGACGGTTCCCAAAAGCAATGGTTTCTGTGTGCCAATTTTCAACTGATACATTTTCTGATTGGAATTGTAAGGATCAAAAAAGTAAGCGTACTTTCCTCTGATACATAGTGCGTGGGCGCCATGCAGCAATTCAGGAACCGGATATGTGCGACTCGTTCGCTCTTTTGACTTTATTTCAACCAGAGGAAAATCAGTATAAGGAAAAATCCAGACAGACGTTCCTCTCCCTTTGCAAAGAGCATAACAGTCAGCTATTGTATTGGGATTCAATAAATCGGAATGGTATCGTAAGAGGATGTTGCCGGTCATATCGAAAAGTACGAGTCCCTCGGTAGAGATCCCGTTACCGAAAATCCCTTCGTCAAAATAACTAATCCAGATTCCTTCTTTCCCAACGACTATCTCTTCGAACGCCTCTCCTCCCTTGAAGGAATAGAGAAGTTTTCCAGACGAGTCGACAATGAATATATTCCTTTTGTCACTTTCATAGGTAGCTGTCAAAAAACGATTGTCATCAATCCAACGAATCTTCGTTAGTTTGCATGATGTAAAGCTCACTGCTATTTCTACACCATTCAATTGAACAACGGTTTTCTTATGTCTACGAAGAATTACTGCTAACCCGTACTTGTCTCTCCAGTCTGCATCAACGATTTCTACTGACTTTTCTAGCAGGGAGGAAGCTGTATAAATGACCTCTTTGGTTAATGTCTGACTCAAAATAACTCCTCCTGATTTCACACCGAATAGTTCTTTTTCTTTATTTCCTTAATATACCAATGGAAAGATGTAAAAGCTAGCTAATTTTACAGAGAAAACCGTTCGTAAAAGTACACCTTTACGAACACTATAGAATCAGCATAAAACCCCAAAAAGAACGTTCGTAAATGTATCATTTCATTTTACGAACGTTCACCATTGTCTTGAAACCTTTACGAACTAACCAGCAGCATTTATTGTTCAGCTTTAAAATCATTTACAATTTTATGATCTTTTAATAGATTAAGAAACGCAGACAGTGCTTTTGTTTGAAATGGCGAGCGTGTTACGATCGAAAAATCTCGTGTGTATGGTAGCTCTTTGACGTTTAGTACTTTAATATCTCCGTACTTTAATTCTTTTTGAATCGCCCACTCTGATAGCAAACTAATACCCATTCCTGCTTCAACCATCGCTTTGATTGGCTGCGTGCTACTAAAGTGCATAATGGATTTAGGCGATAGAGAAAACTTCTGGAAGACTGCTTCAGCTGCTTCTCGTGTGCCAGATCCTTGCTCTCTCAATATCCAAGTTTCGTCAGTGAGTTCATAAATTGAGATAGAACCTATAAGGTTTGCCAACGGGTGATTGGCTGGTACGACGATGACCATACGATCTTTCGCAAAGGGTTCTGTTTTCAGTTCCTTTACGTCTTTAAAATGACCTTCGACGATTCCTATGTCTAATTGATGGTTTAGTACCAGTGCAGCAATCGTAGTGGTGTTACCAATCGTGACGGTTGGTTTGATACCTGGATATTGTTCTTTAGCTTCAGCAATAATCGTTGGCAATAAGTATTCGCCAAATGTATAACTTGCGCCCACTGCTATAGATCCACTTGCCTTGTTGGTCAAATCATCGAGTAAGTGACTCATTTTTGCGTATAATTCTTTGATTTCAAGTGCATGATGGAAAACAATATCGCCTGCTTTATTCACACGCACGTACTTATTTGTTCGCTCTAATAATTTCACACCTGTCGAGTCCTCTAACGATCGAATATATTGGCTAACAGCAGGCTGTGTCATATGTAACTCTTCTGCTGCTTTAGAAAAATTTTTCTTTTCAACTACTTTTATAAATACTTCTAATCGTTGATCCATTTTCCAGAGCACCTCACATTCGTTTTTACTTATTATTTACATTCTATATATTTATTTTACTAATGAACACTCTTTTTCTATGCTTGTAGCAGGAGGTTATATGATGTCTGCTTTTAACAATAAACTGAACAAACCGACTTCGCCCAAAACGGCACTGCTCGGTGGTATACTGTTTACATTTCTACTGGCATTCTTGGGCTATTTGTTAGCACAAGTACCAGGTTTCGATCAAATTGGCCAACTGGCATGCGCAATAATTATCGCTGTGTTTTACAGACAGCTTTTTGGCTATCCAACTGCCATTCGTTCTGGTATTACGTTTTCGTCAAAACGCTTACTGCGTGTCGCAATTATTTTATATGGATTAAAACTAAACATTAATACCGTGTTGAGTGATGGTCTTTGGCTCTTAGTGCGCGATGTAGGCGTTATCGCATTTGCAATTTTAGTAACTGTATGCCTCGCAAAACGCTTTAAAGCCGATCAGACCATTTCTTTACTTCTTGGAGTTGGAACTGGCGTATGTGGTGCAGCAGCAATTGCTGCTATTGCACCGATTATTAAAGCAAAAGATGAAGATACTGCGATTGGTGTCGGCATCATTGCATTAATGGGAACAATTTTCGCCATTTCTTATACGATTATCCGCCCATTCTTACCTCTTGATGACATTGAATATGGCATGTGGGTTGGCATTAGTTTGCACGAAATCGCTCACGTTGCATTAGCCGGTGCTCCTGCTGGAGAAGATGGGCTCGCAATGGCTTTGCTTGGAAAACTGGGCCGTGTCTTTTTACTAGTTCCACTTTGCTTTATTTTTATTTTCATGATGAAACGGAAAGACAAAGACCAAGAAACTGCTGCTAAAGTCGAATTCCCTTGGTTCCTGCTCGGATTTATCGTCCTAAGTATTTTGGGAAGCTATGTACTGGGTCCTATCGTTCCATTCTCAGAAGCATTACGCGACCTTGTTTCGACTACAACTACATGGTTGTTAACAGCTGCAATGGTTGGGCTTGGCTTGAATGTCAGCTTACGTGACTTACGAGAACGTGCTCTCTTGCCACTTGCTGCAATGTCCATCACATCTATTTTGTTATCAGTTTTAACGTATTTTATAGTTTGATATACTTCTTTAAACAAAAAAAGAATTAGCCAATTGGCTAGTTCTTTTTTTGTTTTATTCGTGCTCCCATTCCTCTCGCAACATCCCCATTTTAATCGCATCAAAAAACTGTCCATTTACGATACGTGCCTTTCGAATACGCGCTTCTTCTGTCATTCCGAGCCGTTTCGCTACGGTCATCATTCGTTTATTGCCTGACCAAGTTGACATGCCAAGTCGGTGCAAATTGGTATTTGTAAACAAAAAGTCGATCCACAGTTGGTAAGCTTCAGAGCCGTAGCCACCATTCCAATAATCCGTGTCATAAATAACAACGCCCGTTTCTAACCATTTTGTGTTTTTGTCCACCCAATAAGCTCCGACGTAACCAATCGCTTTGCCAGCTACGGTAATTATGAGCGATGCGGGTACACCGTTCGAAATATCTATTTCCTCTATCCATTGCTTGCGATGTTGGTCTTTACTTAACCATGCTTCTGAAATATATGGTCCATTCCATTTTTTCGCTTCTTGTTGAGAATCTTCAAACCGCCAGTAATAAAGCTCTTCTAACA
The DNA here is from genome assembly GCF_000785555.1 of Planococcus sp. PAMC 21323. Taxonomy (NCBI): domain Bacteria; kingdom Bacillati; phylum Bacillota; class Bacilli; order Caryophanales; family Caryophanaceae; genus Planococcus; species Planococcus sp. PAMC 21323. The sequence continues at coordinate 1,451,198 of NZ_CP009129.1, read as the reverse complement.
ACTCTTTAGTACTGTTTATAAGATTAACCTTTGTCCCTGATAGTGCTATCAATTTCGTGCCTCCTTTCTTTCCGACTAATTTAGATGAGCTATATTGTCACTTTCACAGGCACTCGTTTTTCTGGCCAGTTGACTAAGAAAATTCCAGAAAAAATTAAACTGCCCCCGAATAATAACGGCAACCCAATCGACTCTCCTAAAACAAGCCAGCCAGATACAATGCCAAAAAAAGGTGCTAAAAATAAAAAGGCACTGACTTTGCCAGAATCCCCTTTTTGCAACAAATAAAACCAAATTGTAAACTGAACGATCGAAGCAGGAATCGACAACCACAATAAAATTGCCACCGATGTTGTATTTATGACAATATAGGCATTTTCTAAAAACATCGATCCGAATAATAAAATGAGACCACCAAACAACATTTGATAAGCAGTCAACACCCACATATCTATTGGGCCACCCCATTTTTTAATGAGCAATGTGCCGACAGCCCAAAATACTGCACTTAAAAATCCAAGCAATGTGCCGATTTGTAGATCCAAGTGGCTTCCCATAGTCACAAAAACACCCGCAAATCCCACTAAGACACCTATCCATTGAACAATTCGATAACGCATGCCGAGTGCCAATGTGCCAATCAGTACCACTAGTAAAGGATTCATAAATGTTAAAATTGCGGATTCACCGGATGTAATGGTGCGCAAGCTTAGAAAAATAGCTCCCATCACTCCTGCGGTTTGTACTGCTCCAATTAGAATGATTTTTCCCCAAGTCGCTAAATTTTCAGGATGTTTTCTTTTAAATATTAAGACAAAGAAAATCATTATACTACCAGCAATCGTAAATCGTATACCTGCCAATAATAGAGGCGATATGTAATTCAAGCCTATTTTCGCTACTACAAAAGATGACCCCATCAATCCCGTAGTTAAAACGACCAATAAAGAAAAAATTATTTTTTCTTTCAATTTATCACTCTCCTCTGTCACCTAATACACTAGTTACAGCCTATTAAAAGTAATTGTCTTCATTATATAATCATAACATTTTTATTATTTCATTTATTCAGATTCATGTTTAAATGATTTCTGTGTGAAAAAGTTGATCTCTAGCATATTTGTGCAGTTTTTGTGGAGTTTATTCAAAAAATATCAAGGTATATAAATAATAAGCTTAGCTCTTGAGCAACCTAATTCTAAAGGAGGAGATTTATTCATGAATGCTTATGTGAAGTTCGGTGTCATGATCGTGACTTCAGCTTTTATTATGTATTGGTTAACTTTTTTAAATACATTTCAATTAGATCACATTTTTTATAGTGAAACACGCGTCTATATGGCATTGATTATGGGATCCACTATGGCGATTGTTATGCTGCTCTTCATGTGGCCAATGTACAAAAACAAAAAAGCCAATACATTTATTCTTACGATAAGTGCTGTTGTATTTGCGCTGTCTTTATGGCTAGTACGCAGTCAAACTTTAATCGAAGATGTTAAGTGGATGGAAGCCATGATTCCTCACCATTCGATTGCAATTTTGACGAGTGAGCGGGCCACTTTTTCAGACCCCCGCGTTCAAGAATTGGCAGACTCAATTATAGAAGCGCAGCGAAAAGAAATTGCTGAAATGAAAAAGTTAATCAAAGACCTTAAAGACTAGAAATAACAAGTAAATACCAAGAGCAAAATTTTAGCTCTTGGTATTTATCTGTTTAAAAATCAATACAAAATGGCTGCTTGCGTTCATCGAGACAATACTCGATTCTTTCCTTGAAGTTTCTCCATGTCACCATTTCCAGTGCTGTGGCAATCGGATAAAATCCGACTACTAAACTTTCGGTCGAGGTTGTGAACGTGCCTCCGATTGGTTTCGCTAAAAATAACGTACTGCAAATAGAGTGTTCCACATTTTGAAAAACACCACAAAACTTCTGAATTTCAATATCAATTCCTGTTTCTTCTTTCACTTCGCGAATTGCTGCCTCTATTAGGGACTCCCCTTCTTCTACTTGGCCACCGGGCATCTCCCATCCCCGTCGAGGTCCTTTTATGAGTAATAACTCTCCTTGATCATTTAATACGATTGCTGCTGCAGATAATATATGTTTGGGAGTTACGATATCGGCACTTAGTTTAGTCAATATACTTTTCTCCTTTCGGTTCTTGCCTTTATCCTATTATAATAGACTGATAAAGAATGGACAGACTTTTTAGTAAATACTAGAAGTTCACACAGGTGAGCATTTTACTTTTCAAAAAAGACGACAGACAAATTCTATTTGTCTATCGTCTTCTAGTTTCGGCATAGATTATTTAATTTCAATTATTTTTTATAATGGGAATCTGAATGAGAAGATGGTTCCTTCAATCCCTGACTGCACGTCAATTTTTGCTTTATGCCGAGCAGCAATCGCATAAGAAACACCAAGTCCAAGACCTGTTCCGTTATCTTTGGTGGTATAAAAAGGAGTGCCGATTTTCTTTAACACTTCTTCACTCATCCCTTCGCCTTCATCCTCTATTTCAAGAACAATCATATTTCCATTTTCTAAATACGTACGAATAGACAACATTTCCCCTGGTTGCATCGCTTCTAATCCATTTCGACAAATATTAATAAGCAATTGACGGATTTCATTTCGATTTAGTAGCAAGTCAGGTAAATCCATTGTTTCAATTTCGATAAACTTATTTTGACTGAACGTATCAATTTTTAGCAAGGGAGCAATATCGGTAAGGATTGCGTTTAAATTTTGCATTTTCAAATCTGATGACCTCGTATTACCTACCGATAAAAATTCTGAAATAATGGAGTTTGCTCGGTCCAATTCTTCTATCATAAGATTAAAATAAGAATTATAGCTTTCTAACCCTTCATTATCTGTAAGCAATTGTAAAAAACCGCGAACGGTAGTCATTGGATTTCGAATTTCGTGACTGATTCCTGCAGCCATTTGTCCAATAAGTTCTAAATTTGAAAGTCGCTTTAGCTCATTTTCATAAATTTTCAAATCGGTTGTGTTTTTACACATGCAACAAATACCTTCATCAAAGGGATAGGCGACAATATCATAACTATAGCCATCTTCAACAGAAGAAATTTCAAAACGAGAAGGCACTCTTTTTAGCATTGCTCTAGAAAACTCTTCGTACATAACTGCATTAAATCGTTCGGGAAAAACAGACCATACTTTTTCACCTAGTACATTCTCAGCTGTCCGCCCTTCTGGCAGAGGTTGGTGGTTATTAATATAGATAAATTCCCAGTTTTCATTTAATGCAAAAAAACCATCCGTAATGCTTTCGATAACACTTGTTACTTTTTCGTTCGCATTAGCCAATTCAAGCGTACGATCTCGAACGCGATGCTCAAGTTGGTCCATATAAGTCAAATTTGAAATTGTAATTGCCGTAGCATTAATAATGGATTGTGCTAAATTAATTTGCGATTTTTCGTAAGACTGCACCTTATTCAATGAACAAGCGATCGCGATAATCCCTATAACTTCTCCTTTGGAAAGAAAGGGAATGAGAATTAATCGGCAATTTCCTTCATTAGGTACATAACGTATATTTTTTTTAGTGATTATTTCTTTGACAACTGTTTCTGAATTTGTATTTGACTGAAAGTCATCAATAATTCTTTCCCACTCTGGTTTTGTCCATTCTGATTCTATGTTCATTTGTTGAAAATCAACTTTGCTTGTAAACATAGGATTTCTTAAAAAAACGGCGATATTTTTACAGCTTATGACATTCTCTATATAACGAAAACACGTTTTTAAGCTTTCGTTCACAGTCGAACAATTAGCAAGCTCATTGTTTGCATCGAGCAGCATTTGTTTTTCAGCAAGAAGTTGTTCTTTTTGTTTAAGATTAGCGGCATTTTGAATGGCCACTGCAGCCATATTGACATAAGCTTCAACACTTTGAATTTGTAGTTCGGTTAACTCCATTTTCTTTCCATTATCGAATAAGAATACCAGACCGTATAAATGTTGCTCGTAGGTAATTGGAAGACCTAAAAGAGATTTGACATTAAACGCAGCAACTGCTCCAGGATGTGGTCGTGTATCTACTGAAGTATCTGGAATATAAATCACTCTTTTTGTAGTGGCAATTTCATTTGCTAAGAGATCTTTATCAAAATCTATTCTTTGAGAAGACAAGGCGTTACTATCAATAGCTTCAGGTTTTCCTGCTACAGCTCGAAAAACGCCTTCGCTATCGGGAAGATAGATCCCAATAGAATCACACTGAACAATTTCTTCAGAGATAGCTGTTGCGACATGTTGTAGCATGTCTGCTAATTCCAGCTTGGTGTTAATGATTCTCGTTATTTCTGCCAGTCTTGAATATCTTACTTGTTCTATAAACATGGTTATTCGCTCCGCTCTTCATCTATGTTAATTATTGTTTATCAATGTCTAGTTAAAGTTAGCTATTCTATACAGTATATTATTATCCAGGTTTATCTTAAAGAGTTTTGTACTAATTATTTTTTCCTTCCCATTCCTTTTTAACTACCGGTATTTTTAATTGCTTTTAAAACACAAAAAAGAAGAGGTATATAGATATACATCTTCTTTTCCATTCTTCTACTATTTTCTAACCGACTTCATATAACGATATTCTCTCAAACTATTTAAATTATAAATTTCCTGCAAGAGAGATTCGCCAATATTGGTTTCTTTTACTTTTTTGCGTTCAACTTCTTCATCAACCAATCGTTTCACGGACAATACATCTGTCCCATTTTGCAAAACTTCTTCTTTCGAATTAAACAATTGGTGAGCGACTAGTTGCATACCGTAAGAATTATAAAGCAACGTATATCCGGCAATCCCTGTAGTTGACTGATAGGCTTTTGAGAACCCACCATCGATTACGAGCATTTTACCATTAGCCTTGATTGGATTCTCACCGTCCCGCTCTTTAACAGGCGTATGACCATTTATGATCCGACCATGATCAGGATTCATATCAAATTCAGTGAGGATTTTCCGACAAATTTCTTCGTCTTCACGTAAATAATAATAAGGGTTTTTACGCTCTTTATGTGTTTCTTTATCGTTAATAAAATAACGCTCAAATGTTGTCATTTCGCGTTTACCAAACAACGATGAATATTCACCTGTCCATAAATACCAAACCATATCTGTCGCAAAATCATCTGTTTCTTCTGGATGCGCAAATGAAGTACGTAAATATCGTTCAAACACATCGAGTAGCTCACGACCTGCGTATGATTTTCCTTCGATCTCCATTTTCTCCATATTGCCATCTTCATCTAGTGGAATGCACCCATGGATAAGTAAGTTGCCGTTGTATTTCAAATACAAACTGCCTTTTTTAATCAAGAAATTCATGTGCCTTGCGAGCTTTTCGGAATGTTGAACCGAAAACAACAATTTATCGATAACTTGTTGTTCTTCTTCTAACAATTCATCTGGTTGCTCAGGATTAATGGTCGCAAAACACGTATTTTCTAAGGGATAAGTCTTGCCATGTATTGTTGCTTCATTTTTTTCATAATCAACTTTTTCAAGCAATAACCGATCTCTCATGTCAAAGCATGGACGTCTTTTGATTATGGGGCTTTCGAGCTTAAACTGGATAATCGAAATTGCCTGATGAATTTTAGTAATTTGCAGCTGCTCTTGCTCTGTCATTTTTTCATCTGAAATTCTTTTCGGTCGAAAAGCTGGATTGTCATCATAGTATTTTTCAGCCAAGTTTAATAACGGCCGTAAGTTAATGCCATATACATCTTCAATAATATCCAAGTTATTATAGCGTGCACAAATACGCAAAATATTAGCTAAGCATACTTTTGAACCAGCAAAGGCTCCTATCCATAGAGCATCGTGGTTCCCCCATTGAACATCAACTGAATGGTAATCGATAAGCGTGTCCACGATCTTATGCGGATCTGGTCCTCTGTCATAAATATCTCCTACTACATGTACATGATCGACAACTAACCGCTGAGTGGTATACGCTAACCCAACGATCAATTTGTCCGCTTGTCCTAAAGATATAATTTGTGCAACCATTTTTGCGTAATACTCTTTTTTGTTTTTAAATTCATCTGTTTTATACAAGAGTTCTTCGATAATATAAACAAATTGATCGGGTAACGCTCTTCTCAATTTTGAACGTGTGTATTTAGAAGAAGCGTACGCAATCAGTTTTAACAGCCGCTCAATTACCTCTATGTACCATTCATGCAGCTCTGCTTTGCTGTTAAACTGACTTTTAGTCATGAGTAGCTTCTCTTCTGGATAATAAACTAGCGTCGCAAATTCGTTCAACTCTTCTTCACTTAATTCATTTTTAAATAAATCCTTAATTTTAACTTTTACGTTTCCAGATCCATTACGTAATACGTGCTGAAACGCCTGAAACTCTCCGTGCAAATCACTGACAAAATGTTCCGTTCCTTTAGGTAGATCCAATATGGACTCAAGGTTAATGATTTCAGTAGCGACTTTTTCTTCACAATCGTAGTTTTGCGCTAATAAATCTAAGTATTTTAAGTTAACCATTTTGTCTCCTCCTTATAGTTTCATGTCTAATGTTTATTGTATTTAGTCGAATCAAAAAGACTATTCTTATCTCTTAGTTTACCTTAGTCACAGCATAAGCTCTAGCAAGAAAAACAACTCTATTTAAAACCTAACCCTTTCAAGCAACTTATAATCTTTTACCTTCTTTACCTGTATTCTGCATTTATCTGGAAATCCCTTGTGCATGTAAAATTTTCTGTACAACTCGAGTTTTACTTGTCGCTTGAAGAACGGCTAATACAATTTTCAATGTGGTCATTTACCATACCAATTGCTTGCATGAACGAGTAAGTTGTTACAGGCCCTACAAATTTAAATCCTCTTTTTTTCAACTCTTTGCTGAGCTGAACGGATATAGCAGATTGAGCTGGTATTTGAGCATCGCTCAGCCAGATATTGTCGATCACCTGGTCATTTGAAAAGCTCCACAAAAAATTAGCAAAGCTTCCCCATTCTTTTTGGATCCGAATAACTGCTTGTGCATTAGATCGAACAGATTTCAATTTCGCACTGTGTTTGATAACCCCGAAATGTTCTTTGATAAAGGCTAAGTCTTCTTCTGACAATTGCGCGCAATACTGTATGTCAAAATGCTGAAAAGCTTCTTGGTAAGCTTGGCGTTTGGACAACACAATATTCCACGACAAACCAGCTTGTGCACCCTCTAAGTTGAGCATTTCGAAAATGTATCGATCGTCTCGACTTGGTATGCACCATTCCTCGTCATGATAACTTTGCATTAGCGCATTACTTTGAGCCCATAAACACCTTTTCTCCATGTAAATCACTCCATTTTCTTCATTGTCTTAACTATATCATTTTAACTATTTGATATTCTCCACTATATAAAAAAAGGACGATCCACTCTTTTGAGTAGATCGTCCTTTCCATGTCCTTAAATCAATAAATTAAACAATAGAGAATCGTTATTAATGTCTTTATACGGAAAACCACTTTCGGTCATGCGTTTAACAAGTGGCTCATAGTCTTCTGGACTTTTCAGTTCAATACCGACGAGTACAGGTCCTTCGTCGCGATTTGTGCGCTTGGTGTATTCAAAATGAGTAATGTCATCTGTTTCACCAAGTACTTGTCCCATAAACTTACGAAGCGCACCAGCACGTTGCGGGAAAGTAACGATAAAATAATGCTTGAGTCCTTCATAGATCAAGGACTTCTCTTTAATTTCTTGCATTCGTTCAATATCGTTATTGCCTCCGCTAATTACGCAAACAATGTTTTTCCCTTTAATTTCATCTTTATAAAAATCTAAAGCAGCTACCGATAAGGCGCCAGCTGGTTCAGCAACAATTGCATTTTCGTTATAAAGTTGCAAAATCGTTGTACAAACCTTGCCCTCGGGAACTAGTGCAATATCATCTAAAACATCTGTACAAATCGCCATCGTCAAATCCCCAACTTGCTTGACTGCTGCACCGTCTACAAACGTATCTATTGTGTTTAAACGCGTTACCTTGCCATTTGCCAATGAGGTTTTCATGCTTGCAGCTCCTGCTGGTTCCACACCCACCAACTTTGTTCTGGGACTGATTCCTTTTAAATAAGATCCGACGCCAGCAGTTAAACCGCCACCACCAATTGCGCAAAACATATAGTCGACAGGTTCTTGCATATCATTTAACACTTCGACTGCGACAGTTCCTTGTCCAGCAATGACACGCGTATCGTTGAATGGATGAACAAATACCTTTTCTTCGGATGTACAATATTCCATCGCCGCTGCGAATGAATCGTCAAACGTATCTCCTACTAAGACCACCGATACTTGATCGCCGCCGAAACGTTTAACTTGAGATACTTTTTGACGAGGTGTTGTTAAAGGCATAAATATTTTTCCTTCGATGCCAAGAGCAAAACATGAATACGCTACCCCTTGCGCATGATTACCAGCACTAGCACAGACAACGCCTTTATCCCGTTCTACTGCATTCAAGCTACGGATGAAATTATATGCTCCTCGCAGTTTAAAAGATCGGACAACTTGTAAGTCTTCTCTTTTTAAATAGACATTGCATTCGTAACGTGCTGAGAGCAGTTCATTTTTTTGCAAAGGTGTCTTGATGACAACGTCTTTGAGCGCCTGGTTGGCTACCATAATTTCTTCTACCGATACCTTCGTTACTATTTCTTTTCTGTCGAGCTCTTTGATGTTGCTCTTAGTCATAGTTGTCACCCTCTTATTTTTATTTATCTCACTACTCTAACACATAAAAGTATATAATTGTCGAGAAGATTTTGACAATTAGAAGAAAGTTTGGAGAGTATTAATACCCCAGTAACCAATGATTGTATTGATTTAAATGCACTATTCAAACCTATACAACTTTATAATGAATGAATATTTTCCGGTTAATCATTCAGTGAATATTAACATTTGCTGAATAAAAAATAAACCGCTCTCCCGTAAACAGAAGAGCGGTTTATTCATTTTATTCTTTTTTATTCAAAAGATAAGCTTCTACTACTTGTCCATCTGTTGATTCATCCGCTATGAATGAACCGTTTGAATAACGATCTACATTCTTTAATGAATTTGCTATTAATGGAATATGAACACCTTTAGCTGTTTCTAAAATCATTTCTTCTTTTCCAGTTGCTCCTATTACGGATACTACACGGTGAGGATTTGATTTTAACTCACGAAGCATAACTACGCCACGCTTCGCACGTCCACCACTTTCAAATTCATCAAGCTTCATTTTTTTAGCTGCACCCCGGTGAGTAATGAGCACTAATTCTTGTTTAACTTGTGGGTTGATTAAGATAGCTGAAACAGCTTCATCATCGCCTTTTAAGTTTACACCTTTCACGCCACCTGTTCGGAGTCCAGTAAGTGGAACTTCTTCAAGTGGGAAGCGTACACCATAAGCTTGTTTTGTACCTATGAATAGCTCAGTTTCAGTCGTCACCAATCCCGCGTAAATCATAGCGTCTCCAGATTTCAATTTCATTGTTTTCACAGTACGTGAATAACGTTGAATTTGATAATCTTTTAGTGCAGACCGTTTGACTTGCCCTAATTTAGAAACAGTCAAAATACTAGCATCTGCATCAAAGTTTTCAAAAGGATAAACAGCAAGTACTGATTCGTTTGCATCTAATTGAATAATACTTGATAAATGCTGTCCGAGGTCTTTCCATTTAATATCAGGCAATTCATTGATCGGCTGGAAAACGAAATTTCCTGCAGTAGTAAAGATCAAAATGGTATGTTGCGTATTCAAATTGCCTTCGAATAATAAATGATCGGTATCTTTCATGGCAAAGTCTTTGCCATTTGAAGCAGCATATGATCTTGTGCTTGTTCGTTTTACATATCCCTCTTTAGTTACAGTCACAACTACTTCTTCACTTGGAATCATGATTTCGCGTGTAATCGTAATTTCTTCTATTTTTTCTTCAATAACCGATCGACGCGGTTCTGCAAATTGTTTGCGGATGTTGGCCAATTCTTTTTTAATGACATTTTTTAACTTCGTTGAGCTGGTTAAAATTCCCGTTAGTTCAGCTATCGTCTTTTTAAGATTTTCTTCTTCTTTTTGCAAATCGGTAATATCTGTGTTGGTCAATCGATACAGTTGTAAAGAAACAATTGCTTCAGCTTGTGCTTCTGAAAAATCAAATTCAGAGATTAAGTTATTTTTCGCATCACGTTTATCAGTAGACGAACGGATGGTTTTAATAACTTTATCAAGAATCGATAATGCTTTCATCAAGCCTTCAACAATGTGCATGCGATCACTAGCTTTTTGCAAATCAAATTCAGAGCGTTTTGTAATTACTTCTTTTTGGTGTTCGATATAGGCATCCAACATTGTTTGCAAGGTCATCATTGTCGGACGACGCTTGTAAATTGCCACCATATTAAAGTTATAGCTAACTTGTAAATCGGTATTTTTATACAAATAGCTTAAAATTCCTTGAGCTTGCACATCTTTTTTCAATTCAATAACAATGCGTAACCCTGTTCGATCCGACTCATCTCGTACTTCAGAAATACCTTCAAGCTTACGGTCAAAGCGGTGATCATCTATTTTTTTTATCATATTGGCTTTGTTGACTTCAAAAGGTATTTCTGTAATGACGATTTGTTCTTTTCCGCCTTTTAATGGCTCGATCTCGGCTTTCGAGCGCACGATAATCTTGCCTTTTCCGGTTTCATACGCTTTTTTGATACCATCTACACCTTGAATAATGCCACCTGTTGGGAAATCTGGCCCTTTAATGACGGTCATCAACTCAGCAACTGTCGCTTGTGGGTTATCCATACGCATTAAAACAGCATCAAGAACTTCATGAAGCGCATGTGGCGGAATATCTGTGGCGTAACCGGCAGAAATACCGGTTGATCCGTTTACTAAAAGGTTTGGAAAACGTGCAGGTAAAACAGTTGGTTCCATATCCGAATCATCAAAGTTTGGGATAAAATCCACTGTCCGTTTATCTATGTCACGTAACAATTCTGAAGAAATCGCAGAAAGGCGTGCTTCCGTATAACGCATCGCAGCAGGCGAGTCCCCATCCATCGAACCGTTATTCCCATGCATTTCAACAAGCATATGTCGGATTTTCCAATCTTGACTCAATCGAACCATTGCTTCATAAACAGAGCTATCTCCGTGTGGATGATAGTTACCGATTACGTTACCAACAGTTTTGGCTGATTTACGAAACGCCTTATCATTGGTATTGCCTTCATGGTACATCGCATATAAAATTCGGCGCTGAACAGGTTTTAATCCGTCACGAGCATCTGGAAGTGCCCGGTCTTGGATAATGTATTTACTGTAACGGCCAAATCGATCGCCAATTACTTCTTCTAATGGCAAATCTTGAAATCTTTCGGCTTGTGTCATACCAGTTCCTCCTCAGCGTGAATCAAATCATTTTCAAGAATATTACTATCTTCTTCAAGTCCAAAATCGACATTGTTTTCAATCCAACGACGACGTGGTTCTACTTTGTCGCCCATTAATGTTGTGATGCCACGTTCTGCGCGTGCACTATCTTCAATCGTAACACGGATTAATGTGCGAGTTTCTGGGTTCATCGTTGTTTCCCATAACTGATCTGCGTTCATCTCTCCTAAACCCTTGTAGCGCTGGAGTGTATAGCCTTTTCCAACTTTTTTAATCGAGGCATCCAGGTCAGATTCTGTCCAAGCGTAATCGATAACTTCTTTTTTACCAACGCCTCTAGACACTTTATACAGTGGAGGAAGCGCGATAAAAATTTTCCCAGCCTCAATCAATGGCTTCATATAACGGAAAAAGAACGTTAAGAGCAGCACCTGAATATGCGCCCCATCAGTATCGGCATCGGTCATGATAATAATTTTGTTATAGGCAATGTCATCGATCGAAAAGTCAGAAGAAACCCCACCACCAATAGCATGGATAATCGTTGAGATCTCTTCATTTTTCATAATTTCTTCGAGTTTTGCTTTTTCAGTGTTAACAACTTTACCACGCAGTGGCAAAATTGCTTGGAATGTTCTGTCGCGTCCTTGTTTTGCAGAACCGCCGGCAGAGTCACCCTCTACTAGGTATAGCTCGTTTTTCTTCGCATTACGAGATTGCGCAGGTGTCAATTTACCAGACAATAAAGCATCTGATTTTTTGCGTTTTTTACCGTTTCGTGCATCTTCTCTAGCTTTACGTGCAGCTAAACGAGCTTGTGCTGCACGAATGGCTTTTCGAACTAACGAAGCACTTAAATCTGCATTTTCTTCTAAAAAGTACATTAATTTTTGAGAAACAACTGAATCTACGATACTACGTGCTTCACTTGTTCCTAATTTACTTTTTGTCTGTCCTTCAAACTGCAGTAAAGCTTCAGGAATACGTACTGATATAATCGCTGCTAATCCTTCACGAATATCAGAGCCTTCTAAGTTTTTATCTTTGTCTTTTAGCAAGTTAATTTTTCGAGCGTAATCATTGAAAACGCGTGTCATGGCTGCTTTTGCACCGGTTTCATGTGTTCCACCATCACGTGTACGAACATTGTTTACAAACGATAAAATGGTCTCAGAATACCCATCATTAAACTGGAAGGAAAATTCGATTTCCATCTCATCTTGTTGCCCTTCGATATAGGCAACTGGATGAAGCACATCTTTTTCTTCGTTCAAGTAAGAAACAAAAGCTTCAATCCCTGTTTCGTAATGAAAAACATCTTTCGCTTCTGTTCGTTGATCAAAGAGCTCAATTTTTAATCCTTTTAACAAGAATGCAGATTCGCGCAACCGTTCAGAAAGGGTTTCATAATTGTATTTTGCAACAGAAAAAATAGACTCATCAGGTAAAAAATGAATCATCGTACCTGTTTCTTTTGTCGAACCAATTTCTTCTAAGGTAGTAACCGGTTTCCCACCATTTTCAAAGCGTTGACGGTACTTTTTGCCATCGCGATAAATAGTCACTTCTAAAAAACTGGACAAAGCATTAACTACTGATGCGCCCACACCGTGAAGCCCACCACTTGTTTTATAGCCGCCTTGACCAAATTTTCCTCCAGCATGAAGCACTGTTAATATAACTTCTGGTGTAGGTTTCCCACTGCGGTGCATCCCTGTAGGCATACCTCGACCAAAATCTCGAACACTGATGCTGTTATCTTCGTGGATTGTTACAGAAATTTTATCTCCGTGTCCTGCAAGCGCTTCATCGACCGAGTTATCGACAATTTCATAGACTAGATGGTGAAGTCCACGAGTGTCTGTCGAACCAATATACATACCCGGACGTTTTCTAACGGCATCTAAGCCTTCGAGTACTTGAATTGCTTCTTCGTTGTATGCCGTATTTTGAATTTTAGCCATTTAATTCCCTCCAACAAACGTTTGTTCGCGTTTCTCTCTATCTTAATCGTATGCTATTTCTAGACCATCTGTCAAACTTCATAGAAAAAGAGCGCTAAGCGCCCTTTAGCGGTACTGCCTATTTCAGAATGGCGTATTCTACTTTGATGCAACGATCCATGATGACTGTATACCCTGCATCAGTCAACCGCTTAAATACGTTTTCATCTACTACATTTAATTGTGTCCAAAACACTGGACAGTCAATTTTTATAAATTCATTTGCAATGTCTTCTAGAAATTCACTGCGCCGAAAAACGTTAACGATATCTACTTTTTCTGTTATATCACTCAATCGTCCATAACTTTTCTCACCTAATACCGTATCGGCTAACGGATTTACCGGAATGATCCGATAGCCTGCACGTTGCATAGCCTCTGATACGATATAAGATGTTCGGCTAGGGTTTGGACTAAGCCCGACCACCGCTATTGTTTTTGCATGATCAAGTACGTTTTTAATTTCGTTTCGACTAGGATTTTCCAAAATGATCACCTGTCCTTTTATTCTATCATACACGATTTTGCTCTGTCTGTTGAATAATCTGTCGACTATTGTTTAAAGAACTTCAGTCATGGTAAACTAATACTACAAAATAAGGTTGTGTAAAGGAGTTCATCATGACTATACTGCTTCCCCTACTACTAGCTTACTTACTTGGCTCGATTCCTTCTGCCTTATGGGTTGGAAAACTATTCTACAAAACTGATATTCGTACACAAGGAAGTGGCAATTTAGGAGCTACCAACACGTTCCGTACGCTCGGAAAAAAAGCCGGGATCGTGGTAACTATACTGGATATTCTTAAAGGAACAGCTGCTACATCAATCCCGCTTTTTATGGCTACCGATATCCATCCATTAGTATTCGGAGTGTTGGCAGTAATCGGACATATTTTTCCGATATTTGCAAAGTTTAAAGGTGGTAAAGCAGTTGCTACTTCTGGCGGTATCTTAATTGCTTATCAATGGCCATTGTTTATTATGGCAGTAGCCGTGTTTTTAATTGCATTAAAAATCACAAAAATGGTATCATTAGCATCAATTATTTTAGCTCTCGTATTCATCATTTATATTACTATTTACGCCATTTTTTCTGCAGATTATTTGTTTATGGCGGTGATTTATCTATTGGCGCTATTCATTATTTTCCGTCACCGCGGCAATATTGCCCGAATACGAGCAGGCACTGAACCAAAAATCAGCTGGATGTAACCAGTGGAAGGACGTGTAATATGCAAATTAACATTAGCAATGACGCTCTCGATTGGTTTAAGAAAGAAATGGAGGTAGCATCTGGAGAAGCAGTACGCTTTTTCGTCCGTTATGGCGGTTCAAGCAAGCTGCAGCCCGGTTTTTCACTCGGTGTTACTAAAGATCAGCCAAATGAAATTGCGGCTAAAGTAGAGCAAGATAATGTAACCTACTTTGTTGAACAACGCGATGCTTGGTATTTTGACGGTCACAATCTTGATGTCAGTGTTAACGATGACTTACACGAACTTGATTATTCATACACAAAATAAAATATGAATAAGTTACGTCAGACTATAGCTAAACTTGATTAAATCGAGTTAGCTATAGTCTTTTTTGTTTAAAAACATTGTAATGCCTTGTGTTTTTAGTTTCTTTTAAAGTAGTATTTTCTATGTAGTAACTGTGATGTATTGATACATAAAAAATATGTTGGAATCAATCGATTCCAACATATTTTTGGCTACACACTGAAAATGAATAACTCATACTCTTATTTTTCCAGTTTATTCAATTGTTCTAAATAGCCTTCATGTTGCAAAATTGTGCGCTGACGTTCACCAAACAAATCGAAATGCGGATAATTACCACGTAAATCCATCCATTCACGCTGCAATCCATACTGCTTGCCCCAATTTTCAAGCTTATCTAAGTCACAGCACCCTACTTTTGTGACCGTATTACAACCAGGAAAGCGGTCGTCTACCCAATAATGCGTTAAAAAGGAGATGTCGCCGCTATCGACACCTTTTTTCCAACGTTCGAGTTCATCTCTTTTAATTCCGAACGCCATCAGGCACCTGCTTTTTAATTTCTTCGTATTTTTTATGCCATTCGGGGAAGACTTTTTGGATGGATACTGGCCGAAAAGATTCTTTCTTTACAACAACATGCTCGGATAAAGCAGTCGCGGCAATTGTTCCATCTTCATGAACAATTTCATAGCCGTATTTTGTCCGCAAACGACCGTGTTCTTCTACCCAGGTCCGAACAAACGCTTTTTGACCGTAACGAAGAGCAGCTTTGTATTGAATGGAAATATCCAGTACGGGTGAGATATAGCCATCTTTCTCCATCCCCGCATAGGTGAACCCTATATCTTCAATCAATTTTGTCCGTCCGATTTCTAGCCATATGATGTAATTGGCGTGATATACAACGCCCATTTGATCTGTTTCTGCATAACGAATTTCAATTTCTTTTTCACTGATGTACATATTTCTTCACCTCATAACTAGTATACAAGAAAACACTTTTTGAATGTATGGCATCTGTTTCGTGAAATTATAAAAAAGGCTGCTGGGTTTCCCCAACAGCCTTTTGATGTCGATCTTATACTTCTAGTAATTTGTTACGTAGCACCATCTGTAAGATACCGCCGTGACGGAAGTAATCTACTTCTACTTCAGAATCAAAACGAGCTAGTACTTGGAACTCAGTAACTTTACCGTCTTCAGCAGTAGCTGTCACAGTTAAAACGTCGCGTGGTTTCACGTCATCAGTTAAGTTAACGCTAATTGTTTCGCGTCCAGTCAACCCTAGAGAATCTGCACTTTCACCATTAACGAATTGTAATGGTAAAACACCCATCATCACTAAGTTAGAGCGGTGAATACGCTCATAGCTTTCTGCGATAACTGTTTTAATGCCTAAAAGGAATGTTCCTTTAGCTGCCCAGTCACGAGAAGAGCCCATGCCGTAGTCTTTACCAGTCAAGACTACAAGTCCAGTGCCTTGTTCCTGATACTTCATAGCTGCATCGTAAATCGCCATAGTTTCGCCCGTTGGCCAGTAAGTTGTGTACCCACCAGTTGTATCTGGTGCTACTTGGTTACGGATACGAATGTTAGCGAATGTTCCGCGCATCATAACTTCATGGTTACCACGACGAGATCCGTAAGAGTTAAAGTTACGAGGCTCAACGCCGTTTTCACGAAGATATAGGCCTGCTGGTGTATCTTTACCAATCGCACCTGCTGGAGAGATGTGGTCAGTCGTGATAGAATCTGCGAATTTTGCAACTACACGAAGGTCAGATAACGCTTGGATTGGTGCTGGCTCTTTAGAAAGACCTTCAAAGAATGGCGGGTTCTGGATATAAGTTGATGTCGAATCAAACTCATACAAAGAATCGTCATTTGTTTCAATTGCATTCCATGCTTCGTTCTCGTTAAATACGTGCTCGTATTCTTTACGGAACAATTCAGGAGTAACAGTATCTTTAACTGTTTTCTTGATTTCTTCAGTTGTTGGCCAGATGTCTTTGAAGAAGACATCTTTACCTTCTTTGTCTTTACCGATAGGATCTACTGCAAAGTCGATATCCACAGTACCAGCAAGTGCATAAGCAACAACTAGCATTGGAGATGCCAAGTAGTTTGCTTTAACTAGAGGGTGAATACGTCCTTCAAAGTTACGGTTACCAGACAAGACAGACGATACTAGTAAATCGTTATCAAGAATTGCTTCTTCGATTTCTGGAAGCAATGGTCCTGAGTTACCGATACATGTCGTACAGCCATATCCTACTAAGTTAAAGCCGATTTGGTTCATGTAATCCAATAAACCAGAATCGTTCAAGTAACCAGTAACAACTTTAGATCCTGGCGCTAATGAAGTTTTCACGTATGCAGGTGGAGTTAAACCTTTTTCTACTGCTTTTTTCGCTACTAATCCAGCACCAAGCATTACGTATGGGTTAGAAGTGTTTGTACAAGATGTGATCGCTGCAATTGCTAATGCACCAGTCTTCATCTCAACAGATCTACCGTCTTTAAAGTTAACCGTTGCTGTTTTAGCAATTTCTGCTTCATCAAGCGCAAAACCATGTGGTCCTTCTTCGCCTGTTACAGCTTTGTTAAACTCAGTTTTCATCTGAGATAAAGGAATCAAATCTTGTGGACGTTTAGGTCCTGCAAGGTTTGGTTCGATTTCAGAAAGATCAATTTCCACTAAGTCTGTGTAGATTGGATCTTCGTTATCTACAGTAAAGAACATGTCATTTGCTTGTAAGTATTTTTTCGTTACAGCAATTTGCTCTTCGTCACGTGCAGTTAAACGCATGTAATCAAGTGCTTCTTCATCAACTGGGAAGAAACCGCAAGTAGCGCCGTATTCTGGAGCCATATTGGCAATCGTTGCGCGGTCAGCAAGTGGCAATGTGGTAACGCCAGGGCCGAAGAACTCAACAAATTTACCAACTACGCCTTTTTTACGTAATGTTTGAGTAACTTTTAATGCCAAATCGGTAGCAGTTGCACCATTTGGAAGTTCACCCGTCATTTTTACGCCAATAACTTCTGGAATTGGGAAGTATGAAGGTTGTCCAAGCATTCCTGCTTCAGCTTCAATACCACCAACGCCCCATCCAAGAACACCGATTCCGTTGATCATTGTAGTATGAGAATCTGTACCAAACAATGTATCAGGGAAAGTTTCGAATGTGCCGTCTGAGTTTTCTACAGCATGAACAACGTTTGCCAAGTATTCAAGGTTTACTTGGTGTACGATACCAGTTGCTGGTGGAACTGCACGGTAGTTGTCGTATGCTTTTTGAGCCCAGCTAAGGAACTGGTAACGTTCAGCGTTGCGCTCAAATTCAAGCTCCATGTTGATGCGAAGTGCATCTTGTGTACCATAGTTATCAACTTGTACCGAGTGATCAATTACAAGATCAACTGGAATTTCAGGATTGATTTTGTCCGGGTCTCCACCCATTTCAGCCATAGCTGAACGAAGTGCAGCTAAATCTACTACTACTGGTACTCCTGTGAAATCTTGCAAGATAACGCGTGAAGGTTTAAATGGAACTTCTGCTTCTTTGTTAGCATCTTTGCCCCATTTTGCTAATTCTTCAACGTGCTCGTCTTTGATGACATATCCGTCATGCTGACGCAATACAGATTCCAATAGAACTTTAATCGAATAAGGTAGGCGTGATACTTTAGCGATACCTGCTTCTTCTAATGCAGCTAAACGATAATAGTTATACGTTTTGTCATTTAGCTCAAAAGAAGTGCGGCTGTTGTGCAAACTGCTCTTTGCCATTTTTTAGTTCCTCCTTTAAATCTTCTGAAAAGCCCTTAACCAGCGCTTCTCTCCTCTTCTATCATACCGAATGCTACCGCATAAGTAAATTACATTAAAATTATAGAATGTGATAAGTTTTTCGAATGACTATTTTGTTACATCATCGATTTTTCTTAAGGTCTCTTGTAATTGCTTAAAATGACGTTTTTCATGTAAACCTACGAAAGGAAACCACTGAACTAGAGGTACTTTACCAAACACCGGGTGATCCATTGACTTTTGTTTTAACTGATCCTCATCTGCTTGATTAAACACTTCATACAATAAATTATGCGAGACGTTTAGACGTACTTTCATATCTTCGAGCGTGACAAATTCACTTGTTGGTGTGACATGCTTCGGAGCTTTTACTTTAAACGAGCGACTAATAGTTAATCCAATTGGTTTTTTTATCGCTTTTTTACTTTCCTCTTTTTGTAGTTCTTGAGAAACCCCCTTTGCAACGATTTTTTCCATCAACTGAAGATGATCTAAAATTTGCATCGGTGACCATTCTGTTTCTGAAGGTTTCAAGTTGAACTGTTCATCCGTTAATCCCTCTACCGCTTGAAGAACTTGATTTCTTATCATAGCATTGTCTTCATTAAACATCTTTTTTCCACCTTCATTTTGTCGATTTGTCTACTCTATTAACATACCCTATTTTATAAAAATTAAATACATTCGACTAGTTTGGTTATATTTTCAATGGAAACCCTTAAAAACTCTCCTCTATCCCTATTGACAAGCGAAAATACGTTCTATTTACCTGATTTAATGGTATAATTTAAGGAAATCCATTAAGAAGAGGTGACGCATAATGCCTTATGGTTACGAGAAATTTAGACTGGACAATGGCATTAGCCCGAACACCGTTGTTCATGAAGTCCAATTGATCCGCTCGCTCTTCGCTTTTCTTAGACATACTTACAAAAGACCTGTAGAACCACATGATATTCGTCCTTCAGATATTCAACAGTTTTTAATGGACCAACATATGGCGGGTATAAAAGACAGTACTTTAAATCGCAAACTTATTTATATTAGAAGATGGTTTGATTATATGTGGCAAATTGGTCGCATCCCAAATGATTTTATGCCTAAATTCAAATTTAGTAAAAAACTTGATTTGACACCGGCTGATATTCATTTAAATTACGAAGATTTGTTAAAAAAGAAAGACGCTGTTCTTGAAGCTGATCGGTTGTCATTAAATGCTAAGATTCTTTATATACTTTACTTACGTGGACTGCGCCTTCGTGATATGGTAGCGATTGATGTAGACAACTTTGACGATCGAGACGGTAAGCTCGTTTTATCAGTCGATAAAAAAGATGGCTATCAATGCCGAATGGAGTTCACTGATAAAGAAATTCCAGTTATGCTTGATGCAATTGAGCGTGCCGTATTCCGCAGTACACCTTACTTATTGTCATCTAAAGTTAAAAATGAATATACAATGTTTCAAATGGGTTCGTTATCCGATTATACGGAGGCTTTATCGTCATTTGTTGGTATGCCAATGCGCTCAGGGGATATTCGCTTTGCTTATGTCCATTATTTGTATTCAGTTGAACATAAAAACCTGGAAGAAATTCAAGAAACTTTGGGTGTTTCACTCGACTCTGCATCGAGAATGTTAAAAGATTCTTTAACTCGTTTAAAAAGATAATAGAAAACATAAAAACAGCCTATCCCAATGAGTTTGGGATAGGCTGTTTTATGAATCCGGTCATAAGAAAAAACCAAAATCCAAAGCAAAATTAAAAATGAGTAATGTATGGAATAAAACGAAAATCATACCTTGTTTGTTTAGTTTTTCTGCATTTTCATATTGCATCAGGATCACCCCTTCTTTCTTTAATAGTCTGATTATACTGAAAAATAAAGCATTTAGCAAGCAATGTTATTTTCAACTTTTTTGATTTATGCTTATAATTAATAAAAAGACAAAGGAGTGAACGGCATGAAAAAAGCATTACTAGTTGTTGATTATACGGTGGATTTTGTAGCAGATGATGGTGCATTAACTTGTGGAAAACCGGGGCAGGCTATTGAAGAAAAAATTTGTCAATTGACTGAAGAGTTTCTTAATGACGGAGAATTAGTTGTTATGCCCGTTGATTTACACGAAAAAGATGATTCTTTTCATCCTGAAACAAAGCTATTCCCTCCACACAACATAATAGGAACCGCCGGGCGCGAGTTATATGGACGACTGGCAGCTATTTATGAAGCTAATCGTGACGACATTATTTGGATGGATAAAACACGATACAGTTCATTTGCTGGTACGAATTTGGAGTTAATATTGCGTGAGCGAAATATTGAAGAAGTTCATATTGTTGGGGTCTGCACAGATATTTGCGTGTTACATACCGCAGTCGATGCTTTCAACAAAGGATTTAATACTATTGTTCATAAAGATGGTGTTGCTAGCTTTGACCAAATAGGCCATGAATGGGCGCTGCGACACTTTACTGCAACCTTAGGTGCAGAAGTTTTATAGTTTTTTTATTTTTTAGGTTTCAAATGTAATGAATAAGGTTATATCTAGAGTGTAGCACTTATACATCACATTAAAAGGAGCTGGAAAAAATGGGTATTATTTTGTATTTAATTATGGGTGGTATCATCGGTTGGATCGCAGGAATGATTTTAGGTAAAGATATTCCAGGCGGCATTATTGGTAACATTATCGCAGGTATCGTTGGTGCTTGGTTAGGTGGAATGATTTTAGGAGATTTCGGTCCAGTAATCTGGGACGTAGCTATTATCCCTGCATTAATCGGTGCATTGATTCTTGTATTCGTTCTTAGCTTGATCATGGGATCAATGAGAAAAAAATCATAAAAAATATACAAAAAGAGTGGACCTTGGTCCACTCTTTTTTTGTCAATTATATTCTTTTTCGTACAAGTGATAATAATGTAGAACATCCGCTACATATTTCTCACTATGATTATACTGAAAAATAGCGCGTTCTAACTCACCCTCAGATGCACCATTTTGTGATAAGTAATTTGCTGCGCTATAAAGAGAATCTTCTAGATTGTATGGATCTGCAATTCCGTCTCCATTTCCATCCACACCATAACCTCCATAATAGGCAATCACCTCAACATTTACTTTGTCTTCTTCGCTTATATCTCCCTGCCCTTTACCAGAGCAGCTTGGATGACTCCATCCCACAAACGTACAAGGCATGAATTGTAGATGCCCTTCTGCACCTACAGGCGATAGTAAAGGATCCATTGTTGAAAATCTCGTTTCAATTCGGTGATGTGCCGCCAACAATGTCCAAGGAATATTGTAAACATCAGCTGCTTTTTTGTATAATGGAATATTTTCTTCTGGTACTTTTAATTCAATCAAGTGATTGGGTGCGTCTTTAATCGATTTAAATACTGAATCGGAATTAACTAGCGAAGCAATCAAAATAGTAATCGTCGCTACAACGATCGCTGCCGGTACAAAAAGAATTAAACACCCTATTTTCCGTTTCCACCTAATTGGTAACTTTTTATTTTTCATTTTTTCACACCTATTAATCATTTGCTTTAGTGTAGCACACCAGCTTCGAGATTACTTTTCTTAAGTTGATTGTAAAATATTTGCAATATATAATTTACAAGTGTAATTTTTATTTTTTGGTATTATAATAATATCAAAAGGAGGTGAATTATATGTGGGAAGATTTTAAGAAATTTGCGTTGAAAGGTAACGTTCTTGACTTAGCTGTAGCTGTAGTAATTGGTGCCGCTTTCGGGAAAGTAGTATCTTCTTTAGTAGAAGACATTATTATGCCGGTTGTCGGAATACTTGTTGGTGGAGTTAGCGTAGAAGATTGGAGTTACAAATTCAATGATGTAGTCTTGAATTATGGTTTATTTATCCAGTCTATTATTGACTTTTTCATCATTGCGTTCTCGATCTTCATGGTAATCCGTCTCTTCACGAAAATGAAGCGTAAAAAAGACGTACCTGCAGAAGCAGAACCAGAAGTACTCGATAAAACACAAGAAATTTTGCTAGAAATTAAAGACTTGTTAAGTAAAAATAAAACGGGATTATAATTAGCTAGCAAGAGATTTCGGAATGAACATTCCGAAATCTCTTTTATTTTGACATTAACTAATAAACACCTCTAACATTTTGTCGATAAAAAAGACCATAGATTTCTCGAATTAACCGAGTAAATCTATAGTCTAATTATTATTCAAATCCTTCTCTTTTATTCTAGTAACTCACGCATATCATTTTTAATATCTTCAACAGGTACACTATCGTAACCGTCATAATTATTCACAACAACGCCTTCTTGGTCTACTAAATAAAAATTCGTTCCATGTATAACTTGATCACTTTCGGGATCATTACGTACGAAAGATTTGAAATTATCTTTTGCAAATCCGGCAATTTCTTCCTGTGTATACCCCGTCAACAGATGCCATTTCGACTCATCTGGCACCGAGTATTGCGCTAAATAGTTTTGTAGGGTTTCTGGTGTATCAACAACCGGATCCACGCTAAACGCTATAATTTTATAATCAGTCAAGCCTTCAGCTTCCAATTCTTCTTGGATTTCACTCAAATTAAACGTCATTGGCGGACAAACCGTATTACAATTGGTAAAAACAAAAGTAGCTAGCCAAGGCGTACCTTTTAAATCTTCCAATGATACCGGTTCTCCGTGTTGGTCACTATACGAAAAATCGTCTATTGCCGAACTGCCACATGCGGACAACAATAGTACTAAACTTAATAATGCGGACAAAGAAATAAATCTCATAATATTGCCTCCACTCTTCTATCTCTTTAATCATAGCGAAAGTGTAGAATCAGTACAATACATGGAATACCACCATTGTCACGATTTTGTGAAGTTAAGATAATTTCAATGTAAGTAGTGCTTCATGAATGGCGACCAGTTTCGTCTCCACACGGTGCATCAAATAAAATGACACAAATATAGGAAATCCGAGCTCCTGAACCCATTGCATCCACTCAGCCATAAATCTCACCTCCGTTACTAAAAAATCTGAAGCTACTCAATAAAAGAAGCTAAAGCAGCCGTTTATCTCCGACATGTGCCGTAAGACTTTTAGCCTCATAGTTCTCTATCGAAAAAAGCTCTCCCGAATCAGGAGAGCTTCTAACTTATACTTGGTACTCCACAATATTTCGTTCGACAACTCGTGCGCCTTTAACAGTGCCAAGTGGTGAACCTTCTACTTCAAACACATTATGCGTGATAATTGCTTGCATACCTGCAATCAATTCGGCATCTGTCACATCAGCACGTGGCTCATCTACTGATAACGTGACATCTTTTCCTGCAGTCGTTGTGAAGATTAACTCTAAAGTTTTAGCCATTCTCTATTCCCCCTTCATATTAATTATTGATAAATTGTGACTGCAGATTGTTTTTCAACATCCAATAATGTTTTGGATCCGAAATTTGTTAAAATAGCTGCTGTTTCGAAAATACCTTCTGCCGCTGCTGTTTCTTTTACATTGTGATACGATTTAAACTTTCTTTTCGTTTTACCGTTTGCATCTAATCCATTGTCGTACGTGCAACGAATGCTTGCGTTCTTAAAATCGCTAAAGGCCATGTTTACCACCTCCTTTCATTCGCTATATAGACACAGTTAGAAAAAAGAGATACATTTTTAATGAATTTCTTTTCAAACCCTTCTATAATAGAAGTAATGGAAAAGACGAGGTGAAACAATATGGAACTGAATGGCTGGTTTTTAGTGTTTATCCTATTTTGGGTAGTCGTATTAGTAGGGCTTTTTGCCATCGGTGGATATTTTATGTTCAGAAAGTTTCTGAAGTCCATGCCAAAAGAGGACGGCCTTTCAGATTTGAACTGGGAAGAATATTACGTAGATAAAACCATTCATTTATGGGGCGATAAAGAAAAAGCAATGTTGAACGAATTGGTTCAACCTGTCCCAGATTTATTCCGACCTGTAGCTAAACAAAAAATTGCTGGTAGAATTGGTCAAGTATTACTTGAAGAAAAAGTAAAGAAAATGAAGCTTGAACACATTATTCGCGGCTATATTTTAGCTACTCCTAAACGGGATCATAAGTTTTTACGAAAAAAATTGGCAGAGATGAAAATCGATGTCACTCCATACGAACAATATTTTGAACGATAAAAGCGCTACTCCCTTAAATGGGAATAGCGCTTTTCATTTTTTTTTCGATTTTTTTATATTGCCAAAGCATTGAAATTCGCCACGGCCAAAGCATGCCGAACGCCAATATCCAGAACATGCCGCCTAGTTCACCAATATCAATACTTGAACTCAAGACGACTTTCCCAATTACACGAACTAATAACAAACCGAATAAAATAAAGACAAAAGCTTTCGATTTTTTTAAGTAAATATCACCATCGCGAACTTCAAATTTCGAAGTCCATATCAGTATAGTCGAAAAAACAATACCGACGGCCAGTGCCTCTAAAATTTGCATAGGTGCTACTCGAAAAAAAGGAAAAATAAACATAAAAGCACCAGTAGACATAAAAAATGGAGGTAAAATAATTTTTTTAACGGATGCAGGCTTTTTAGCTGCTTTCGAGCGGACAACCATTGCAATCAATCCCATTAAAAATGCACCAGCCGTTGTAACGATTAAATAGACTTCTGTCGGAATTTGATCAAGCATCTAAATTCGCCTCTAACTCATCTAATCTACGTCGTAGTTCTTCCATTGGAACGAATCGTGCGAAACGTTGAACTTCTTTACCATGTCGATACAAAATAACAACCGGTGCTGTAAATAGCATCAATTGCCCTGCCAGTTCTGGCACTTTTGCAGCGTTGACTAAATAAAAAGGAAGTTTGTAGTCGTCTTCTAACGCTTCAACCTGAGGGCGTAACCCTTCACAAACTGAGCAATTGTCTGTTTTCACAAAAAGTAAAAAAGACTTTTTCGAGTCAGCTGCAGACTGAAATTCTTCTATTTTAGCAATAGATTCCATCTTTTCCACCTACTTATTATCAATTTAAAATCCTTGGAAATCACCAAAGAATGGACTCAAAACACGGATTAAATACGTTAGACCATCAAAGAATAGTAAGATCCCGATAGCAATCATAACATATCCGCCAACTTTCATGATCTTTTGATTGTGTTTACGCAACCAGCCCATACGTGTTACAAAGAATGACAAGACAAAGAATGGAATTGCAAATCCTAGTACATAAGCTATCATATACCAAACACCTGACCCAGGATTAGTCGCAGCAAGTGCATAAATAGCTGCTGTTATCGGTCCCGTACATGGTGTCCAACCAGCTGCAAAAGCCAGTCCAATTACGAATGTCCCAAGAAATCCTGATGGACGATTTTTAAATGAAAATTTGCGATCTTGCATAAGGAATTTTGGTGAGAAAACACCAATAATCATAAGCCCAAATAACACAATAAAAATGGCGCCAACTTGACGAATCAATTCATCATAACGGATAAACCATTCATAAAAGAACGATGTACTAAAACCAAGTGCTATGAAAATCGTTGAAAAACCTAACAAGAAAAATAACGTATGAAACATACCTCTGCGTTGCATAACTTTTTTATCATTTTTAATTTCATCCATCGTCATGCCTGTGATATAAGATAAAAATGCAGGATACAAAGGCAATGTACATGGAGAAATAAAACTCAAAAAGCCTGCGCCAAAAGCTAAGAATAAATTAATATCAGATGTCACTGGTAATTCTCCTTCCTGTGTTCTTTTCATCTTAACAAATAATCCACCTAAACACTGCTCTTACGCCTGTGAAATCTTTGTGGACAAATATAGCAACTCACTTATTGGACACTAATCTTACTTGTTGAATTTTTGTTGTAAACGTACTTGGTTTTTCACAATAAATCCTTTTGTAATTTACTACATTGTAAGTTTAAAACAAACTTTATCTCTTTATTTATGACAAATTTGCGAAGGAATACTAATCATTGCGCTACTAAGAGCAATTTTACCCCACTAAAAAACTGTAGTCACATCGAATTGATCGAATTGACTACAGTTTTAAAAGCTTGTATCTACTCTACTATGCCGTTTTGCAATAAATACATTTTATGATATAAACCTCGCTGTTGCAGCAATTGTTGATGTGTTCCTCGCTCAACAATTTCCCCTTGTCGCAATACAAGTATCAGTTCTGCATCTTGAATCGTACTAAGTCTATGGGCAATGGCGATCGTTGTTCGACCAAGACGCATGCGTTCTAGACTTTCTTGAATTGCCATTTCTGTTTCGGTATCAATATTTGCGGTGGCTTCATCAAGCACCAAAATTTTCGGGTCAGTTGCAATTGTTCTAGCAAATGCGACTAATTGACGTTGTCCGCTTGAAAATGTCGAGCCCCTCTCGGTCACTTTTTGTTGATACGTATTTGGTAATTCTTCGATAAAGCGGTCAGCTTGAACAAATTTAGCCGCTTTACGAACGTCCGAATCCGTAATCGATTGATCATAAAGCCGAATATTACTTGCAATTGTTCCATAAAACAAGAAAGGATCCTGCAATACTAACCCTAATTTTTGACGCAATTCAGCGGTTTCATAATCTTTTAAAGATACGCCATCAATCAATATCTCACCTTTTTCAAATTCGTAAAAGCGCATGAGTAGATTGATGATTGAGCTTTTACCACTACCTGTATGACCAACTAATGCTACTGTTTGACCAGGCATTGCCGTGAAAGAGATATTTTTTAAAACGTCGGTTTGTCCGTCGTAAGAAAAACTCACATTCCGAAATTCAATTTTACCTTCGTTAATCTTTGCAGATGTTCCTAGTTGAGCAGGTATTTTTTCTTGTTCATCAAGCAATAAAAAGACACGTGATGCTGCAACAATGGCTTGTTGGAAAATCGACAACCTTTGCATTACTTGATTGATTGGTTCAAAAAATCGGTCAATATACGTTACAAATGCATAAATCACACCAACTTCAATGGTGTTAGAAAAGGATGAAACTCCGAAATAGCTCATTATAAGTATAATTGCCATGGTATAAACTAAGTTTACAGCTGGACGCAATAATAATGCATCTACTTTTATATTGCGTTTAGCTGCTTGAAAATGTCTATCATTAATCGCATTAAACTCATCCTTCAAACGATTTTCTTGACCAAATGCTTGAATCATACCCATGCCTTGTACAGATTCCGATAACTTAGCATTTAATTGCCCTAGTCGCTCACGTAAATCTTGGTAAAATACCGAGCTGTATTTACGGTATAGATAGATAATCCATCCTAATGTTGGCAATAACACCAGTGAAAAGAAAGCTAATTGGGCGTTTAGTAAAAACATTGCAATATAAACACCTACAACTAAAAAAGCACTTTGAATAAAACCAATTAATACTGTAACAAACATTTCTTTAATTGCCTCGGTGTCATTGGTAACACGTGACACGATGCCCCCAGCAGGAGTTTTATCAAAATAACGCATGCCTAGCCCGTGAACTTTAGCGAATACATCAATTCGTAATTGCTGGATGATTTTTAAAGCCGCTTCTTGAAATTTTAATAGCTGAAAATAACTAATAATCACATTGGATGTTTGGATAAATAAATAACCTAATGCTAAACCAACTACAGGACCTGTCGGAAAATTACCTTGTGTTAAATATTCATCAATAAACACTTTGATCAAATAAGGTCCGAGCACATCACCTAGAACCGTTAGTAATAATAGACCCATTGCTAGCAATAACATTTTTTTATGAGGCAACAAATATTTTAACAGACGCTTAAAGACGATCCATTGGTCTCGTCCAGTCAATTCCTGCTTTTTTTCAGTTTCTTTAATCAGCATTATGACTCGCCTCCTTGTTCGACGAGCGCTTCTAATTGCTGCAGCTCATACATTTCATAATAAGTTTCTTTTTTCTTCATCAATTCATCATGCGAACCTATCTCTTTAATCGTACCTTTATCCATCACTAAAATTTGATGCGCATGCTGAATTGCACTTAATCGGTGCGATGTAATAATGGTCGTTTTATCTACTCGCGTAGCTTTTAATGATTTTAAAATAGATTCTTCTGTTTTAGCATCTACTGCTGATAAAGAATCATCTAGTATAAGCAACTCAGGTTCTGTCATTAATGCACGAGCAATTGAGATCCGTTGTTTTTGACCACCTGATAAAGATACACCGCGTTCTCCAACTACGGTACTATATCCTTCTGTGAAGTTTTCAATATCTTCGTGTATATGTGCTAACCTCGCTGCATTCTCAACTTCCTTAAGTATCGCGTCAGGGCGTGCAAATGCGATATTCCCAGCAATGCTAGTTGAAAACAAGAAATGGTCTTGTGGAACATAACCAATAGCTTGTCTAAGACGCTGCTTTTTATAAGCATCAATCGAATAATTTCCAAATAAGATAGAACCTTTATAATCGTCAAACTCACGTAATAATAATCGTAGAATAGCTGATTTTCCAGAACCAGTTTTGCCAACAATCCCAAGTGTTTCTCCTTGTTTCACTGTAAAGTAGATGTTTCGAAGCGCAGCTCGGTCATCGCCAGTAAATTTAAATTGTTCTAAAGAAAAAACGACATCACCTGTTGGGTCTTCATCAATGGCATTTTCACGATCATCAATTTCAATTGGCTCTGCGAGTAACTGACGGATGCGATCATAAGAAGCTCTGCCTCGTTCTACTATATTGAAAAGCCAACCAAATGCTAACATCGGCCAAACCAACAAACCCAGATACGCAGTAAAAGCGACTAAATCACCAATTGTCATATCGCCCTGTGTCACAAAATAAGAACCAAAGCCGATCGTTAGAAAATAACAAACACCGATAATAGCGGAAATCGTAGGATCAAATAAAGAGTCGACACGCGCTACACGAATATTTTCATCCACAACACGCGCTGATAAATTTTTAAAATCATCAATATCTTGCTGCTCTTGTCCAAATGTTTTGATGACTTTCATGCCAGATATACTTTCTTGCGTTTTATCATTGAGCCCTGAGAAAGCTTGTTGCGCACCGTGAAAACGCTCGTGCATTAGTTTTCCATAGTAATTGGTTAAATAAGCCATCAAGGGCATTGGCAACAAGACAATTAACGTCAATTTCCAATCAATTGTAATGGCCATAGCCGCAATAACAAAGCCACCCGTTGCAATGGAATCGACAAGTGTTAATACTCCTGCACCAGCTGTTTGCTGTACTGCCTGCAAATCATTAGTCGCATGTGCCATCAAGTCGCCCACACGACGTTTTTGATAAAAGGCTGGAGACATTTGTGTAAAATGACGAAACAGTTGTTGACGTAAATTTCTAGCCAATAAAATCGAAGATCCAAATATTTGCAACCTCCACGTATAGCGTAGAACATACATAGCAAAAGCAGAAGCTGCTAAAATACTTAACCATTTGAGTAAGTATTCAGATGTTAACGTTCCTTGGCTAATGCGATCAACGATAAATCCAATAATGCGCGGTGGTAAAATACCTAAAAATGCCACCACCATTAATAACAGAACTCCTAAAATGTATTGCTTTTTACGTTCTTTAAAAAACCAGCCCAACTCCCAAAATATACGCATTATTATCTTTCCCCTTGCCGGTTCATATTTTCTAGTTGATTACTTTAATGTGTTGTTAAATTTTTTATAAGCTTTATTATTTTAGCAAATTTTGTGAACGTTCGGAAAGACATTGCTCCGATTTATGAAATAAGCCTGAATTCAGTTTTTCTTCAGTGAGATTTCTCTAAAAATTACGCTAAAACACAAAAAAAGCCGATTTTCCATAGGGGAAGAGGAAAATCGGCTTTTTAACCGCTCGCGAGTACCAATCGCTGACGGCTTTATAGGGAATGGACTTATTACCCGATAAGTTGCTTGGCAAGTCCCAATTGATGATGTACTTGTTCAAAACCTGTGCCTCCCAGTGAGTTTCTACGCTCTACTGCTGTTTTTGGCATTAAGGTGTTGTAAATGTCTTCCTCAATAAGAAGACTCGCTTGCTGAAGATCAGCGAGCGGCAAGTCTTTCAAGAAGTAACCGCGTTGGATACATGTAAAAACTAATTTCCCTGTTACATCATGCGCTTCACGGAATGGCATTCCTTTAGCAGCCAAATAATCCGCTAATTCTGTAGCATTTGAGAAATCCGAATGCACCGCTTTTTCCATAGAATCCGTCCGAACGGTCATGGTACGAATCATTCCTTCAAAAATTGGCAATGAACCCATTAACGTGTGAACCGTATCAAACATACCTTCTTTGTCTTCTTGCATGTCTTTATTATAAGCAAGAGGAAGACCTTTTAAAGTGGTTAATAAACCAAAAAGGTTGCCATAAACACGTCCAGTTTTGCCACGGATCAATTCCGCCATATCGGGATTTTTCTTCTGCGGCATGATACTTGATCCTGTAGAGAACGTATCATCTAATTCAATAAAACGGAACTCCTCGCTCGACCAAAGAATAATTTCTTCGGCAAAACGAGACATATGCATCATCAACATCGATGAATTACTCAAAAATTCAAGAATAAAATCACGATCACTGACAGCATCTAAACTATTTTGATAAACGCTTGAAAAACCGAGAAGCTCTGCTGACATTTCACGGTCAATCGGGAAAGTTGTACCTGACATCGCACCCGCTCCGAGCGGTGAAATATCGATGCGCTTCATCGATTCTGTTAACCGCTCTTTGTCGCGCTGCAACATCCAGAAATACGTCATCAAATGATGACCAAAAGAGATTGGCTGTGCACGCTGAAGATGTGTATAGCCAGGGACAATCGTTTCTACATGCGCTTCTGCTTGTGTAACAATTGCATCTTGGAAAGCCGTAACAGCTTCGATAATTTCTCCAACACGATTTTTTAAATACAAATGCATATCGGTTGCTACTTGGTCGTTCCTGCTTCTTGCCGTATGCAATTTACCACCAACAGGACCAATTTCATCGATTAAATGTTTTTCTAAATTTAAGTGGATGTCTTCATTTGATACGCTATATTCCAATTCGCCAGCTTGCGCTTTTTGTTTAAGCGTTGCAAGTCCGGATAAAATCAGATCCGCATCTTCTTTAGAAAGAATCTGGCAAGCAGCCAGCATTTTCACATGTGCTGTGCTGCCTTCCAGATCCTCCATTACCAACTTTTGGTCATAAGAGATAGAAGCACCAAATTCATCGACCCACTGTTCGGCCGATTTTTGAAAACGGCCGCCCCACAGTTTGGTCATGCTTTCACCTTCTCTTTCAAGTCTTCAGGAACCGCTACTTCTTTTTTATTGACTTTTGCATTAACCACTGTCGGAAGACCCCATAGTTCGATAAAGCCAACTGCAGACGCGTGGTTGAAAGTGTCATCTGTTGAATAAGTAGCCAATTGCTCGTTATAAAGTGAATTTGCTGACTTACGTCCTTCAATAATCGCATGACCTTTAAACAATTTCACACGTACTGTTCCATTGACGTAAACTTGCGTTTCTTTTAAGAATGCTTCAAGCGCGACACGTAGCGGAGAGAACCATAAACCTTCATAAATCAACTCAGTCAATTTCTTCTCGATGACTGGTTTGAAATGTGCCATTTCTTTGACCAATGTAATATCTTCAAGCTCTTTATGTGCAGCAATTAACGTCATTGCTGCTGGAGCTTCATAAACTTCACGAGATTTAATCCCGACTAAACGATTTTCAATATGATCAATTCTTCCGACACCATGTTTTCCAGCAATTTCATTTAACTCCAAAATCAATTTAGAGAATGAGTACGAAACGCCATTTAATTGAGTCGGTACACCGTTAACAAATTCAATTTCAACAATATCCGCTGTATCCGGTGTCGTTTCAACAGAGTTTGTAATATCATAAGCTTCTTCTGGTGGCGTTGTCCAAGGGTTTTCCAATACGCCACATTCGTTAGCACGTCCCCATAAGTTTTGATCAATTGAAAACGGGCTATCCAAGTTTACCGGGATTGGAATATTATGCAATTTTGCATAAGCGATTTCTTCATCACGCGACCATCCCCATTGTCTTACTGGAGCGACAACTTCAAGATTTGGATTTAATGATTTGATTGAAACTTCGAAACGGACTTGGTCATTGCCTTTTCCTGTACAGCCGTGAGCAACTGCACTTGATCCTGTAGCTTCCGCGATTTCAACTAGTTTTTTCGAAATTAACGGACGAGAAAGTGCAGATACTAATGGATATTTACCTTCGTATAATGTATGAGCTTGCATTGAGATTAATGCATATTCATCCGCAAATTCGTCTCTTGCATCGATCATATAACTTTCAACTGCTCCAACTTGAAGCGCTTTTTGTTTAATAAAATCTAGATCTTTTCCTTCCCCGATATCCAGGCAAACAGCGACAACGTCGTAGCCTTCTTCTTTTAGCCACGGGATGGCCACCGATGTATCTAATCCACCTGAGTATGCGAGTACAATCTTTTTATTCAATATGAAAACCTCCAATGTATTTTTATGCAATGTTTGAAATGAATATACACATAATATCACGGATATTTAACAAGCGCAAGAGATACGACTATTTTTTTTCACAAAAAAAACAGCCGAAGCTGCTACAGGTTTTAGATAAAAGAATTCTTATGTTAGTTAAAGAATGACTATTACGGATCCTTTTATTAAGTTGCTTGATGAATAGACTAGTCGGTTACTTTATCTGATTAGAGTTACATGCTAGCAACCGTTGAGGCCACGGAGAATCCTATGGGACAGCGAGAGCTGAAGACCCCGTAACGAGGAGGCTGAAGCTAACCCATGGAAAGCGTAGTGGCCGGAATGGTTATACACAACTATACATTTTAATTAGACTTTATCTAAAATCTGAAACAGCAACAACTGCTTTTATTTTTTATTCGCTTTTTTCTCCACCAATTGTGTACTCGTGTGTATCTAGGTCGATTCGTACTTCAGACATTTCGCCAGTTTCCATATTGCTGAATAAAAAGCCAATTTCATTATCACGAACAATTGGTTGTCCCATCATGATCAAACGTGATAATTGTTCTCCGTTGATAAACGCTTCAAGCGCATCAGCTTGTTTAACAGATTCTTCATCTATTAAAATAGTAATTGTGTCAGCTTCTCCTTGCATAGGAAACGATTCAGCAAGCGGACCATTATAGTCCAGTCTGACTTTCATACCTGTGCGGATATCTCGGACAACGCCTTTAGTTGTTTCAGCGCCGTCGCTAAGTTGGACTTTAACGTCTTCTGGAATATTAAAGAATATATTGTTAATAAGTATGCTTTCCCCACTCACTTGTGTAATAAATCCTTCTTCAGTCATACTCTTCTGATCGACTGCCATTTCTGCTTTCTCTGTTTCTTTCGTCTCTGCTGTTTTATCTTGTTCAGCTGGTTCAGTTTCTTCATTCGAACATGCTGCAAGCAGTAAGACACTCGCTAAAAATAATCCCCATTTTTTCAAAGCTACCCAATCCTTTTCTTGTATAGTCGTGGTGTAAATAGTCCCTTTTTAATTTTACTTGTTGTAACCACTAGTTGCAATTGTCAACCTTACTTATACCTTACTATAGTAGAAGATGCCATCGTCACCCATTCGCTCTGTAAGTAATTTACGTTCTATTAAGTAATCGATTTGGCCAATCGTTTCAGATAAAGTTAAGCCTAACTCTTTTTCATAAGCATGTGAAAACAAGTCTTTGTTCAGTTCATAAACTGTTCGTTCTCCATCACCAATTAAATCATGCGCTTTCATAGCTCGCTGATGTTGTTTCGCTAAACGAGAAGTGATTAATTCATTAACATTATACACTTCTTCTCCGTGCCCACTATATATCACATCTATAGGCATTGTTAGCAAGCGACTAAGTGACGCATTGTATTGAAGCAGTGATTTAGGCCGACCATCTTCCGGATTTAATGGCGGTTCAATAAGTGGATTAGATGAGACTTTTGCAATTACATGGTCGCCACCAATCATTTCGCCGGTCTTTTTATTCCAGAAGGACAAATGACTTTGAGCATGTCCTAATGTTTCAAGAACTTGCCAATCAGAATGTCCTGGTAAAGTATCTCCTTCATTAATCGTCCTATCAAGTGTGCGGTTACCCATCAAGTTTAGCGGACGTTTCATTTTTTTAACCCAAAACTGCAAATCACCTGGAACTCCTTCTTCTTTTAAACGCTCTAGATAAAATGCATCATGATAAGTAAAAAAATCTTGATCACGACGCAGCCACGGATCGTTATATGGATGTCCATATAGTTTTGCATTTTCAAATCCATCGACCCAACCCGAGTGATCTGGATGATGATGCGTTAATACAACTTGTTCGACATCTTTCGGCTCTGCACCAAACTCTTTTAACCCTGCTTTGATTGCGAGCCATGCTTCGGGCGTTTTTGGACCCGCGTCGATTAATGTCAGCATGTCTCCTTTTATCAAATATGAATTTACGTCTCCTACAGCAAAAGGTGTTGGAATAATAATCTTATGTAAAGTCATCCTATCAGCTCCTTAAAATGAATCACTATTCATCTATCATACATGGAAAATAACAAGCCGTCACTTCTTGATGTCATTTGACAAAGTCCTGCTTTATCCTCTATAATTCAATAACATATGTGAGCGAAGATAAAGATTAGTACACAAAGTGAAGGTGTAAAGAGAGTGTCGCTTTAGCTGAAATGCACACCCCCTCTCCTTTGTTGAACCTGCTTTTGAGCTGCCGTGAAAACACGGCCGTCTGTCCGCGTTATGGATATCGAGTGGTGTCTTAATGGCAAACTTAGGTGGTACCGCGGAAACAAAGCGTTTTCGTCCTTGTATAACAGGGACGAATGCGCTTTTTAATTTGAGGAAAGAGAGTGATGGATATGAAAATTGTATGTGTAGGAGCCGGATCAATGGCCGAATCAATGATTCACGGCTGGATTAATAAGCGAATTATGAAACCAGAAGAAATTTCGGTGATGAACAAATCGGACCAAGATCGGCTGGAGTTTTTAAGTGACGAATACGGCGTGAATATCGTCTGCCAAGATAAGACCGAATTAAAAGACGCAAATTTCATCTTACTGGCGATGAAGCCAAAAGATGTAGAAGCTGCACTTAGCGGCATTAAAGAAAAACTGACTGGCAACACCGTAATTTTGTCGGTCGCTGCAGGTGTTTCAATCGAAACCATCCAAAAACACGTGGGTGATTTCCCAGTTGCACGAGCAATGCCAAATACTTCTGCAAAAATCGGTAAATCTGCGACAGGTGTGGCGTGGAGTAAGCATGTTTCACTCGAACAGCAGCATGAACTGCGTAAACTATTGTCTTCAATTGGTGGCGTAACAGTTGTTGAAGAAGAACAATTACACGCTGTTACAGGCATTGCAGGAAGTGGTCCCGCTTATATCTATTATTTCGCGGAAGCAATGACTGAAGCGGGTATAGCAAATGGTCTGTCGAATGCAGACGCTAAAAAACTAGTACGACAAACCTTTGCTGGCGCCGCAGAAATGTTGCAGCAAGAAGATTTCGCTGAATTGCGCGTAAAAGTGACAAGCCCAAATGGTACCACAGCAGCAGGTCTTGATTCATTGGCAGAAAACAACTTTAAAGATATTGTTGGCCAATGTGTTACACAAGCTTCTGAAAGATCTAAAGAGCTCGGAAAAGAATTTAAGTAAGCCTTTCTATATACTTGATAGTTGTATCTACTAGAAGGAGGTCAGTTTATGGCGAAGTTGTTCGAACCATATACAATCAAAGAAATTGTTTTTAAAAACCGCATTGTGATGGCACCTATGTGTATGTATCAAAGCGACCAAGAAGACGGACAAGTAACCGACTGGCACCGCATTCACTACCCTACACGTGCAGTGGGTGGTGTTGGTCTAATTATTACCGAAGCGACAGCTGTTCAACCACAAGGACGCATTTCATCGAGAGATCTTGGAATTTGGGATGATGCTCATATTGAAGGTCAAGCTGAAATTGTTCGGTTAATGAAACAAAGCGGAGCCAAAACAGGCATTCAATTGGCTCATGCCGGCAGAAAAGCAACAGTTGATGGTGACATCTATTCAGCAAGTGCTCTTGCTTTTGATGATAATTATAAATTACCGAAAGAAATGTCTATTACTGATATTGAAGACACCATACAGGCTTTTAAACTTGGTGCTATTCGTGCTAAAAAAGCGGGATTCGATGTTATTGAACTGCATGGTGCACATGGTTATTTAATCAACCAATTCTTATCTCCTTTAACGAATAACCGGACAGATGAATATGGTGGCAGCGCAGCAAATCGCTACCGCTTATTGGGTAAAGTGATCGATGCAGTAAATGAAGTTTGGGATGGCCCATTATTTGTTCGAATCTCCGCTCACGATTATAGCGAAGGCGGTATGACTGCCGATCAATATGTAGAAATGTGTCAATGGATGAAACAACAAGGTGTCGACTTGATTGATGTTAGCTCAGGTGCTGTCGTTCCTGCTCGCATCCCTGTATTTCCCGGCTACCAAGTACCTTTTGCTGAGACCATTAAAAAAGAGACACCTATTGCAACAGGTGCAGTTGGTTTAATCACCAGCCCATTACATGCTGAAGAAATTCTCCAAAATGAACGTGCGGATATGGTCTTTCTAGCCCGCGAACTGCTTCGTGACCCTTACTGGGCTTATACCGCAGCAAAAGAGCTAAACGTTGATATCATAGCTCCAGAGCCGTATAAGCGCGGTTGGTTATAAGGCAGTTGCAAAATGCTTCAGATTTAGTATACTTAAGGTAACGCAAAAAACCGAATGCTTTCGCATTCGGCCAGCTGTACGCCGCTTCGAGAGCGGTTGGCTGGAATACAGGCTTTAAAAATAACCGTCATTCCACGCCACATGGGACGGTTATTTTTTTTTGTTAATGACCAAAATCATTGATACAACTAGTGTCATAGCGCTAATCGTTAGCCCGATACTCGTAAAAACGAGACCGAATGATTCAGTAATGGTCATGTTACCACCCCCTTTCATTGGGAATGGCCAAACCGCCCTCATACAGCTGTATCTTTATTTTATCACAAAAAGAACATATGTTCTATATTTTCCAAAAATAATTTAAACATTAACCAAAAAAAGCCATCTATTACTGATGACTTCCCTGTTTTTTCCTAATTATTTTTTCTTGTTGTTGCCATTCAAATTCGGCAAAATCATGCGCAATATATCCACGTGGATGATACTCTTTCATTTGTTTTAACAAATGTTTTTCATCTTCAGGTAAGAACCGTGCACTTATATGATTCATAATCAAAGTGTCAGCTTCTGCTAATCGGGCAGTGCGAGCTGCTTCGTATACAGTAGCATGACCATATTCTGATGCCATCTTTTTAGCAGTGCCATCAAACGTAGCTTCGTGAACTAATACATTTGCTTTACGTCCCAATTCGACCGCTGCTTCGCAATAACGAGTGTCTCCTAAAATGGTAACGACAAATCCAGGTTGTTCGGGTTCTGTGACGTCGATACTCCGTACCCACTGTCCTTCCGAAAGTTCAATATCTTTACCTGTTTTTAACTTCGCTAACAACGGACCTTTAGGTACACCAAGAGACAACGCTTTATTAATAAGCAGCTTGGGTGGTAATGGCTTTTGGGTTATTCGAAAACCATACGAAGGAATCACGTGATCTAAAAGACGCGTTTCCACTGTCATTAGCTCATCTTCGAAAATCATTCCTTCAGTCAATTCATGGTAACTAATTGGATAAGTTAAATGCGTTCTACTAAGCGTTAACGTCATTTGGATATATTCTTTAATTCCTTTAGGTCCATAAATTTCAAGCGGTTCATCTCCAGCTTGAAATGAACGAGATCCCAGTAAGCCTGGCAAGCCAAAAATATGATCTCCGTGCATATGCGTAATAAAGATTTTTTCGATTTTGCGTGGCTTTACTGTTGTACGAAGAATTTGGTGTTGCGTGGCTTCACCGCAATCAAACAACCACACAGTTCCCCGTTCTTCAAGCAATTTTAGAACTAGCGCAGAAGTGTTACGTTGTTTAGACGGCATTCCCGCTCCAGTACCAAGAAATAATAATTGCATGTTTCCCCTACTTTCTTTCGTGATCATCTAAAAAGTCTTTGCTGAAACTTGTCTTTGAATCGTAATTGGTTTTTTTAATTTTAGTTCCACGCGTCAAAACACTTTTTCCGAAACGACTTTCAAGTTTAGCCATTAAGTCCAGTATTGGTTCTTCTTTTACATGTTCTTGAAAATTAAAGATGGATAATTGTTCGGTCATAGCCTCTTTACTTGCCACATTGGATACCGTCACCCCAATTAGTCTTAACGCTTCCCCATTCCAGTGTTTAATAAACAATTGCCATGCCGTTCGTTGAATATCTTCTACCTTCCAAACGGTATTACTTAATGTGACACTGCGTGTTCTGTTTTTCCAATCTGAACTGCGCGTTTGAATACTTACCGTCGATCCGGCCAATTCTTTCGCTTCTAGTCGGTTAGCTACTTTCTCACTAAGTTGACGAAATAACACTTTTAAACGCAGTTCATCTGTTTCATCTATCGGCAAAGTTGTTGAGGTTCCAACACTTTTAGTATCGTAAATCGAATCTGGGTCTACCGGACGGTCGTCGATTCCATTTGCTCGTTCTCGTAGACGCAAACCGTTTTTCCCCATTTTCTCTTTAATTAAACCTTCATTTGCAGTTGCTAGCTCTCCAATGGTTTCAACTTTGATGCTTTTTAAGCGCGCCGCTGTACTTTCACCAATGCCGTGCATTTCAATAACCGACTTTGGCCACAACAAAGCCTGAATGCTTCGCTTACGCAAGACGGTAATTCCCATCGGTTTTTTCATGTCAGATGCTGTTTTCGCTAGAAACTTGTTCGGTGCGATGCCGATTGAGCACGGTAAATCCAATTCCGCTAACAACCGTTGTTGAATTTCGTCAGCTATTTCTAAAGCATGACGCGTTTCAGTCAAACTGGTCACGTCAACATAGCCCTCATCAATAGAAACTGGTTCTACCATATCCGTGTATGTACGTAAAATTTCAAACATTGCTTTTGATGCTGCCCGGTAACGTTCAAAGTTTGGTGGCAACAATAAGAGTTCCGGTAACTTTCGTTTTGCTTCATGTACTTGCATTGTTGTATAAATGCCATGAGCTCTTGCTTCATAAGAACAAGTTACGATGATTCCTTTTCGTTCTTTTGGATTTCCCGCAATGGCAATCGCTTTTCCTTTTAGTTCGGGATTATGCGACTGTTCAACAGAAGCATAAAAACTATTCATATCAATATGAAATATTACTCTGCTGGCCATTGAGCTTTCTCTCTTTTCCTTTTCTTTTAGTGTATCAAAAAAAGAGAGAACATACATCCTGTTCTCTCTTATCCATAATCACTGTATTATTTAGTTAAGCGTTGATTCTTTTACGATTTCAACTAATAATTCGGTTAGTTTTTCAAGTTCTTCAAGTGGCATACGTTCATTTTTAGTATGGATTTCTTCGTATCCTACACAAAGATTAACAGTCGGAATGCCAAACCCATTAAATATGTTGGCATCACTGCCTCCACCACTCGTCAAAATTGGAGAAGGACGTCCAATTTTCGCAGCAGCTTTTTGTGCAATTTC
Organism: Planococcus sp. PAMC 21323; assembly: GCF_000785555.1. NCBI lineage: Bacteria > Bacillati > Bacillota > Bacilli > Caryophanales > Caryophanaceae > Planococcus > Planococcus sp. PAMC 21323. Next base: position 1,410,742 of record NZ_CP009129.1, on the reverse strand, counting down.
CACAACTGGATCCATATCATCAAAATGGAAACCTGGGTACATTAATTGGACTTTTGTTTCTGCACGTCCCCCCAGATTTTCAGCAACTTGTTCAAATACCGATTCCATGTGAATGGTTTGTGCTGCTAACTTATCTTCACTTATTGAACGAGCTTCTGACAAAATACGAACTTCGTCACAAACAATATTCGTCGCCCCGCCACCTTCAAAATGACCGATATTAGCAGTTGTTTCTTCATCAATACGTCCTAACGTCATTTTAGCAATGGCTTTGGCAGCAATGCTAATCGCTGAAATGCCTTTTTCAGGTGCTACACCCGCATGAGCTGTTTTGCCATAAATAGTTGTCCACAGTTTTGCTTGGTTTGGTGCAGCTGTCACAATTCCTCCTACTTTGCCATCGCTATCTACAGCATAACCGTATTTGGCAATCATAAGTGAAGAGTCTAATTCTTTCGCTCCAACTAAACCACTTTCTTCTCCAGCAGTGATAACTAATTGAATATCGCCATGTGGAATTTCTTGCTCTTGAAGCACACGAATCATTTCAAATAAAGCTGCGATACCTGCTTTATCATCAGCCCCTAGAATTGTCGTTCCATCCGAATAGACATAACCGTCACGAATTTCAGGTTTAACGCCAACACCTGGTGTTACAGTATCCATGTGTACTGTAAAATAGATAGCCGGAACTTCGCTTAAACTTCCACGTAAAGTAGCAATAATATTCCCAGCACCATGACCTGTAACAGCAGCGGACTCGTCAATTACGACATGAAAACCCATCGCCTCTAATTTGGTTTGTAGGATAACGGAAATTGGTCCTTCGTGTTTTGTTTCTGAGTTGATTTGAACCAGTTCCAAAAATTCATTGATTAATCGTTCGTTATTCATTACAAGCACTCCTTCTATATCTCACAGTGGCATATTGCCGTGTTTTTTTGCAGGTCGTGTATCTTTTTTATTGCGCATCATTTCTAATGCTTGAATTAATTTAATACGTGTTTCGCGTGGGTCAATTACGTCATCGACCATTCCTCGAGCAGCCGCAACATATGGATTCGCAAATTTTACGCGGTATTCTTCAATTTTTGCTGCACGCGTTTCTTCTGGGTTTTCACTTGCGGCAATTTCACGAGCAAAAATGATATTGGCTGCTCCGTTTGGACCCATAACCGCGATTTCAGCATTTGGCCATGAATAAACCAAATCAGCTCCAATTGACTTAGAGTTTAACGCTACATAAGCACCCCCGTAAGCTTTTCTTAAAATTACTGTCATTTTAGGAACTGTCGCTTCTGAATAAGCATACAGGATCTTCGCCCCGTGACGAATAATCCCGCCGTGTTCTTGTTTAATACCAGGGAAGAAACCAGTAACGTCTTCAAATGTAATTAATGGAATGTTGAACGAATCACAGAAACGAATAAAACGTGCTGCTTTATCAGATGAATCGATATCAAGTCCTCCAGCCATCACTTTTGGTTGGTTACAAACTAATCCTACAGTTTCGCCTTTAATCCGTGCCAGTCCGATGACGATATTGCGTGCAAATTCTGGTTGCACTTCCATAAAGCTATCTTTGTCTACGACTTGGTCAACTACTTTGCGAACATCATAAGGACGGATCGCTTCATAAGGTACAACATCTGCTAAATCTGGGCGGTAGTCGTCTTCTTCTCCTTCTTCAAGGCGAGGCGGCATTTCCGTATTATTTTGTGGCAAGTAACTGATTAATTGTCGGACCATTTCAAGCACTTTTTGTTCTGACTCACCACGGAAATGTGCATTCCCGCTAATTGCTGTATGTACTCTTGATCCTCCCAGGTCTTCAGAAGATATTTTTTCACCAGTTACTGTTTCAATTACTTTCGGACCTGTAATAAACATTTGGCTCGTTTTGTCGACCATAAAGACAAAATCTGTAATTGCTGGTGAATAAACCGCTCCACCTGCAGAAGGTCCCATAATCACTGAAATTTGAGGGATAACGCCCGAATAAATCGAGTTGCGGTAGAAAATTTGTCCATAACCATCAAGAGATAACACACCTTCTTGAATACGTGCGCCGCCTGAATCGTTTAAGCCGATAAACGGTGCACCGTTGCGGGCTGCTAAATCCATAACATTGGCGATTTTTTTCGCATGCATTTCACCCAAAGCTCCACCAAATACTGTAAAGTCTTGAGAAAACAAATAAATCGGTCTGCCATTTACTTTTCCGTATCCTGTGACAACTCCTTCACCCGGACCTTTTGCCATACCGAAATCTGTCGTACGATGTTCTACAAATGGACTAAGCTCTACAAATGATCCTTCATCAAGTAATAAATCAATACGCTCACGTGCTGTTAGTTTTCCTTTTTCATGTTGCTTGTTGATGCGTTCTTCGCCACCGCCAAGTTCAATTTCACGTTTGCGATCATATAACTCGTTAATTCTTTCGTAAATGTCCATTTTTTCCACTCCTAATCACTCTTTTTCACAAAGTTCGTACAATACTCCGTTTGACGATTTTGGATGCAAAAAGGCAACCATCGCTCCGCCTGCTCCAGGTTTTGGTTGATCGTTCAATAGCTGCACACCTTTTTCGCGGAGCTCTTCCATTCGCTCTTCGATGCCTTCAACACCGAATGCAATATGATGAATACCTTCGCCTTTTTTCTCTAAAAACTTGAAGATAGCGCTTTCTTCAGCCATTGGTTCAAGCAATTCTAACTTAATATTGCCCGCATCAATAAATGCTACCCGTACTTTTTGAGATTCCACCTCTTCAATTTTCATAAGTGGGAGACCAAGTGTCTCTGTGTAATAAGGAAGGACAGCATTCAAATCCCTTACAGCAATTCCGATATGATCTACTTTTTTCATCCCATTTTCACTTCCTTTTTTGACTTCTCTCTTATTGTACAGATTCACTGACAAAAACTCTAGCTGTTAGTGAATATTCGGAAACCTATAGCGTGTCTCTTCAATTTTCAATGAATCTATGATATGATTTGCTCAATAGATTTGATTGATAAAGGAGTTTATTACTAATGAGAAACGCTGCATTCCGTAAGTTTATTGTTTATGCGATGATTGGTATCATGTTGTTATCAAGCTTTATGTTTGGCTTAAGCTTCGTACTGTAATAAGTAAAAAGGACATTCCGAAAAAACGGAATGTCCTTTTTAAATTTGTAGGAGCCAGTTTCTCAGGGCATAAGTTCCCCGACTTCGTAGAAAAAAACGCCACTCCGCTGGATTATCTTAAGCCTGTCAAAGCTAAACAGGCATTTCCGCTTTTTTTGTATGAAATCCTTTATAGGATTGTTTAATTTCTAAATAGGTTTCCATTTCGTGAATGACTTGGTACAACTCGGCCATTGATAGGAATTTTTCGTGGCTGTCTGGCAGTGGCAAGTCTGCAAAGTTCTCTTTTACTTTATCGAGCTTTGAGATGTATCGGTAAGCAGTATTGCCTGAATGAACATGTTCGGATAAATCTTCTAAAAAATCAGCAACCAATTCGGTTTGATCTACAATGACTGGCAAAGCCGTAATTTTCGGTAAAATACGTTCTATAATTTCTAGCTGCTGTTCGCGCATTTCGAAATAATGATAGTACTTATTTTCGTGCCGAGTGATGTGATTTTCTACGTCTTGGTAAGCCAATGCTTTGGCTTTCTCTAATAATCTCCTCGCATCCACTAACTCTTTGCCGCTCCATAACGATTCTCTTTCACGTAAGTAAACGACAATTTCACGAAAAATCGAGGCATATAAATCTTCAATTTCATATCGATAGTTTTCCAACTTTTTCTCAATACTCGGCATATACATATTTACTGCTAATGCTGTACCAAAACCGACCACCATTAGAGCTAATTCATTGGTCAATAAGTCGAAACTTAAATTTTTCGCATCATAAATATGCATTAAAATAACTGAACTCGAGACAAACCCGTCTTGAAACCGTAAAGTTACCAATACAGGAATAAATAGAACAATGAGTACACCTATAATGATTGGATGATAGGCTATTCCTTCAAAAAAAATGAGAGCGAAAACAATGCCGATCAAACTGGCGATAAAACGAGAAAATGCCGCTCGAATTGATTTTTTCTTTGTTGGTTGTATGCAAAGAATTGTTAAAATACCAGCAGAGACGTAATAATCAAGTTGCAACAATTGAGCCAAATAAATTGCAATGGCTACACCTAACGCAGTTTTCATTGTGCGATAACCAATCGAATATGGCTTTAACTTCAGTTTCATTGTCTCCCTCCAAATATTGACATAAAAAAATGCCTCCATAAGAGGCATTCTTTCTTACACTTCGTCGCAATGCTGTTCGAATATTGCTTGAATATGCGTAATAACAGACATTGGATCATGACCTTCAATTTCGTGACGGCCAATTTCATCAACCATTTTCCCATCTTTTAAAAATACGAAAGATGGCGATGATGGCAAGTGATCGTCACCAAAAATTGCGCGTGCTTGAGCTGTCGCTTCTTTATCTTGTCCAGCAAAAACTGTAAACAAATTATCTGGGCGTTTGTCGTAATGAATTGAATGCAATGCAGCCGGACGGGCAATTCCGCCGGCACATCCACATACAGAGTTAATCATTACAAGGCTTGTTCCTTCTTTCGAAAAAGCTTCGCTTACATCTTCAGATGTTTCCAACTGTGTATATCCACCTTCAATCAATTCCTGGCGTGCTTGAGTTACTATATCGTTCATTAGGAAGTTAAAATCCATACTCATCAAATACCACTCCTTATTATTGCTTTCTTAATCATAGCAGGTGTTTAGTGGACTTGCAAAAAAGCCTACTCAAAAAGTCGCATAATCGCTTGAGATACTGTCAATTCATCATTTAGCACTTGCTTTTCCAGTATTTTAACCAGTTCTCTGCGGTTCGCATCATCAAAAAAGCGGCTATGCAATTCATCTGTGATCATCGAGCGGAACCAATCTTTTGTTTGTTCTTGGCGACGCTTTTTCCAGTGCCCACTGTCTTTCACAGCCGTCTCAAACTCTTGAATCATTTCCCAAACATTTGGTATGCCGGTACTTTCAATAGATGAAGCAGCAATTGGCTTAGTTGTCCAACTCGCTGTCGCAGGTTGCAGGAAATGAAGCATTTGTTTGTATTCCGCAACTGTTTTTTTCGCCAAACGGGCATTTTCACCGTCCGCTTTATGAACAATAATTGCATCTGCTAATTCTAATATCCCTTTTTTCATCCCTTGTAGTTCGTCTCCAGCTCCCGTTAAAACCAACAACAAGAACATATCAACCATGCCGCGCACTAAGGTTTCACTTTGACCGACACCCACTGTTTCCACCAAAATAATATCGTATCCTGCCGCTTCACATAGCAACATCGTTTCCCGCGTTTTTTTATGCACACCGCCAAGCGTACCAGCCGTTGGAGAAGGCCGGATAAAAGCTTTCGGATTACGGGCTAGCTGCTCCATACGTGTTTTATCACCTAGTATACTACCACCTGTAAGTGAAGAACTTGGATCGATCGCTAAAACCGCTACACGATGTCCGAGACTCGTCAACATTTCACCAAAGGTTTCGATAAAGGTGCTTTTTCCCGCTCCAGGAACACCAGTAATACCTAGGCGCAAACTATTTCCTGTATGAGGGAGCAATTGATTTAATAACTCTTGCCCATTCTTTTTATGTTCAGGATTTGAACTTTCTAGTAAAGTAATCGCTTTTCCAAGATATAAACGGGATCCACTCTTTACACCTTGCGCAATTTCTTGAATATCAAGTTTATCCGTTTTCGGTTTTTTAAATTTTTTCCGTGGCAAAGCCTTCATTCCGTCATGCGCTTCATGAACACCTTCCATGACACGCCTGGAGTTTTTTTCGCGGCTCATCAGTCTGCCACTTCCTCATATCCAAGTTGCACATAGATTTCTTCAATCACTTTTTGTGCAGCTACCGGAATAACTGTACCAGGACCAAAAATAGCACTCGCTCCATTATTACGTAAAAACTCATAATCTTGTGCTGGAATAACACCGCCAACAACGATTAAAATGTCTTCACGGCCAATTTTCGCGAGTTCAGCTTTCAAGTCTGGTACCAATGTCATGTGACCTGCTGCTAGTGAACTCACGCCTATGACGTGGACATCATTTTCTACTGCTTGTTGCGCTGTTTCTGAAGGAGTTTGGAACAATGGTCCGATATCAACATCAAAGCCTAAGTCAGAAAATGCAGTTGCAATAACTTTCGCTCCGCGGTCATGACCATCTTGACCCATTTTAGCGATCAAAATACGTGGACGGCGACCTTCGTTTTCTATAAAGTCTTCTGTCATTTCTTTAACGATTTCCATTTCCTGTTGGTTAGAAAAATTCGAACTATAAACACCACTCACTGAACGAATCACCGCCTTATGTCTTCCAGATGCTATTTCAATTGCATCAGAAATTTCACCAAGAGAAGCTCGCTGCCTAGCTGCCTCTATAGCACATGCTAAAATATTCTCTTCTCCAGTTTGTGCAGCTTGGGTTAATGCACTTAGTGCGGCTGCCACTTTTTCGCTATCGCGATTCTCTTTCATCCGATCTAATCGCTCAATTTGTGTTTTACGAACCATTGTATTATCTATATTTAAAATATCAATTGGGTCTTCTTGATCTAAACGGTAACGGTTTACACCAATAATTGTTTCTTCATTCGAATCGATTTGCGCTTGTTTTTTGGCTGCCGCTTCTTCGATACGCATTTTTGGTAAGCCTGTCTCAATTGCTTTCGCCATACCGCCAAGTTCCTCAACTTCTTCAATTAACTCCCATGCTTTTTCCACTAATTCTTTTGTTAGTGATTCAACATAATAAGAACCACCCCACGGGTCAATGACATTGGTCATCATGGTTTCTTCTTGAAGGAATAATTGAGTATTACGTGCAATTCGTGCAGAAAAGTCAGTCGGCAACGCAATGGCTTCATCAAGTGCATTAGTATGAAGCGATTGCGTATGACCCATGGCTGCTGCATTTGCTTCTATCAATGTACGCGTGACGTTATTAAACGGATCTTGCTCAGTTAAACTCCAACCCGATGTTTGTGAATGTGTCCGTAAAGCTAATGCTTTATCGTTTTTCGGATTGAACGTCTTCATCATTTTCGCCCAGATTTCACGTCCAGCACGCATCTTGGCAACTTCCATGAAATAGTTCATGCCAATGCCCCAGAAGAACGACAGACGTGGTGCAAAGTGATCAATATCGATGCCTGCCGCGAGACCCGTGCGTACATACTCTAGGCCATCTGCGAGCGTATATGCTAACTCAAGGTCTGCTGTTGCGCCTGCTTCTTGGATATGATAACCAGAAATTGAAATCGAGTTGAATTTCGGCATATGATTTGATGTGTATTTAAAAATATCTGCAATGATTTGCATCGACATCGCTGGTGGATAAATATATGTATTGCGTACCATATACTCTTTTAAAATATCGTTTTGGATAGTTCCTGCTAATTTATCCGGTGACACGCCTTGTTCTTCAGCTGCTACGATAAAGAATGCCATAATCGGTACTACCGCACCGTTCATTGTCATCGAAACAGACATTTGATCTAATGGAATGCCATCAAATAGAATTTTCATATCTTCAACACTATCGATCGCTACGCCAGCTTTCCCCACGTCACCAACTACTCGTTCATGATCCGAATCATACCCACGGTGTGTTGCTAAATCAAACGCTACAGATAATCCTTTTTGACCCATTGCTAAATTTCGACGGTAAAAAGCATTACTTTCTTCTGCCGTAGAAAATCCAGCATACTGACGAACTGTCCAAGGACGTGATACGTACATCGTTGGGTATGGCCCACGTAAATTAGGCGCAAAACCTGGCATACTTTCTTCCAGAAATTCACTATCATCTTTGGTATATGTTTGTTTAATATCGATGCCTTCGTTTGTAGTAAAAGCGCTTTGATGCTCTACTGTTTTGGCTGCAATCGCTAATTGATCGAGTGTGATTTTTGAAAAATCGGGTTTAGCCATTAGTGCGCCTCCTTTCCTAGGGCAAGAATTTTCGCAAGCTTAGATGTAATATGTTTACCTGAATAGATTGTATCGTTCACTCCATATTGTTTCCACTCAGCTAATTGCTCTTTTGGATATTTGCCAGCTAGATCAATGCTTGCTGTAGTATTCAAGTTAAGAACTAAACTCGCAATCTCTTCTTTTGACCCACAAAGCACCGCATAATCTAAACTTTCATTTTCTATATATTGATTGATTTGTTCAGCTGTCCGCAAATGTCCACTTACAGTTGCTTCAATTCCACCGACTGCTAAAAATCCAGAAACAAAATCGACTTGAGCTTTAATATTTCTTAGTGGTTCGACTAAAATAATTGCTGACTTTAAGTTTGTCATTTTGCTTTGAGCACGTAGTTTTTCGAAAGGTGTCGCCAATCGTTTGGCTGTCATATACTCTAAATGACTGTCACCCGTTTTTACATTTTTAACCGTTTCTTGAGGATTTGCATAAATATTGGTCCCTATTAAAGATTGTTTACGTGTCGCCACATTTTTTTCTCGTTCAACCCATTTTGCTTGAATGTCATCAGTCAGCCATCCGGATTTGATAACTTCTGAATAACCTCCAGCTTTTTCGATTTCCAAGAAATAATTCCATCCCGCTTCGACATACTGTTTCGTCAACGTTTCTATAAAGTAAGAGCCTGCTGAAGGGTCGATAACATGTGATACATGTGTTTCTTCTTTAATCACTAATTGTACATTGCGCGCGATACGGCGGCTCGATAAATCAGGCTCAGTTAAAAAGTCGTGCGGATGTACGGTATGTGCATCCGTACCACCAAGAACTGCGGCAAATGTTGAATTTCCTGCGCGTAATAAATTCACATAAGGATCAAGCTTCGAATAAGAACGAACCGAAGTCTCTGTAAATATAGGAACCGTTGGTGTTTCTTCTCCGTAAGCCGAACAAAAAGCTTGCCACAATACACGGAATGCGCGCAGTTTAGCAATTTCTTGGAAAAATTGAGTATCTACTGCAAAACGAATCCACGTATTTTTAGCACTTTCAGTAAAATCAGCATCTATCATTTGTTCTGACAACATACTAAGCGCAACACCTAATTCGTGTACCGCTGTTCCTCCAGCGTGGTGAATAGGAATCGTATCGACTAATTGAGTACGTACATTTTCCGGTGCCTTCACTGGCTCTTCGGAAAAAATCACACCTTGTAATCGTGAAAGTTTTTCTGGCGCTACAAAGTCAAAAACCCGTAGTATGTCCTGGTCTTCTCCCGATAATTTAAAGTAAAGAGGGTGGTTAACAATTAGCTCCGCCAATTCATTCAATTGTTCGTCTGTCCATTCAAATTTACGGTAACCTGTATAAACGATCGTTTCATTTCCACGTAGAAGATCGTCTTTCATTAAGATTAAATACTCTTCTGCTGTGTCAGCTGTTACTTCTTGAGACACGAGCCAGCTGGGTTGATGCTTGCCATATTGTATAGCTGCTACTTGAGTGGGTACGTAGCTTCCTAATTGATCGAGCATGTCTTTGGTATACAAAGGTTCAAGTGTGACGTCCTCAATTGTAGGCGTTTTCAACGTTTCTTCAAAAGACTTTCCTTTGATCGCTCCTTCAGCAGCTTGTTGCCATTCACTATATGTATGAGTTGGAAATTTTGTGTTTTTCATCGATTCGATTGTCAAACTATTCCCTCCTTAAAGGCTATCTACTTTCATTTTACCCGACTGAGCGCAGACATTAAAGCAAAAAAAGCTTAGAGTCCGAAGACTCTAGCTTTTCTTAATAAACAGATGTATTTTCTTTAGACATATTCTCTAAAATTTCTTTAACACGTGCCAAGAATTGTCCGCAAACCAGACCGTCTAAAACTCGGTGATCTAGTGATAAGCAAAGGTTAACCATATCCCGAGCAGCAATCATTCCGTTGTCCATAATCACAGGACGCTTGACGATCGACTCTACTTGCATAATGGCAGCTTGTGGATGATTGATAATTCCCATCGACTGAACAGAGCCAAATGACCCCGTGTTATTAACGGTAAATGTACCACCTTGCATATCAGCAGATTTCAATTTGCCAGAGCGTGCTTTGAGTGCTAATTCGTTTACTTCTTTCCCGATTCCTTTAACTGATTTTTCATCAGAATTTTTGATAACCGGTACAAATAAAGCACTATCAGAAGCTACAGCGATAGAAATATTGATATCTTTTTTCTGGATAATCTTATCTCCAGCCCACATAGAGTTCATCATCGGGAATTCTTTTAAAGCTTGAGAAACCGCTTTTACGAAGAAAGCAAAATACGTAATGTTAAAGCCTTCTTTTTTCTTGAATTCACCTTTAATCGAATCGCGGTACTGAACCAAGTTTGTTACGTCTACTTCAATCATCATCCATGCATGAGGTGCTTCATGCTTACTTTTCAGCATGTTTGCTGCAATAGCTTTACGTACACCAGAGACTGGAATTTCAATATCGCCAGGCGCGCTTTCTATAGGAGCTGAAGCAGCTTTTGGTGCAGCAGGAGCTGACTGTTGAGCTACTGGTTGTTCTTGTTGCGTTAGTGCCGCTTGAGCTGCCGGTGCATCTCCAGCTTTTGGAACGTTGCCACTGTCGATTAACTTCATTAAATCTTTACGTGTGATACGGCCTTCGTTTCCTGAGCCTTCCACTTGCGTTAAATCGATGTCGTTATCTTGAGCTAAACGCAAAACTGCTGGTGAGTAACGTCCTTTTGCACCTGTTGGTTTCACTGGTGTAGAAGAAGTTTTTGACTCTTCTTTTTTATCAGCTGGTTTTTCTTCATTTGCAGGTTTTGTTTCTTCGACAGCTGCAGCGCCTCCGCCTTCTGTCTCAATTGTACAAACAATTTCACCTACTGCTAAAGTTTCACCTTCTGAGGCAATCAATTCTTTAATGATTCCTGTGAAAGAAGATGGAACTTCCGCTGTAACTTTATCTGTATTAACTTCTGCTAATGGATCGTATTTATTGACGTGGTCGCCTGGCTGGACAAGCCATTTTTCAATTGTTCCTTCTGTAACACTTTCGCCCAACTGAGGCATTTTAATGTTTTCTATAGCCAAGGGATTTCCTCCTTTACTTAATCGTTCGCTTTAGTTTTTATTATTTCTAGCCTTCAGCTCCCAGATTCTAGGGTCATAAGCCACTCTGACTGTGCGGCAAAAAACGCCGCTTCGCCAGTGTGTCTTATGCCCGTCGAATCTACATGGGCGCTTACACTTTTCGTTTGTCTAGTTTCACCGGCCAACTCCTCGGGTCATAAGTCACTTTGGCTATGCGGCTAAAAAGACGCCGCTTCGCCAAAGCGCCTTATGCCTGTCGGAGCTGTGCGGCCGGTTCAACTTTTCGTTTTAAAACTCTGCTAGTTCTCTCATTGCTTTTTCTACTTTGTCTGGGTTGATCATGAAGAATTTCTCCATCGTTGGTGCATATGCCATTGCTGGAATATCTGGTCCTGCCAGACGTTTAATTGGGGCATCTAAATCGAATAAGCAGTTTTCAGCGATAATCGCTGCTACTTCTCCGATAATGCTTCCTTCTTTATTATCTTCTGTAACTAAAAGAACTTTACCTGTTTTCTTCGCAGCTTCAATAATGCCTTCTTTATCCAATGGATAAATTGTGCGCAAATCTAGAATATGTGCAGAAATTCCATCTTCTGCTAAACGTTCTGCTGCTTGAAGTGCAAAGTGAACTGCTAAACCGTAAGTGATAACAGTAATGTCATCACCTTCGCGTTTAACATCTGCTTTACCAATTTCAATTGTGTAATCTTCTTCTGGCACCTCACCTTTAATCAAGCGATATGCGCGTTTATGTTCAAAGAACATGACAGGATCATCATCGCGAATTGCCGCTTTCAAAAGACCTTTTGCATCGTACGGAGTAGACGGAATCACGATTTTCAATCCAGGTTGGTTCGCAAAAATCGCTTCTACCGACTGAGAATGATAAAGTGCTCCGTGAACTCCGCCGCCAAATGGTGCGCGGAAAACGATTGGACAGCTCCAATCATTATTTGAACGGTAACGAATACGTGAAGCCTCTGAAATAATTTGGTTAACTGCAGGCATAATAAAATCCGCAAATTGCATTTCTGCAATTGGACGTAAACCGTACATTGCTGCGCCAATTCCAACACCGGCGATTGCTGATTCCGCAAGCGGTGTATCTAATACGCGGTCTTCTCCGAATTGATCGTACAGACCTTGAGTTGCTTTAAAAACTCCACCCTTTTTACCAACGTCTTCTCCGAGAACAAAGACGTTTTCGTCACGTTCCATTTCTTCTTTCATGGCAAGCGTGATGGCATCGATATAAGACATAATAGCCATTATTCGTCTCCTCCTTCTTCGGCATAGACATATTTCATCGCATGCTCCGGCTCTGCATATGGTGCTTCTTCTGCATAGTCAGTTGCTTCGTTAACAATTACCATAATGCGATCATTAATCTCTTTTTCCAATTCATCATTCATAATGCCGCTCTCTTTTAAATAAGCACCAAATGTCAAAATTGGATCTGTTGATTTTTGTGCTGCCAATTCATCTGCCGAACGGTATTGACGGTGGTCATCATCAGAAGAGTGAGCTGTCATACGTTCAGAAACGGTTTCGATTAAACTTGGACCTTCGCCACGACGCGCACGATCAGCTGCTTCTTTAACGTGCTTGTATACCTCAATTGGATCGTTACCATCGATTGTTACACCTGGCATACCATAACCGATTGCACGGTCAGAAACGTTTTTACAAGCTAGTTGACGTTCAACCGGTACCGAAATTGCGTATTTATTGTTTTCAACCATAATAATAACTGGTAATTTATGTACACCAGCAAAGTTCATACCTTCATGAAAGTCACCTTGGTTAGAAGAACCTTCACCTAGTGTTGTAAATGTGATGAAATCTTTTTTCTTCATTTTCCCTGCTAATGCAACGCCAACTGCGTGGGGCAATTGAGTTGTCACAGGTGAAGATCCTGTAATAATGCGGTTACTTTTCTGACCAAAATGACCAGGCATTTGACGTCCACCTGAGTTCGGGTCTTCTGCTTTAGCAAAAGCCGATAACATCAATTCTTTTGGCGTCATGCCAAAATGAAGAACTACACCGATATCTCGGTAGTAAGGGGCGATATAATCTTTCGAGTTATCAAGTGCGTAAGCCGCGCCAACTTGTGCCGCTTCTTGGCCTTGACAAGAAATTACGAAAGGAATTTTACCTGCACGGTTTAATAACCACATGCGTTCATCAACGCGACGTGCCATTAGCATCGTTTCATACATTTTTAAAACATCTTCATTTGTTAAACCAACTTCTTCGTGTTTCGTAGCCATTATATTTCCTCCTTTAACTGTGGATTGCTTTTCCGTCAACTGCCAATGCCGCTTCGCCCATTACTTCTGAAAGTGTTGGGTGCGGATGAATTGTTTCAGCGATTTCCCATGGTGTTGCATCTAGTACCATCGCAAGGCCAGCTTCTGAAATCATATCTGTTACGTGTGGACCAATCATATGCACGCCAAGTATATCGTTTGTTTCTTTATCTGCGATGATTTTAACGAAACCGTCTGATTCACCATAAACTAATGCTTTACCGATCGCTTTAAAAGAAAATTTACCAACTTTAACATCGTGTCCTTTTTCTTTTGCCTGCTCTTCTGTAATCCCAACACTCGCTGCTTCTGGATTCGAATAAATACAGCGTGATACTAAATCATAATCGATAGCATGTGGATTATTGCCTTTAATATGTTCGATAGCCGTGATGCCTTCGTGTGAAGCAACATGTGCTAATTGAAGACCACCAATCACATCGCCAATTGCGTAAATATGAGATTCTTTTGTCTGGAAAGATTTTTTCACTTGAATAAAGCCTTTCTCAACAATAATGTCTGTGTTTTCAATACCAATATTTTCAACATTTGCTTGACGTCCAACAGAAACTAGCATTTTCTCGGCAGAAAAACTCTCGTTTTTGCCATTGATTTCTGCTTGAATTGTCACGCCGTTTTCGCCTGTTTCTAATGTATCTGCCATAACTTTAGCACTTGTCGCAAATTTAATGCCTTTTTTCTTTAAAAGTTTCAACATTTCTTTAGAAATGTCTTTGTCTTCAGTCGGAATAATGCGGTCTGCATATTCAATTACAGTAACGTCAACTCCGAAATCGTTAAGCATTGATGCCCATTCGATACCGATAACTCCTCCACCAACAATCAAGATAGATTGTGGCAAAGTTTCCATTTTCAAGGCTTCATCAGAAGTCATGACAAATTCGCCGTCAATAGTTAAGCCTGGCAATGTGCGCGGGCGCGATCCTGTAGCAATAATTACGTTACTTGGAATCAACATTTCGTTTTCTTCGCCATTCTTCATTTCTACTGAAATGGTTCCAGCGTTAGGAGAGAAAATGGATGGTCCAAGAATTCTTCCAATACCTTCGTACACATCAATTTTGCCTTTTTTCATCAACCCTTGCACACCTGCATGCAATTGATCGACAATTCCTTGTTTGCGCTGTTGGACACGTGAAAAATCTAATGTGACGTCACCAGTTTGAACACCAAAATCAGCTGCGTGATTTTTTGTTGTTGAGTATACTTCAGCGCTACGAAGCAATGCTTTACTTGGAATACAGCCTCTGTGTAAGCACGTACCACCAAGCTCATTTTTTTCCACTATTGCCGTTTTCAAACCAAGTTGTGCTGAGCGAATCGCTGCCACATAACCGCCTGTTCCGCCACCTAAAATAACAACATCATAATTTTGAGCCATAGATTTTTCCTCCTTTATACAATTCAAAGCTTAAAACGAATAAGTTTTTACTCGTTCTTCACCGTTTAACACTCTAGTTGCACCTTCTGCTAATGCTTGAAGTTCATTTTCTCCTGGCCGAATTTCAATGTCAGCAATCCAGTTAACCCGCTCCGATATTGCTTCTACAAAGCTACTTCCATGAGCCAAACCGCCTGTCAAAATAATGGCATCTACTTGACCTTTCAAAACAGCACTAGCAGCTCCAATTTCTTTAGCGATTTGATAAGCCATTGCATAATATATTAATTTCGCTTTTGTGTCTCCTGCTAAAATCTGTTTTTCCACTTTTACGACATCTTTTGTTTCAAGATATGCAACTAGCCCACTATTCCTAACTAGTTTTCTCAAAATTTCCTGACGGTTATATTGACCGGAAAAACATAATTCAACTAAATCGCCCGCAGGTACAGTACCAGCTCGCTCAAGACTAAATGGACCATCACCATGTAAACCATTGTTAACATCGATAACGCGTCCTTTTTGGTGTACACCAACAGTGACACCAGTCCCCATATGAGCAACAATTAAGTTTACTTCTTCATATGATCGGCCGATTTTTTTGGCGTAATGACGTGCTACTGCTTTTTGATTGAGTGCATGGAAAATAGATTTTCGTTCAATAGATGTAAACCCTGATATACGTGCTGTGGAACTTAATTCATCCACTACAACTGGGTCTACAATAAAAGCAGGGATATTCAAAGCGTCTGCAATATCATGCGCAATAATGCCCCCTAAGTTAGAAGCATGCTGTCCAGAATAGCCTGTTCGTAAATCTTCAATCATGTCAGCATTAACTTCGTAAGTTCCACCTTCAATCGGGCGTAATAAGCCCCCTCTACCGCAAACTGCAGCCAAATTAGAAATGTTCATTCCTTCTTTGTCTAAAGATTCTAAAATGGTGTTTTTTCTAAATAAATGCTGATCCGCGATACTCGAAAATGCACTTAATTCATTCGAAGCATGTAGTATGGTTTTTTCCATAATCAATATATCGTTATCAAAAACGCCAATTTTAGTCGAAGTGGAGGCCGGATTAATGACTAGGATACGATTAGATTGTCTTTGCACATCGTTTCCTCCATTTCGCTTCATTAATTGAGGTTGTAATAAAACCCTGCATACCGACTAGACAAAACAAGAAGCCAGGCGTACTTTGCCTGACTTCTTGCGGAGGCCACGCCGAGTACGGCTTAAGCGGCACAGAAAAGGGTTCCGTACGCGCGAATTGGTCTTTTTATCTTCTGCTTAAAATATTATGTTCATTTCTCAAAAATTGAGATCTTGATTTGCGTACGCGTTCGATGCGCTCTTCAGCCATACGATCTGCTGCGATGTAGCTTGGGATATTATCGCGCTTAGCGATAGCAAAGATTTTTGTAATGCTGTCATAAATTGTTTCAACGCGTTTCATCGCACGTTCGTTATTGTATCCGTATAATTCATCAGCTACGTTGATAACACCGCCTGAGTTAATAACAAAGTCAGGTGCATAAACAATTCCACGAGCTTCTAATTCATCACCATGACGCTGTTCTTTTAATTGGTTGTTAGCAGATCCTGCAACAACTTTAACTTTCAGTTGAGGAATTGTGTCGTCATTAATGATAGCGCCCATTGCACATGGTGCGAAAATATCAGCTTCTTGTGAATAAATATCATTTGGTGCTACAGCAGTTGCGCCAAATGCTTTTACTGCACGGTTTACAGCTTCTTCATTAATATCTGTAACGATTAGTTTTGCGCCTTCTTTATGAAGATATTCGCAAAGCGGGTAAGCAACGTTCCCAACGCCTTGTACTGCTACAGTTTTGCCTACTAATGAATCATCGCCAAATGCTTCTAAAGCAGCGGCTTTCATACCAATATAAGCGCCATAAGCAGTTACTGGTGATGGATTACCTGAAGAGCCAAATGCTGGTGAGATACCTGTAACGTAATCCGTTTCTTCGTGGATAAGGTCCATATCAGCAACTGTTGTTCCAACATCTTCAGCAGTTATGTAACGACCGTTTAATCCTTGGATAAAACGACCAAACGCACGGAACATTTCTTCGTTTTTATCTTTTAGTGGATCTCCGATAATAACTGTTTTACCGCCACCTAAGTTAAGACCAGCTGCAGCATTTTTATAAGTCATTCCGCGGCCTAAACGAATTGCATCTTCAATTGCTTCTTCTTCTGTTGCATAATTCCACATACGCGTCCCGCCAAGTGCTGGCCCTAAGGTAGTGTCATGGATACAAATAATCGCTTTTAGTCCTGAACTTTTATCTTGGCAAAATACTAATTGTTCGTAGTCATGTTCTTCCATTTTTTTGAAAATTTCCATTGTTAATTCCCCCTAATGATAGTTCCTAATTTAGTGATGAATAAATGGCCAAAGCCAGTGAATATAATTTACTTTCTGCACTGTCAGCTCGAGACGACAAGACGATTGGCGCTTTCGCACCTGTCACAATACTGCCTACTTTGGCATTTGCAAAAAAGACCAATGATTTGTACAAAATATTACCTGATTCAATAGATGGAACGAGCAGGATGTCGGCTTTACCGGCATTATCTCCTGTTATTCGTTTGTTTTTGGCTGCCGCAATGGAAATTGCATTGTCGAGAGCATATGGCCCATCAACTATACAATTTTTGATTTGTCCTCGTTGATTCATTGTGGTCAGTGCTGCAGCGTCAAGCGTTGCTTGCATGTTTGGATTAATCACTTCTACACCTGCTAAAGGTGCGACAATCGGTTTATCAATGCCGATTGAACGTGCAATTTTAACAGCATTTTCGATAATTTGAACTTTTTGAGACAAGTTAGGATTAATATTCATCCCAGCGTCTGTGACGAAAATAAGTCGATCAAACCCAGTTACTTCGAATGCTGCTACCTGCGACATAATCATACCTGTCCGCAATCCGTAATCTTTATTTAATACGGCTTTTAGTAGCACAGCGGTTGCGAGTTGCCCTTTCATCAAGATATCTGATTCTTTATTGAATACGGATTTCACGGCTGCTACAGCAGCAGATTCTTGACTGCTAGCGTGACAGAGCTCAATATCTGGATGATCTAACATTTCCGGAAAATGTTTTCGCAGCATTTCGATCATTGCAGAACCATCGTCATACAACCGAAAATACGCCATTTTCCGTTCAACAGCCATGCTAATTGCTTCAAGTACAAACAAATCAGCTGCAGCTGCAACTGCGACAGTATGTTTTGTTTCGCTCGGAATATTTTCAATTAACTGTTTTAATGTGGCCATTGTTGCTCACCTCATTCTTCTTAATTAAAACAGAACGAAACGCCATATATAAGGGATGAAAGCGTTTTATTTTCATTTTAGACTATGAAATATTGCAATTTATTGCAAAACCATGCAACTTATTGCAAAACATCACATTAATCCGTATTTTTCTAATTTATAATATAAAGTTCTTAATGAAATTTCTAATTGCTTTGCTGTTTTCGATTTATTGCCTCCCGCTTGTTTGAGTGCATGATGCAGTATCCCGCGCTCTACCGTATCCAATTGCTCTTGCAAAGGCATCGAAGATTGGATGAGCACTTCATTTTTCGCTTCAGGAACTCTCAGCATATTCAGTGGAATATGCTCTTCTGTTAAGACTCGATCATTCATTTGCATAAAGATCATCGAACGACTCAGAACATTTTCAAGCTCTCTAACATTTCCTGGCCAGTCGTAAACACGTAAATATTGTAGCGCTTTGTCCGATATCGATTCGACACTGCGACCATATTCTTGATTTAGCTTTAACAACAAGCGCTCTGTGATCCTCGGAATATCTTGTTTCCGATTACGCAAAGGAGGAATTAAAATCGGCATCCGATTTAAACGATAATATAGATCTTCACGGAACTTACCCTCGAGCAACGCTTTTTCCATATTAGCATTTGTTGACGCGATAACTCGCACGTTAACAGGAATCGGTTTACTGCCACCGATACGTAATGTTTCATGTTCTTGCAATACACGCAATAATTTACTTTGAAGCATGGGTGACAATTCACCAATCTCATCTAGAAAAATACTGCCATTATTTGCTTCTTCAAATAAACCACGTTTTTCACCGATTCTACTACCTAGAATTGTTCCTTCCTCATAGCCAAAAAGTTCATGATCCAACAACTCTTCAGAAAGCGCAGCGCAGTTGACTCGCACAAACTTATTGTATTTCCGTTCACTTGCGCTATGAATGGCATGGGCAAATAATTCTTTTCCCGTTCCTGATTCACCGCGTAGTAAAACGGTTACCAAAGTTTGCGCTGCCAGTTTTGCTTGTTGCAATGACAATTGCATTTCTGACGATAAACCGATAATGTCATCAAACGTATATTTGGATTCTAATGTCCGAATAATGCTTCGCGCTCGGTCTAACTCTTTCATTAACGTTCTAATTTCTGTTGTATCATGAATTACCCCGACGCTCCCTTTTAACTTGTTGTCGACAATAATCGGTGCCACATTTACAATAACTTCACGGTTTGCGGGTCCGACTTTTAAGTTGACGCCTCGAACCGGTTTTCGAGTTTGCAATGCTTTCAAGTGCATACTTTCCCCTTCAGAAATATCAGCTGAAGCGGGATGGCCAATTACATCTTTCATTTGCAATCCTGTAATTCGGGTATAAGCCGGATTGACCAGTAATCCATTCCCTTTTTCATCTACTACCGAAATGGCATCATCACTCGATTGTATAATGGCTTCTAGCATCGTTTGAACTTCTTTTAAGTCGGTGATTTCTTCTGCTAACGCCACTACTTCTGTAATATCTTTGAACACTGCAAATGCTCCAATAATTACTCCACCATCGCCAATCATTGGAAAACGTGAAGTCACAATTCTTAATCCATTTCTTAGCTGCAGTTCTTTATTTAACTCTATACGTCCTGTTTCGTAAGTTCTTGGCAGCTCACTTAATGAAATAAATTCATGGATATGCTTACCAATTGTTTCTTCTACTGCAACTTCAAGCATTCTAGCTGCACTTTTATTGATAAACGTAATATGACTTGTTTTATCAATGCCAATCATACCTTCTTCAATTGAGTTAAAGATTATTTTTTCTCGATGACTTTCCTCGCTAAGTCGACTAATGAAATGTTCTTTTTCTTCTAAAAGTCTAACCAATACATTGGCAAGGCTACCAGGAATAATCACGGTTTTATCCAGAAAGTATTCTTTAAGCTCTTCGTAGAGAAATGCACTTCCTGTAACATTAAATACAATATCAATATCTTTTTCGTCAAATTCTTTGTAGTTGGTTGCGACAGAAATACCATTAGATTTTGCAGAGACTATCGCAGGTGCTTCAAGTGTTAAATCAACTACACCACGCACATGTAAATAATCTGATTCCAAGAGTGTATTTAAAATGGCGGACCCGCCAACTCCACCCCCGACAATTAATACGTTTTGCATATTATTTCATCCTCTTTCCTGCGGTTATGCAACTAATTGCATCATTGTTTTAAGCGTAACTCAGGAAGGTTTTCTTGACAACTTTAACCGAATTGGAAACAATAGTAGATGAAGGATGTGTAAATATGGGTCGTCTAGTGGCATTTATCATTTTGTTGATTCCTGGAATCATGGCGGCGTATGGCATTAAGTTGATGCGTGACACTTTATTCAATAAATTGTTAGAGCCTTATCCGGCTCTCTGGCTTCAGTTTACGCTTGGTACTATTTTTGTCGTTCTTGGCATTGGATTTTTTGCAGGCTTTCTATTGAATCGAGATCGCAAAAAAGGTACAGTATCAAAAAGATTCCAGAAATAAAAAAATGGCATCACCCAGCAAAGGGTGGTGCCATTTTTCTTTTAACGCGGTCTGGATAATCGGTAATAATGCCAACCATTAAAGGCTCTAATCGCTGTGTAAGCGATTCTGAACCGAGTATGCCATATATGCGTACTTGTTTATCAAGATTAAATAGTTCATGCCATAAAGCTTTACTTAGCAATCGCTTATGAAGATGAATACTATCCACCCAGTCCATGCCTTTAGAATAAGCAAGCTGCTTATTCTTTTTGATAATCCATGCCATTTCAGTAGAAGGCATCAAGTTCTTCATTTCCTTCAACAACTGCGGATCGAAAGATGATATATGAACATCGTTCATCCCTTCTAACATCGCAGCAAGAATTTGAGGACCTTTTGGATTTTTTGCAAATGAACCTTTTAACTCAACATTTAATGGAATTTCTTTTTTCTTTGCCCACTGAAATACTTCATAAGCTAAAGGGATTTGATGATGTTGGATTCTGCGCATCCACCTTTTGCCTACGCGTAAGTCTTTTATATCTTCGTAATCAAGTGTGTCTATGTCTGCGTTAATCCCAGTCAAACGTTTTAAATTCTCATCATGATAAACAACCACTACACCGTCTTTTGTAATTTGTACATCTAATTCAATACCTACACCTAATTCGCAAGCTTTTATAAAAGCTTCCCAAGTGTTTTCCAGTGCATATCCTGAAGCGCCTCGGTGTGCATACACTTTGACTTCAGACAATAAAATCATCCTCTTTCATTTCTGAAATATACTGAACCAGTAAACCATCATGTTACTGACTCTCTCTTTCCAGTTCCATTAACAGGGTATCACTTTTAACCCAAAACTAAAAGTAAAGCAGGTTCATTGCTAGCGCTTGTTTTTGTTGTAAATTTCGTGGTTCACCTTATGTAAGTTGTTACATTGTAAGATATGAACAACATTGGGCCAAAAAAAATCCAATGCAGCTTTAGCCCATTGGAATTGTGACCTATTTATATTTTTTTGTCTACATGGACGTCATTGTGAAAAGTGCAATAAGAAGGCTGACACAATAAACACCATAAAAATATAGACGGTCTACGACAGTTCCTTCATCATTACCTAAAAAGTAGTCATCAATTTGCCTAATTAATTGCAATTGCGATCGCCTCTTTTCATTTCACTTAATTTGCTGTTCTTCACAAAATTGTGTTCCTAGATTTCCTTCGGTGGTAACCGCGTCTTAACCTTTTCCTTTTTTCCGCTTTATTTAAACCTTCAATTCAATTTAAAATATCATTAAATTTCTGAAAAGTAAAATAATTTTATCGATTAATTATTAAATAAAAAAATCCCGATCCTTCTCTTCAGCACATATGCGTCAAAGAAAGATCAAGATTATATTTTAATGTAATTTTTCTCTTTTTTCTATTTGTAAACTATCTGCTACCATTGCGATAAACTCTGAATTGGTTGGTTTGGATTCTAAATGCGCTACACTGTAGCCAAAGATTTCTGATATATGATCAACTGTTTCATGGCGGTTCCATGCCTGCTCAATAGCATGTCGAATTGATCGTTCAACTCTGGACGATGTAGTATCAAACTTAGTAGCAATCCCAGGATAAAGCTCTTTCGTTACTTTGTTTAAATATTCCGGTTGCTCTAACACCAGTGAGACGGCTTCTTTTAAATAACTATAGCCTTTTAAATGAGGTGGAATACCGATATCTTTAACCATTTTGTTAATAATGTCTTCTCTAGTGGGTTTAAGTTCAATTTCGTCCGGCATTTTGCTCTGCTTGTTCATAATATGATTAATCTGCACTACTAACCGATCACTCTCGAACGGTTTCATAATAAAATAAGATGCGCCATTATCGGCAGCCTGACTCATAATTGATTCTTGCCCGAATGCAGAGAGCATAATAACGGCAATTCCATGCAAATCATCATTTTCCTTAATAGCATCCAAAACGGCGATGCCATCTAAATAAGGCATGATGATATCTAGCAGTAAAATATCAATAGCTTCACTTTCTAACATTTCAATGCAGGTTTTGCCGTTATAGGCAACATTCACAACTTCCATATTGGGTTGTGAATTTAAATAATCTTTCATCAGTCCGACCAATTCGCGATTATCATCTGCAATTGCGATTTTTATTTTTTCCATTGGACTCTCTCTCCTTGGTGACTGACTCTAGTAGGATTTTGTATAAGTCTACTTCTATTATTTCATTAATAATTTACGATCAGCCGCTAATGTTAACAACTCTTTAGCGTGCTGTAAAGTTAAGTCGGTGATTTCAGCTCCTGACAGCATTCGACTCATTTCTTCTGTACGCTCAGTTCCGTCAAGCTCTGTTACTGCAGTAGTAGTTCGTTGTTTGTCGACTTTCTTCTCAATAAACAAATGCTGATCGGCCATGGCCGCAACTTGAGGCAAATGAGAAATACATAAAACTTGAGAATCAACTGAAATAGCTGCAATTTTTTCTGCAATGGCTTGTGCCACACGTCCACTTACCCCTGTATCCACTTCATCAAAAATAATCGACGTAATTCCTTGATGCTTAGAGAAAATGGTTTTCAATGCCAACATCATTCGTGACAACTCTCCACCTGATGCTACTTTAGTTAAAGGCTTTAATGGTTCACCAAGATTCGTTGAGATATAGAACGTGATTGCATCATGGCCATTACGATCAAATCTAGCATTGGGTAAAACAGCAAAATTAACTTCAAATGATGCCTTAGCCATATGCAACTCTTTTAATTGTTCCATAATAGCTTTACCTAAACTTTTTGCAGCTTTTTTTCGTAAAATCGTTAATTCGTCCGCTTCAACACGCAAGTCTTCAGTCATTTCTTTTAGCTTTTCTTGATCCAGTTGGAAACGTTGATCACGGTTAACTAATTTATCCAGTTCATCAGTCTGTTTTTCATGGTAAAGCAAGATGTCCTCAACTGAAGAACCATACTTTCTTTTTAACGATTGAATGACGGCCAAGCGCTGTTCAATTTCATTTAATCGACCAGGATCAAATTCCATATCATCAAGTATACGTTTTATCTCAGTACCGGTGTCTTGAATCAAATAAAAAGCGCCCGATAAAGTTTCTGATGCTCCTG
Source organism: Planococcus sp. PAMC 21323 (assembly GCF_000785555.1). Lineage (NCBI taxonomy): Bacteria > Bacillati > Bacillota > Bacilli > Caryophanales > Caryophanaceae > Planococcus > Planococcus sp. PAMC 21323. The sequence continues at coordinate 1,386,935 of NZ_CP009129.1, read as the reverse complement.
TAAATGTTTCGTCTACTGCCGCGGCATGCTCGATTTCTGACATGGCAGAACCGATCCAGTCTAAACCTTTACTTTCGCCTTGAATCGCTTCGTGTGCCGCTGAAATTGATTCGTAAATTTTATTGAAATTCTGTAATTTTTTTCGTTCTTGCACCAGTTCTTCTTCTTCTCCGTTAACCAATTCTGCTGCTTCAATTTCTTGCAGTTGGAATGTCAGTAAGTCAATTCGCTGTGCAATTTGTTGTTCGTTTTCAGTATAGGATGAAAACTCGCGTTTTAACTTCATGTATTTATCAAATGTATGACTATAACTTTCTTTGGACTTTGCTAAACTTTTGCCCGCAAATTGGTCCAATAAGTACAAATGTTGTTTTTCGTCCATCAATTCCTGCGTTTCGTGCTGGCCGTGGATATCAATCAACGATGCACCCACTTCGCGTAAAATTGATATTGTAACAAGTTTACCATTTATACGGCAAACATTTTTACCTTTATCGTTTAATTCTCTACGCAACAAAATGTCGCCATCACTTTTTGTGATGCCGAACTCTTCTAATTTGCGGAACACTGGATGCTGTTCGTCTTCCAAAGAAAATAATCCTTCTATTTCAGCCTTTTTTGCACCATGTCGGATAAACTCTTGGCTTCCTCTTCCACCAGCTAAAAGATGGACAGCATCAATGATAATTGATTTACCTGCGCCAGTTTCTCCTGTTAAGACCGTTAATCCTTCAGAAAAACTAACGGTTAAAGAATCAATTATGGCAAAATTGCGTATATCTAATTCACGAAGCATATACCGTTCACCTCTTCTTAAAGCATTTCGATTAAACGTTGTCTTAAAATTTCACGATGCTCGGTATCTCTGCAAATGATTAAACATGTATCATCCCCACAAATTGTTCCGAGAATTTCTTCCCAATCCAAATGGTCGATTAAAGAGCCTATTGCATGTGCATTACCAGGTAATGTTTTCATTACTAAAAAATGACTAGCTCCGTCAATGCTTACAAAAGCATCTGTTAACGCTCTATGCAATTTTTGCATTGGATTAAAACGTTGATCCGCTGGCAAACTGTATTTATATCGGCCATCTTGTAATGGCACTTTCACTAAATGCAATTCTTTTATATCTCGTGAAACAGTAGCTTGTGTTACTTCATAGCCAGCTGATTTCAGTAGTTCTACAAGTTCATCTTGAGTTTCAATTTCACGATTCGAAATTAAATCACGTATTTTAATATGACGCTGTCCTTTGTTCATGGTGCTCCCCCTTGAGTGAATAATTATTCTATATATATTATATCCTACAGTTATTCCATGCATAAAACAAGAAAAGCTTATATGCGTACGTATCTATATTCACAAATTAATGAGGAAACTCTTATTTATAGTTACTACTTTTGTATTCCCGGATGACGATAAAAAAAACACACTCCTAGTGGAATGTGTTTACAAGATCTCATGCGCTCGTTTTACCGTCTCATCAATTAATAACTCTGAAATAGGTTCAATTTCTTGACCTTCCATACTCGACTGGAGATGGAATAAAAATTCAATATTGCCTTCTCCACCAGTGATTGGAGAAAACGACATATTTTTCACGTGAAATCCAGAGTCAACTGCGAACTTCCCAACCTTTACCAATACGTCACGATGTATTTTCGGGTCTCGAATAATGCCCTTTTTCCCTACATTTTCTCTACCCGCTTCAAACTGAGGCTTCACAAGCGCGATGACATCGCCACCTGTTACAAGTACTTGTTTTAAAACTGGGAAAATAATACGCAACGAAATAAAAGAGACATCAATTGATGCAAATTCAGGTAATCCTTGTACAAAATCTTCAGGTTTTGAATGCCGGAAATTAACTCGTTCCATAACAGTCACGCGTTCATCTTGTCTTATTTTCCAGGCCAATTGATTGTAACCAACATCTAGTGCATAGCAATGTTTAGCGCCGTTTTGAAGTGCACAATCAGTAAAGCCTCCAGTAGAAGAGCCAATATCGAGCATCAATTTATCAGCAACTGATAAATCAAATGTCTCTAAAGCTTTTTCTAACTTTAAGCCCCCTCGGCTAACATACTTCAAATCGTTGCCTTTCATGTGCAAGGCTGCATCTTCTAAAATCTTTTCTCCCGGTTTATTCATTCGTTCAGATCCAGAATAAATAATACCAGCCATAATCGCTCGCTTTGCCTTTTCACGTGTTTCACAGATGCCCCGCTCAACTAGCAAGACATCCACACGTTCTTTTTTAGGTTTGTTCATAGACTAGTTGTACCTGCCTGCTTTTTGGATTGTGCTCGCTCTTTAATAACACGTACCACTTCATCGCTGTTCAAATGGATTTCATCCATCAACTCAGCAACATCTCCATGTTCGATAAAATGATCCGGAATTCCAAGACGATCGATAACCGCACCACGATACTGTTGTTCTTGAGCAAACTCAAGAACCGCACTACCAAATCCGCCTTGAAGAACAGCTTCCTCAATTGTTAAGACCGGAATCTCCCGCTTAAAGATCGTGTGAAGCATTTCTACGTCCATCGGTTTAATAAATCGTGCATTTACTACTTCAACAGAAATGCCATGTTCAAACAATTGTTCGGCAGCTTTTATCGCCATTGGAATAGTTGTTCCGAATGTTAGTATCACTGCATCCGTTCCTTTTACCAACACTTCCCATGAACCGATTGGTAAAGCTTCGAGCTCTTCATCCATTGGCACACCTAAGCCGTTTCCTCTTGGATAACGTAATGCAATTGGTCCACCATTATAATCAATCGCAGTTTTAACCATATGTTGTCCTTCGTTTTCGTCTTTTGGCATCATAATAACCATATTCGGTAAGTGCCGCAAGAAAGCAATATCAAATACACCTTGGTGCGTTTCGCCATCTGCTCCAACGAGACCAGAACGATCAATGCCGATAAAGACATTTAAGTTTTGACGGCAAATATCATGAACTACTTGATCATATGCACGCTGTAAAAACGTCGAATAAATAGCTAAGAATGGTTTCATGTTTTGCGTTGCAAGTCCAGCAGCCATTGTTGTTGCATGCTGCTCAGCAATCCCAACATCGTACATGCGCTCAGGAAATTCAGAAGCAAATCCTTCCAATTTTGATCCCACGGGCATCGCCGGTGTAATTGCTACAATACGTTCGTCAGTACGCGCTAATTTACGAACAGTTTCTGCTACTAATCCGCTCCATGATGGTGCTTTTGAAGACGATTTAACTAGATCGCCAGTTTCCATTTTATATGGACCCGTACCATGCCACGTACCAATTGTATCTTGTTCTGCAGGTAAAAAGCCTTTGCCTTTTTTCGTAATAACATGAAGCAACACAGGACCTTTTGTTTTTTTCGCATAACGTAAATTGTCTTCTAACTCTTCCAAATCATGTCCGTCGATTGGACCTAAATAGGTAAAGCCCAGTTCTTCAAAAAACATGCCAGAAACGACAAGGTATTTTAACGAATCTTTCACGCGTTCAGCAGTAGAGGCTAAACGATCACCGACTGCAGGAACTTTTTTCAATAAATATTCCAAATCGTCTTTAACTTTATTATATTTCCCAGCAGTTCGCATGCGACCAAGCATGCTGTGCATCGCACCAACATTTGGCGCAATCGACATTTCATTGTCATTTAAAATGATGATCATATCCGTTTTTGTGTGACCAATATGATTTAATGCTTCAAAAGCCATACCGCCTGTTAACGCGCCGTCTCCGATAATTGGAATAACGTAATTGCTGTCTTTTTTAATATCGCGAGCAGCCGCCATACCCATAGCAGCTGACAATGAAGTTGAGCTATGTCCAGTTTCCCAAACATCGTGATCACTTTCATTGCGTTTTGGGAATCCACAAAGCCCTTTGAATTGACGTAGAGTGTCAAATTGGCTAGCTCTTCCCGTAAGGATTTTATGAACGTACGATTGATGTCCCACATCCCAAATAAACTTGTCTGCAGGGCTATCAAATACTTTGTGTAATGCTAGCGTCAATTCCACTACGCCAAGGTTAGGACCAATATGTCCACCTGTTCTTGATAAATTTTCTATTAAAAACCGTCTTATATCTTCACTTAATACTTCAAGCTGTTTTGTGTTCAGCTCTTTTAAGAAAGATGGACCAGTAATCGAATGTAGATCCATTGCCATCACGCACCTTTTTTAAATTTTCCTTCGGACTGTCTGTACATATTATATCAGTACTGAGCAATTGTACAAATCAGAGCCTTAAAAATCAGTTTTTTCTTTGCACAATTAATTGTGTGAGTTCCAACAGCAATGTTTTTTCGCCAGTTAACTTATGAAGGGCATTTACAGCCTCGGTAGCATGGAAGTCTAATTTCTCTTTTGCTTTCGGCAAAGTTAATAAACTCGGATAAGTGCTTTTTTCACTTGTTTCATCTTTGCCTGCCGTTTTTCCAAGTTCTTGAGAAGTTCCCGTCACATCCAAAATATCGTCTTGAATTTGAAATGCTAATCCTAAATGTTGACCAAACTGACTAAGCGCTACAATTTCTTCGTTGGTTGCCTGAGCTAAAATACCGCCTGCCAATATACTATACGTTAACAATGCACCTGTCTTTAAGCGATGAACTTGTTCAAGTTCTTCGAGTTGCAATTGCTTTTCTTCGCCCTCTATGTCTAGTACTTGTCCACCGACCATGCCTTCCGCGCCAGCAGAAACACTCATCAAATCAATTAAGCGGATTTTGTCTTCGCTCGATACATGTTCAAGTCGCGCTACCACTCCAAAGCTATACGTTAACAACGCGTCGCCTGCAAGAATCGCAATTGCTTCACCAAACACTTTATGGTTAGTCGGCATGCCACGACGTAAATCGTCATCATCCATACTCGGCAAATCATCGTGAATCAAGGAATACGTGTGAATCATTTCAATTGCTGCAGCAACTTTCAAGGCGTCTGGATGTTCATCTCCACTCATCTCATGCAATACAGCTAAAAGTAAAATTGGACGAATTCGTTTGCCGCCTGCTTGCAATGAATAATGCATAGATTCTTTTAACGAATCAGGAATTGACAAAGAAAGTATTAGTTGTGCCATTTCTTGTTGGATAAGCGGTTCATAATGAGAACGAAATTGGGTCAAATTCATTTTGCATTCCCGTCCATTTCTATGTTAGCTGGCACTTCTTTGCCGTCTTTCATCATCGTAACTAATTGACTTTCTGCATTTTGTAATTTGTCGTGACAAACTTTCGACAGTTCCATGCCTTTTTGATAAAGTGTCAATGCTTGTTCTAGTGGGACATCCCCTTGTTCGAGTTGACGAACAATTTCTTCAAGTTGTTCCATTGCATCATTGAACATAATTTTTTTCTCAGTCATCGCTTCCGTCTCCTTTACGCCTTGTATTTATTTCATTGACCGTTGCTTGGATCGTGCCGTCTTGCATCGCAAGCGTAAGGCTATCACCTTTTGTTATTTGCGCAACACTTTTAACAACGTTTCCTTCGACATATGGTATAGAATACCCTCGGTCCATAATTTTCAACGGACTAAGTGCATCCAATGTTCGAATCGCCGAAGTTAGCTGTCTTGAATGATTTTTTAACAATTGCTCTACTTGAAAATCGAGCCTTCTCGCAAGTTCCGTTACATCTGTTTCAGATTGCCGGATTTGCTGTAAGGGCATACGCGATTTCAAGCGCTGGTCAAGTGTTCGGTAGGATTCTTTAGAACGGTTTAAATGCTGTAAAGATTCTCGTTGCAGAGAATCGGTCGCACGATCGACACGCTCAATAAACGGCCGGTACAGACGTTCTGGGTATGCAAGCGGATAAGATGAAGACAGTCGGTTCAACGCTTGTTTTTGCTGATTCACAGCGCTTGAAACAGTTCGGTACATTTGACTTCGGTAACTTGAAATTCGCTCTAATAGTTCTGCTTGACTTGGCACAGCAAGCTCGGCTGCAGCAGTAGGCGTTGGTGCACGCAAATCAGATACAAAATCAGCAATGGTCGTATCGGTTTCATGGCCGATTGCCGAAATAATTGGAATCTCTGATGAAAAAATGGCACGTGCCACAGCTTCTTCATTAAAAGCCCACAAATCTTCGATAGAACCACCACCACGACCAACAATCAACACATCAAAATGATCTTTATTGGCTGCTTGGATCGACTGAACGATTGATTGAACGGCACCGGTACCTTGAACAAGTGTTGGGTACAATACAACATTTGCCAAAGGATATCTCCGTTGAAGTGTGATGATAATATCTCGTACTGCTGCTCCTGTTTGAGCAGTCACTACAGCAATTCGTTTTGGAAAACGAGGCAGTTTCTTTTTATGTGTAGCCTCGAAGAGACCTTCTTTAGCTAGCTTTTCTTTTAATTGTTCAAATGCTAAATAATAATCTCCAATCCCATCTACTTGCATAGATTGCGCATATAGTTGGTATTGACCTGATGCTTCATAGACCGTGACGTCTCCTCGAATTAACACCGTCATGCCACTTTCCGGTTTAAACTTCACGGATTTCGCGCTTGCTGAGAACATGACACCTGGTAACCGCGCTGAATTATCTTTTAAAGTAAAGTAAATATGTCCACTCGTATGAATTTTTACGTTAGACAACTCACCCTTTACATACACATCACGTAGATGAGGATCGGCATCAAATTTCTTTTTTATGTATTTGGTTAATGCTTTAACACTTAAGTACGGGTCGGCTGACACATTTTCAACCCCTATCTGTGAATTTAAAAAGCTGTTTTTCGGAAGAAAAACAGCCCCATTATTACTTATTTTACATAACTATTGTTGATTTGTCTTTATAGACCCTTTTCAGCAGATTGTAGCGTGTTTCCCATTAACATTGCAATTGTCATGGGCCCAACACCACCTGGTACAGGTGTAACATAACTTGCCGTTTCTTGAACATCTTCAAAGTCTACGTCGCCACATAATTTACCGTTTTCGTCACGATTCATCCCGACATCAATAATAACTGCACCGGGTTTGATGAACGTATGATCGATAAATTTAGCTTTTCCAATAGCAGCAATCAAAATATCCGCTTGTTTAGTAAAATGTGCTAAATCTTTTGTTTTTGAGTGACAATATGTAACGGTTGCATCTTTTTGCAATAATAATTGACCAATTGGTTTGCCGACAATATTGCTTCGACCAATTACTACAGCGTGTTTTCCAGCCGGGTCGATATCATAATGTGCAAGTAGCTCCATTATGCCATGCGGCGTACATGGTAAAAAGGCTTCTTTACCGATCATCATATTACCAACTGAAATTGGATGGAAACCATCCACATCTTTTTCCGGGCTAATGGCAGAAATCACTTTAAATTCATCTATTTGTTTAGGTAATGGCAATTGAACAAGAATTCCATGAATGTCTGAATCCTTATTTAAATCATCTATTTTTGAAAGCAGCTCTTGCTCAGTTAATGTCTCTGGAAATTGATGCAAATCTGAGCGCATACCAAGTGCTTCGCATGTTTTCTTTTTGTTTTTCACATATGTAAGAGAGGCCGAGTTTTCACCGACCAACACAACGGCAAGTCCTGGAATGATCTCTTGCTGCGCCAATTTTTCCACTCGTTGTTGTACTTGTATTTTAATTTTTTGGCTTACCGCTTTTCCATCAATCAATTTTGCAGTCATGTTTACTCCTCCAATTAATTTGCTGTTTCGTCCGTAAACTTCGATAAAACTCCGTTAACAAATCGACTAGATTTATCATCTCCGAATGTTTTACATAGTTCAATTGCTTCATTCATTACCACACGCGCTGGTGCATCTTCCATATAATCTAATTCAAAGATCGCCATGCGAAGAATTGTACGTTCAATTTTAGGCAAACGTTCAATTGACCAGTTTTCAAGATGACCAACTAATTTCTCATCAATTGTCGCCATATTGGTATATGTGCCTTGTACCAATAGGTCATAAAAATTATCATTTTCTCCAGCCATCACATGATCCATTGCCTCATCGATGGTTAATTCAGTGCCTTCTAATTGAAATAAGGTCTGAAGCGCTTTTTCGCGTGCTTCGTGTCGTTTCATAAGTTATCCGGTCTCCTTTTCACAGCTAATTACCCCTCATTATACAGGTATTCCGGTAGAACTTCCATGTTTGAAATGTTCGGTCAATAATAACGAATAGCACTCAAAGCCGCCTCTAGTTATAGGAATATTTTGGGGTTTGCACACATAAACAAAGAGAAGGCTGTCCAGGAGTCTTTTAAGGACTCTAGGACAGCCTTACTGGCTATTCTGATGTTTGAGACTCGAAATGGACACCTGTTATATGAACGTTTACTTCTTGCGTTTGAAGTGATGTCATATTTTCAAGCGTTTGACGAACCTGCTCTTGAATTTTTAAAGCGGTTTTAGGAATGGAAACACCGTAATTGATGACACAATACACATCAATCGCCAATCCGTCTTCTGATAATTCGGTTTTAATGCCTTTACCGTGAACTTTTTTTCCTAAACGTTCTACAACGCCAGAGGCAAAGTTCCCACGCATACTAGCAACCCCTTCAATATCCGTTGCTGCAATACTCGCAATAATTTCCAATACTTCTGGAGCGACTTCGATATTCCCCAAGTCTTGTGCTCCGTGTGATTTCATACGTAAATAAGGTGCTGTTTTTTCTGCCATTTAAAAAGCTCCTCCTTAAGATCCCAATACGTCGTATTTTTCAAGGAATTTCGTATTGAAATCTCCTGATTTAAATACTTCGTGATCCATCAACTTCGAATGGAATGGAATCGTTGTAAACACGCCTTCAATTACAAATTCATTTAATGCACGTTTCATTTTTGCTACTGCTTCTTCGCGTGTATCGGCAAATGTAATCAGTTTCGCTACCATCGAATCGTAATACGGCGGAATTGTGTAACCAGAATACATAGCAGAATCAACTCTCACACCCATACCACCTGGTGGCAAGTACATTTCGACTCTACCTGCTGAAGGCATAAAGTTTTTAGCTGGGTTTTCTGCATTGATCCGGCATTCAATAGACCAGCCTTTGAATGTTACATCTTCTTGCTTATAAGCTAATGTCTCACCAGAAGCCACTCTTAATTGTTGTTGGATCAAATCAATTCCAGTAATCATTTCTGTTACAGGATGTTCAACTTGAATACGTGTATTCATTTCCATAAAGTAAAACTTTTGATTAACAGCGTCAAAAATAAATTCTACAGTTCCTGCACCGCGGTAGTTAACTGCTAATGCAGCTTTTACAGCAGCTTCGCCCATCTCTGCACGTAGCTCTGGAGACAATGCCGGTGAAGGCGCTTCCTCAAGAAGTTTTTGCATACGACGCTGAATAGAACAATCACGCTCACCTAAGTGAATGGCATTGCCATGTGAGTCAGCAAGTACTTGGATTTCGATATGGCGGAAATCTTCGATAAACTTCTCGATATAAACCCCAGGATTACCAAATGCAGCTGCTGCTTCTTTTTGTGTCATTTTCAATCCAGTGACGAAATCTTCACGTGTACGCGCTACACGGATGCCTTTACCTCCACCACCTGCTGTGGCTTTGATAATAACAGGAAAGCCAATTTCATCTGCAATCTTTAAGCCGTCTTCTTCGCTTGCAACGATCCCTGTAGAACCTGGAACGACTGGAACTCCTGCTTTACGCATCGTCTCACGCGCTACGTCTTTAGTACCCATACGCGAAATAGCGTCTGCAGTTGGACCAATAAACATAATATCGCATGCTTCGCAAAGTTCAGCAAAACTCGCATTCTCTGCTAAAAATCCGTAACCTGGATGGATGCCATCACAATTTGTCAATTTAGCAACTGACATGATATTAGAAAAATTTAAATAGCTGTCTTTCGATAATTTTGGACCGATGCAATACGCTTCATCCGCAAGTTCAACATGAAGTGCTTCTTTATCAGCTTCTGAGTATACTGCAACCGTTTCGATATCCATTTCTTTACAAGCACGGATAATTCGAACTGCGATTTCTCCGCGGTTTGCAATCAACACTTTTTTCATCGTTTTCATTGCTATCTCCCCTTTCCTCAGTTTGCTTTCACGAGGAATAAAGGCTGGCCGTATTCGACAAGTTGACCATCTTTTACAAGAATCTCAGCAATTTCCCCATCTACTTCTGCTTCGATTTCGTTAAATAATTTCATTGCTTCAACGATACAAACTACGTGATCAGCAGAAACTTTTGTTCCTACTTGAACGTAAGCTGCTTCATCAGGTGATGGAGACTCATAAAATGTCCCAACCATCGGCGAAAGGATTTTGTGGAAATCTACATTGTTTTCAGGCGAAATTTCTGGTGACTCAGTAGATACCAAAGTCTCTACTTCTGGTTCTTTTGTTGGTGCTGGTGCATTAGTTTCTACAGCTTTTTGAACTTGTGTTGTTTGGTCAGTTGAAGAACTTGTTTGCTGAGTTTGACCCGTACCATTTTTCTTCATTTTTACTTTAACGCCTTCAAACTCATAAGAAAATTCATCAATAGATGACCCATCTACCAATTTAATAATTTCGCGGATTTCTTGGATTTTCATTTTCATCATACTCCCCTAATATGTATTTAACTGATTTCTATACCATTTTAGACTTTTTCAGGCTATTTTGAAATAGCTAATCTGCCTTTTTAAAAAAGGCCTCTATATAGAAGAGGCCTTTTGTTATTATTGTGCTCTAGAAACGTAAGAAGAATCAGTCGTGTTAACGATCAATTTATCGCCTTCGTTAATGAAAAATGGTACTTGAACAGACAATCCAGTCGATAGTTTCGCTGGTTTAGAACCGCCGCTAGCTGTATCGCCTTTAATACCTGGATCTGTTTCAACTACTTCTAAAACGACCGTATTTGGCAATTCAACACCTAGCACTTCACCTTGGAACTGAATTACTTGAACTTCCATATTTTCTTGTAGAAACTTCAATTCGTATTCAATATTTTTTTCAGGCAACTCGATCTGATCATAAGTTTCCATGTCCATAAATGCGTGCATATCTCCATTAGCATATAAATACTGCATTTTAGCGTTATCGATTTGTGCTTTTGCAACTTTTTCACCTGCACGGAATGTCTTTTCAGTGACACTTCCTGTACGTAGATTACGAAGTTTCGAGCGCACGAATGCAGCGCCTTTACCTGGTTTAACGTGTTGGAATTCCATAACGCGCCAAATTCCGCCGTCTACTTCAATTGTAACACCTGTTTTAAAATCGTTTACTGAAATCATTATAGTTCCTCCGTTTGTTATAAAATGCGAAGCTCTTTTGTGGAGTGAGTTAACCGTTCATTTCCTGACTCGGTTATCAGTATATCATCTTCGATACGTACTCCGCCAATTCCTTGCAGATAAATTCCTGGTTCAACCGTCACAGCCATACCCGGTTCCAAAATTGTTTCTGATTTGAAAGACAAGCCTGGACTTTCATGGACTTCTAATCCGATACCATGCCCTGTCGAGTGACCAAATGCTTCGCCATATCCCTTGGACTTAATGTAATCACGCGCAATGGCATCCGCTTCAATGCCGCTCATTCCCGGACCAATTTTCTCCACACCTAGTTCTTGTGCCTTTAATACAATAGCATAAATTTCTTTCAATTGCTCTGACGGTTCGCCTACAGCGACTGTACGGGTAATATCTGAAATATAACCATTATATAGAGCACCAAAATCCAGGGTAATCATGTCGCCTTGTTCGATGACTTTGTCTGTCGCTACACCGTGTGGCAATGCAGAACGCAATCCTGAAGCTACAATGATGTCAAAGCTTGAAGAAGTTGCACCTTGTTGTCTCATGAAAAACTCCAACTCATTAGAAACTTCGAGTTCTGTCAATCCAGGGCGAATAAAACCACAAATATGCTCGAATGCATCATCTGCAATTTTAGCCGCGTCTTTTAGTACTGATACTTCTTCTGCTGTTTTCACCATGCGGATTTTTTCAATCAAATTGCTAATAGGTTCTAGATTGCAATCTAATTTTTCCTTATACTGTGTAGCCGAAGCATAAGTCATATAATCTTGTTCAAAAGCAAGTGTTTGGATATCCATGGATTTGACCGTTTTCACCACTTCATCCATTAGATTTTTTTCTGCTTGAATCACTTTAAATTCCTTTACTTGCTCTCCAGCTTGTTCTGTATAACGAAAATCAGTAATGAAAACAGCTTTTTGTTGTGTGACGATTGCTAATCCTGCTGTCCCAGTAAATTCTGTAATGTAGCGCAAATTATATGGGCTTGTAACAAGCAAAGCTTCTACTTCGCGTTGTTTCATTTCGTTGCGTAATTTTTGGAGTTTCAATATAGTCAGCCTCTCTCTTGTTTTAATAGTAGCGCGTGGAGCGCCAGTTTGTAGACATCTTGGCCAAATCCAACAATTTGTCCGATTGTTACGGGAGAAATATAAGAATGGTGTCGGAATTCTTCTCTTTTGTGAACATTCGATATATGTACTTCAATTACAGGAACTTGGATTGCCGCAATCGCATCTCGTATCGCAATGCTTGTATGTGTATATGCACCCGCATTTAAGACAATTCCCGATAAGCCTTCATCGCCTGCCCCGTGAATCCAGTCGATCAATTCGCCTTCATGGTTTGACTGCCGACAAATCAATTCAATATGATGATGATATGAAAATTCCACAAGATCTTGTTCTAGCTCTTCTAATGTGAACGTTCCATACGCTTCTTTTTCCCGTTTGCCCAAGCGGTTTAAATTCGGACCGTTCAAGATCAGCACACGCATTCAACTTTCCCCTTCCCCTTATACATTCTTAATTATTTTAACATATCGGAACAATCGAGCAACTATAAAAGAAAGCGAATGCACCTGTATAGAACCGACGGGCTTAAGGCGACTTGCCAAAGCGGCGTTTTTTGCCGCATAGGCTAGTTGACTTAAGACCCCGAGGTTCTAGGTGCATGAGCTAGACTAAAAGAAAGCGAATGCACCTGTATAGAACCGACAGGCTTAAGGCGACTTGCCGAAGCGGCGCTTTTTGAATGGAATACAAAAAACGCGATGGCTAATTAGCCACCGCGCTCATTATATTACAATCCACACTTTAATTGAGCATTGCAATTCGTACATGTATTGCAGCCACCCATTTCTTCAACTGTTCCTTTTCGGCAAACTGGGCAAGTATCGCCCACTTCAGAACCGATTGTCACATTCGTTGAACGAAGATCTTGGATTGTGTCGATCAAAACAATCGGACGCTTTCCAGTATCTTCTTGGTGTTCTTCTTCTTCGAAATTATTATCTTCAGCTTTTAAAGTTAGAACTTGTGAATCACGGCTGCCATCAACATAAACCGTACCACCTTTTGCTCCACCTTTATACAAACGCTCATAAACACCTTCTACTTGCTCAACTGTATAGCCTCGAGGTGCATTTACTGTTTTCGAGATAGAAGAGTCGATCCAACGCTGGATGATACACTGAACATCTGCGTGTGCTTCTGGCGCTAAGTCCATCGATGTCACAAATGCTTTTGGCAGATTTTCTTCGTCAGCTTGAGGGTTGTTCTTCAGATATTCACGAACAATATCAGCTTTAACTTCGATAAATTTACCAAGGCGACCGCTACGGTAGTAAGTGAACGAATAGTAAGGTTCAAGTCCTGTCGAAACGCCAACCATCGTACCGGTAGATCCTGTTGGAGCTACTGTTAATAGATGCGAGTTGCGAATTCCTTTTTCAAGAACTGCTTCGCGAACATGTTCAGGCATGCCTTGCATAAATCCAGTTTCAGTAAACGCTTTGCGAAGTGCCGCAGTTTCTTCATCTGTATTCCCAACTAAGAATGGGAAGCTGCCACGTTCTGCTGCTAAGTCAGTTGAAACTTCGTATGCTGCAGTAGCAATCGTCTTGAAAATTTCATCTACAAGTTCGTTACCTTCTGGTGAACCATATTCTTTGTCACAGTAAATTAGCAAATCAGCTAATCCCATAACTCCAAGACCTACCCGGCGTTCGCCAAGTGCTTGTACTTGGTTTTCTTCAAGGAAATATGGTGTTGCGTCAATCACGTTGTCTTGCATGCGGACACCTACGCGTACTGTTTCTTTCAAGCTTTCAAAATCAACTTTTTTTGTTTTTGGATCAGCAAATTGCGCCAAGTTGACCGCAGCCAAGTTACAAACTGAATAAGGTGCTAATGGTTGTTCGCCACAAGGGTTAGTTGCAACCACTTTTTGACCATAGGCTGCAGCGTTTGTTTTTTCATTTGCATTATCGATAAAGAAAATACCTGGTTCTGCTGAATAAGTTGCACAAATGTTGATCAAGTTCCATAGTTCGCGCGCTTTCATCGTGCGGTACACACGGACACCATGACCCATGCTTTCCCACTCACGAACATCACCAACTTCTTGCCATTTTTCATTATAAATAGCCATTTCATCTTTTGAGTAAGACTCAACGGCTGGGAAACGTAAGTCGAAATCCTCATCGTTTTCAACAGCTGTCATGAAATCACTTGTTAATGTTACAGAAATATTGGCACCTGTTAAAAACTCTTCGTTGTGAACAGAATAGGTACCGCCGTCACGCAATTTCGTTTCAGCATCGCGCATGATTTTCTCGTTAAATCCACCCATACCTGGGATTGTCCGATAGTTTAAGATACCTTGGTACATTGCTTCTTCTTGGGAAGACAATGCTTTAAATTTCAATTTGTCGTGAGCCAATTTTTTAATTGTCTCATCCTGTGTGTTTTCGATCAAATAACGCAAAATACGTGGGTTTTGCATTTTTGAAATGATGAATTCTGCGATATCTGGATGCCAATCTGCAAGCATGATCATTTGAGCACCACGTCTTGATCCACCTTGTTCTACAAGATGTGTTAATTTCGCAATATCGTCCAACCAAGATACTGATCCTGATGATTTGCCATTAACTCCACGAGCTAATGTATTACGAGGACGAAGCGTTGATCCGTTTGTTCCAACACCGCCTCCGCGACTCATGATTTCCATCACTTGTTTACGGTGATCCGAAATTCCTTCGCGCGAATCTGCTACAAACGGCATTACGTAGCAGTTGAAATATGTTACATCTGTATCGGCTCCTGCTCCGTAAAGAACGCGCCCAGCCGGAATAAATTTCAATCCAACCAATTGCTGATAAAACTTTTCGAACCATTCTTTACGCTTTTCAGGTGTTGTTTCTACAGAAGCTAATCCGGTAGCATTGCGTTTCGCAATCTGCTCGTAGAACACTTCCATCGGCTTTTCAATCACGTCGATTGGGCGATTAACGATGCCTGCTTCTTGTTCCCCAGGATTGTCGATTGCACTTCTGTAATCTTCTTCAATCCAAACTTTTGCTTTATTGGCTTGTGTATCAATAGACACAATATAACCAAGGCCACGAGCTGGGAATTTCGGATCTTCTTTAACAGTTAAAACAACAAAGTCGCCTGCTTTAAGAGTCTTTTTCTCCGTATCCTTAAATGAATAGCGATCAATCATTACAAGGCGAGATACCCCTTTGTGCGTTAACTTCATATCTGGTGTAATTTTGTGCACTTGAGGAAACGTCTGAATATCCTCATTTAAAGCTTGTGAGTTTAATGAATACTGGGATTGTGTGGCTGATACCATTTGACAATTCCTCCTTTGTGATATATGGAGTCGGATACTATATATAGTATTACTTCGATTCCCATCATACTACATATTGAAACTTGTTTTCAATAACAAGTTTCTGATGAAAATTCCAAACACTTTAAAAAGCTCTATTTATCAAGGTTTTTAACGCGTGAACTCAAAAAAATAAGACTAAAGACACTACACGCGAAAATTCCATTCAGAATTGGCATATTTTTTTTGTTCTAATGCCTTGACATCAGCAAGTTGCTGGTCTGTCAATACGTAGGGCTCTAACTCAATTGACAAGGCTTGCTCGAATCCAGCTTTAAACGCCACTGCACATTCTTCTGCAGTTGCAGGATTTGCACGTAGCGAATTGATCGCTACTGCTTTTTCAGGAATTTTGACGCGCATGCGCTCTTTTGCTTCTTCATTTTGAAATTTAAAAACCGACAAGAGCTTTTCAGCATCCAAGTCGATTAAAATTGCACCGTGTTGAAGAATAACACCTTTTTGGCGTGTTTGAGCACTGCCAGCTACTTTTTTTCCTTCAACGACCATTTCATACCAACTTGGTGCATCAAAACAAACAGCTGATTTTGGTTTTTTTAAGTCAGCACGCTTGTCTTCTGTATCTGGTACCGAAAAATAGGCATCTAAATCCAAATTTCTAAAACCTTCTAGTAAACCCTCGCTTAGTACACGATAAGCTTCTGTCACAGTTTCTGGCATATTCGGATAAGCTTCGCTAACAATTATGCTATATGTAAGTTCGTGTTCATGCAGAACCCCTCTGCCTCCTGTAGGACGGCGGACAAAGCCTAGCCCCAAACGCTCGACAGCTTCCATATCAATTTCTTTTTCTACTTTTTGAAAATAACCAATTGATAGGGCAGCAGGCATCCAACCATAAAATCGAATCACCGGCGGAATAAGCCCTTCGCTATGCCAATTTAATAAGGCTTCATCGAGCGCCATATTAAAAGAGGGGCTGCATTCACCTGAATTTATAAACATCCATTTTGGATATTTCACAAGATCGCCTCCTATTTCCGATAATTAGTGTAACATTGGCATTGAATATCCGTCATCTCTTCTCTTATAATAAAAGAAGATGAGAAAGGGGCAAGATCATTGGAATTTTTGTACATTACGATCGCAGTACTATTGGCAATCATCATTTATGCGGTAATTTCGTATTTCCGTATAAAAAAAGCTGTCACGAACTTGACACAAGAACAATTTATCGAGGGCTACCGCAAAGCACAATTAATTGATGTTCGCGAGCCAAAAGATTTTGCAGCGGGACATATTCTTGGCGCACGTAATATTCCACAATCACAATTACGTCAGCGCTACAAAGAAATCCGCGAAGACAAACCAGTCTATTTGTATGACCAAAACGGAGCACGCAGCGGACGGGTTGCCATTTTCTTAAAGAAAAAAGGCTATATCCAATTGTTCCAATTGCAAGGCGGGTTCAAACAATGGACTGGCAAAATCAAATCTAAAAACTAAGCTTTAAAACCCTTCCACACATTGCTGGAAGGGTTTTTTCTATATTTATGACATATGATATTCAGGTCGATTAAAAACTGTTCAGAGACGTATTAGGATGTTTTACTACTTTGAATTTCTTATAACTATTTTTACCAGCTTCTTTAACGAAAAGACGTGTAAGCCAATTTGGCCAACACGTCTTTTCGACTTTATTCTGCTTTGTAGTAACGAAGCACAGGTTTACGTGCTGCTTTTGTTTCATCTAAACGATTGATTACCGTCGTGTGCGGTGCATTTTGAACGATTTCCGGATTTTCTTCTACTTCTTTCGCAATTTGAATCATCGCGTCAATAAAAGCATCCAATGTTTCTTTTGATTCGGTTTCTGTTGGTTCAATCATCATGCCTTCTTCTACATTTAATGGGAAGTAGATTGTTGGTGGATGATAGCCAAAGTCAAGTAAGCGTTTTGCCATATCTAACGTCCGAACACCGAGTTTTTTCTGACGACGACCGCTCAAAACGAATTCATGCTTGCAATGACGATCGTACGGCAAATCGAAATGGGGTTGCAATCTACGCATCATGTAGTTAGCGTTTAATACCGCGTATTCTGTAACAGCTTTCAAACCATCTGGTCCCATAGAGCGAATGTACGTATATGCACGTACGTTAATTCCAAAGTTACCATAGAACGGTTTTACACGACCGATTGATTCTGGACGATCGTAGTCAAACGTATACGCTTCATCTTTTTTAACCAATATAGGTTTTGGCAAATAAGGCATTAAATCTTTTTTCACACCAACTGGACCAGATCCGGGTCCACCACCGCCGTGAGGTCCAGTGAACGTTTTGTGCAAATTCAAGTGAACCACATCAAAGCCCATATCTCCTGGACGCGCTTTTGACATAACAGCGTTTAAGTTGGCGCCGTCATAATACAATTTCCCGCCCACTTCGTGAATAATTGCAGCCATTTCTAAAATTTGTTCTTCAAACAAGCCAAGTGTATTCGGATTTGTAAGCATTAAAGCAGCTGTGTCGTCTCCAACAACGCGTTTCAAATCTTCTAAGTCGACAAGTCCTTGGTCACTCGATTTTACAGTAACGGTTTCAAATCCAGCAACAGTTGCTGAAGCAGGGTTTGTACCGTGTGCCGAATCTGGAACAATGACTTTCGTCCGTTTGAAGTCGCCACGAGACTCGTGGTAAGCGCGGATCATCATTAAGCCAGTCCATTCGCCGTGCGCACCTGCAGCTGGCTGCAATGTCACTTCGTCCATGCCTGTAATTTCTTTTAAATGCTCTTGCAGATCAAACATCAATTCAAGAGCTCCTTGAACTGTTTTTTCATCTTGTAACGGATGAATATTAGCAAATCCTGGGAAACGCGCAACAGATTCGTTGATTTTCGGGTTGTATTTCATCGTACACGATCCTAATGGATAGAAACCTGAATCTACACCATGGTTACGGTTAGATAACGCTGTGTAATGACGCATAATATCAAGTTCCGATACTTCAGGTAATTCAGCTGCTTCTGTACGGATCAAATCAGCTGGTAACAGTTCGCTCAAGTCTATTTCTGGTACATCAAGTGTCGGCAAGCTGTAGCCGACGCGGCCTTCTTTCGTCATTTCAAAAATTAGCGCTTGGTTGTCCTTATGCATGAGTAGCCCCCACTTCCTGTACTTTCACAGCAATTTCCTGCACGAATGCATCGATTTCTTCTTTTGTCCGTTGTTCAGTAACCGCAACAAGCATATGATTTTGGAATTCGTCATAGCTTAATCCAAGATCATAGCCGCCAATCATATCTTTTTCGAACAAACGATCATTTAATTGCTTTACAGTTTCTTTTGTTTTAATCACAATTTCATTGAAATGGGCACCTTCAAAAACAATTTCAAATCCAGCTTTTTTCAATTGTTGTTTCATATAATGCGTCTTTACAATGTTTTGTTTCGCGATTTCTTGTGTGCCGACTTTACCAAGTGCTGTCATAGCAACAGATGCCGCTAATGCGTTCAATGCTTGGTTCGAACAAATATTAGAAGTTGCTTTATCACGTCGAATATGTTGTTCGCGCGCTTGCAATGTTAATACAAATCCACGACGACCTTCTTCATCCGTCGTTTCCCCTACAAGACGACCTGGAACTTTACGCATTAACTTTTTAGTAACCGCGAAGTAACCACAGTGAGGACCGCCGTATGCTTCAGGGATACCGAAAGGCTGTGCATCTCCAACAGTAATGTCCGCACCTAATTGACCCGGAGCAGTAAGTGCACCAAGTGCTAGTGGATTTGAAGAAACGGAAAGCAATGCGCCAGACCCGTGAACAATTGGCTCAATTTCTTTTAAGTTTTCAACTTGACCAAAAAAGTTAGGATATTGAATCATCACAGTTGCAACATTGTCATCCATCATTTCTTTTAGCGCATCTAAATCGGTATGCCCATCTTTTAATGGAATTTCGATAACATCAATCGACTGACCAAGTGCGTAAGTGCGAACAACGTCACGAGATTCCGGATGAACTGCGCGTGACACTAAAATTTTCTTTCGTTTCGTGTGTCCTGCAGCAAGCATCCCCGCCTCAGCAAGAGCTGTTCCACCATCGTACATAGATGAGTTGGCAATATCCATACCTGTTAATTCACTAATCATTGTTTGGAACTCAAAAATAGCTTGCAATTCACCTTGAGAAATTTCTGGTTGGTACGGTGTATACGCTGTGTAAAACTCAGAGCGCGAAATGACATGATCTACGATAATCGGTTTGTAATGATCATAAACGCCTGCACCTAAAAATGAAGCATAGCGGTTCGTGTCTGCATTTTTAGCCGCAATTTGAGCCAATTCTTTTGTCAATGAAGACTCTGATTTAGCTGCTTTAATATTGTATTCGCCTCTAAAACGAACTTTTTCCGGAATATCCGAAAATAATTCATCAATTGAATCGATACCGATTGTTTCCAGCATTTCTTTTTCATCTTGAGTTGTCATTGGTAAATAGCGATGCTTCATGGAGTGATGTCCCCTTTTCAAGTTAAATTAGTTGGATCGTTTATAAAATGGTGTTTCTACTGTTTTCGCTTTTAGTCGCTTATTGCGAATTTCAACTTCTAATTCGATTCCAAGTTCAGCGTATTCACTTGAAACTAAAGCCAGTCCGATATTTTTCTTCAATGTTGGTGATTGCGTACCGGTTGTTACTTCACCAATTTGTTGATCACCAATATAAACAGGATAACCATGTCGCGGTATGCCTTTATCAATCATTTCAATGCCTACTAGTTTACGTGGCACTCCTGCTTCTTTTTGAGCAGCCAATGCTTTTTTGCCAAGAAAATCTTGTTCTTTTTTCAATTTCACAACAAAATTGATACCCGCTTCAAGTGGCGTGATATCTTTTGATAATTCTTGTCCATATAAAGCAAGACAAGCTTCAAAGCGAAGCGTATCACGCGCGCCAAGTCCTACTGGTAAAATGCCTTCCGGTTCACCTTCTGTTAGGATTTTTTCCCACAATGCGACTAATGTTTCAGGAGCTGCATAAATTTCAAAGCCGTTTTCGCCCGTATAACCTGTGCGAGATAAAATTACTTGTTGCCCTGCTACTACTACATCATTTTTAAAACGGAAAGGTTTAATCGTTGAAAGATCTTCATCTGTTAAACGTTGAAGTACTTGTTCAGACAAAGGACCTTGCAACGCCAACAAGCCATAGCGTTCAGATGCGTTTTCTAATGTAACATCACCAGTTTTTGATGCTTCCATCCACTCGAAATCTTTTTCGATATTGGATGCATTTACAACTAATAAATAATGCTGGTCTGCTATTTTATAAACTAAAAGATCATCTACAGTGCCGCCGTCTTCATAGCACATCGCCGTATATTGCGCTTGGCCATCTTGAATTTTGGATACATCATTTGTAACGAGATGCTGGAGGTAGTCTAAACTGTCTGTTCCTGTAACGAAGATTTCACCCATATGCGATACATCAAAAAGTCCTGCTTTTGTTCTGACCGCCTCATGTTCTTCTTTAATGCTCGAAAATTGCACAGGCAATTCCCAACCACCAAAATCAATTGTTTTGCCACCGTATTTTGAATAAGTTTCAAAAAGAGGTGTACGCTTTAACTGTGCCAATGATTTTCCTCCTCATTTTACAAATCTTTTCGGCCGGCTATGTGGACACGAAAAAAGGACAGAGATTTCCCTTTAAAGGGAAATCTCTGTCCTGGAACCTGAAAGTTTACCATAATGATGGCTTTCCTCGTTGGTAGCTGACAAGCAGCATTCTCCAGAGATGCGTCCTGTACGAGTCTTTTTGCCTGAGAGATTCATAACTTTTGTTATTTGCTCCTTCGGCGACGCTTTCGCATTCTCTCCTCGTACAATCATCCGCCCAAATCAAAATTGATTGGTCCAATCCGTTATACAGAATAGTATAACTTTGAATATATCCTAACATTGTTCACTAGAAAGCGCAATCTTTTTTCTTTAAGAGGATAAAAAGCGAACGAATTGATTAATTCAAATCAAAACGTTCGCTTTTTAGCCGATTCACTTGAAATGCAGCATATTGTGTTATTTGTCGTAAAGTACGAAATTCGGTTCGAATCGTAATATGTGCCGTTTGTTTATAATCCCGGTAACGCGCTTTATGCAACGCTTCAATTTCTTCACGAGTCGATTGACGGACAATCGGCCGATTGGGATCCCGGTGAATCCTTCGCCAAATTTCACGGAATGGTGCATCTAAAAACATCACCAACCCTGTATTTCTCATGATTTTTTGATTTTCTTTACGCATGGTTACTCCACCACCTGTAGAGATGATGCAATAATCATTTTTAAAATTTTGCAAAAATTGCGTTTCTAAATCCCTAAAATATTTTTCGCCATGCTGCTCAAAAATTTCAGGAATCGTCATCCCTGTCTGACGAACAATCTCTTTATCCATGTCATAGAAAGGCAGTTTCAGCAGAAAGCTTAACCTCCTGCCGACCGCGCTTTTTCCGCAGCCCATAAATCCAATCAAATATATTCTATTCATCCTACCACCCGATACTTACCTCTACTCAGGTATTTATTTTTGCTCTATTTCTGTCAGTAATAGTATCGTAGCATGTCTATGCGTATTTTCCAAACCATCGTATGTTTTATATTGAATAGAATAAAGCATCAAAGTATGGGATAACACCAAGAGAGCGGACATAAAAAAGACAATCGTGATTGGATAAATGGCACCTTTCTCATTCAGGTGGTTTTGTAAATACATATTCTGCCTCTTCTACGTTACCCGAAAAAAAACTGGTCCGTATGTTCAATATATTGCCTTCTAACGAAAAGCTGCACTGATTCACTCGTGTTAACATCACTTCATGCCCTTTCCTACTTTTTTGCTTGCGCATCATATCAGTGTAGAGTTCAATATCAAATTCCTCACCTCTTTGAACAACTCGAATTCCACTTCCTCCATTAATGATTTCGATAGAATCACTGCGATGCAGATAGCTCTGCAAATCAATAACGAATAATTGCCACTCTGCCCGGTGAGGGTCTAAGTCTTGTTTAAAATTGATTGAAAAATTAAAAAACAAAACGATTAATGGCAGTATCGTCATTAACACCATCAAATCAAAAATCGATGTTAAAAAAGAAAACCCATTTTCATCTAGCCGCTTTACTCGATGCATATACGTCGCTGCTGATCTTTATAATCTACGTATTCTACACAAAGCTTTTCATCCATTTCCCAGCTATAGAAAATGTTATTGACTGACCGTTGCCCTTGCAACTTTCCTGTAGCACTTATTTCACGTGCTGCTTCATGTAAAGTTTCAAATGCGCTAACCCGTTCTTTCTTGACTTGTAGGCTATGCTGAATTCCAATCATCATCGGCAATAAGCTGCCAAAAAGAATAAACACCATAATCAAACTCAACATTGTTTCTGCCCACGACATGCCTTGTTCATCCAGAAAACACCACTCTCCCTACCCCGAGGTGGACCACTAGCGTTTTATCTCCACTAGATGTAGAAAACCGGAAAGTTCCCGATAGAACTACAGAACCACTAGAATTAAAATGAATTTCTGTTAAGTTGCTCGTTTTCATCAATTGAACCGATTGAGGTAATTTGCGGGAAACCATTACCGACTGAAGGTCTGTGTAGATTTCATAAGTTCCCTTACTTTCTCGAAACACCACTTTTGCGGTCTTTTTTAACGCATAGCTTTGGCTTTGCGCAAAATAGATATCTTGTTGAAGAACTTCAAAAAAGCGTTGCTCTTCTTGATGAGTTGTAACAGAGCGATAGCCAGACACTGAAATTGTAGAAATTGTTACTAATACAGAAAGTACTAGTAACATTTCCAACAATGTAAATCCTTTTTCGTTAAGGTTTTGCAGAACTAACGACTCCTGTAGCCGAAATGGTCACGACGTCCCCATTTGGACAATTTGTTTCACCTGTTTTTAAATATTCACCGTCAGTTAGATCCGACATGGTAGGAATGGCTTTCCTATCCATTCGGTAGGACTCGACTTGACCTTGCACCATTTGTACAAATGCTTTGCAACCTTTTTCTTCAACTGCAGAAGATTGCTTAGTGACATTTGGTATCGCAATAGCAATTAACACCGTAATGATTAGCATAACAATCAACATCTCGATCAACGTAAATCCTCTTTGATTTTTTAATAAACGCATATTTTTCCTCCTTAAATGGTATGAACTAAGTTATACATTGGCATTAAAATCGCCAAATAAGCACCGATAATGCAAATAGCGATCATAACAAAAAAGCTTGGTTGAATGATTCGCAGCAATTGCTGCGTTTGCTGTTCAATTTGTTCCATTAGTACTTCACTATAAAGAAGAAGCTCTTTTCCTAAATATCCTATCATTTCACCATGTTGTACAAATGCGGGCATATCTTTAGAAACGAACGCAACATGTTCTAACGACCTAGAAAAACTTTGTCCCATCATTAACTCTTTATGAGACAGGTGTGCCATAAATTGAATAATTCGGTGGTAGCTTTGCCGTTGTAACAAATCCAATGATTCTTGCATTGAAATTCCACTATGCAATAAAGTACCGAGCTCACGTGCCAGTAAATGCGACCAATACAGTCTCATAAAACTGCGGATAATAGGAACCGACAAGAGCCAATTGATTTGCCGATCTACTGTTAACTTTTTTAATAGTTGACTGTACACGTACACTGACAAAGCGATACTAGCAAAAATAGCGATAAAAAAATCAGGCAAACTCAATAAATAAGCAGGCACACCCGAAGCTTCATCCCCAGTTTGCATCGATTTCATCATTTCCGTCAGATTTGGTACATAGCTTGTTCGGAAAAACAAAAATAAGATAGATGTAAAAATTAATAAAGATACTGGATAGATTAAAATATTTTTCAACTTTTTTTGCACCCGCTCTGTTCGCGCAAAACTTTTAGCAATGCTGTCAATTGATTCTGCCAATCGACCGTGGGATTCAGCAATTTCAACTGGAAACAACACATGATCTTTAAACCCTAAAAATTTTAGTATTTCTGCTGCACGGCCACCTTCTTTTAAAATAGCCGTAATGCCAGCCAATGCTTCTTCTAGCTTTGAAGTATGCATCGGCAATAAAAGGCTTAACGCGACTGGCAGCAAATACCCCTCTTTCATTAGTACCGATAAACGCGTCAAAAATTGTTCGCGGTCACGAAGGCGAATCTTGTTTGAGCGCGTAGGAAGGCTCAATCGCACCGATTTTCACTCCTTCCCGAACTTGACCAGCAAAGGACAAATGACTTGGTAATGAATATATTTTTTTCTGTTGAGCGGACATTAACGCCTCTTCTAATCGTTCGCCGTCCAGAATTTCATAAAGAGCGCGGTGACTAGGCACAGTTTGTTCAAGATCTAAAAACATTGGAATAATTTTTTGAGCAGATATTGCCACCAAAGTTTGAGTCATGTCTTCAAAAGATATACCGAGGTCGTTTAAACGATGCAAACATCCTACGGAATGCCTGGCATGAATTGTTGAGAACACTAAATGTCCCGTTAAAGCAGCACGCACTGCTATTTGAGCCGTTTCAGCATCACGTATTTCACCGATCATAATAATATCTGGATCATGACGAAGAATTGCTTTAAGCCCCGTAGCATAACTAAGTCCCGCTTTTTCATTTACCTGGATTTGCAAGATTGATTGGTTTTTGCGCTCTACTGGATCTTCAAGTGTGATAATGTTTCGATTTAACTTGTCCGAACAATGTTTCAACAACGAATACAAAGTCGTTGATTTACCACATCCGGTAGGACCTGTAAACAAAATTAGCCCTTGAGACGCTTCTGATAAATTCTCTAAAAGTCGAGCAGAGTCACGAAATGCTGCCAACTGATGGATTGATTGCGCGGCATCATCAGGCATAATTCGGATCACAATGCTTTCTTTAGTTAATACAGAAGGTAAGGTTGAAATTCGAAAATAATGGGATAAGTCGTTGATGGTAAGTTGAAAAGAACCAGTTTGGGGTTTTCTCTTTTCACTCATATCTAAAAGGGACAGGTATTTGAAATAAGCAATCATGCGATCACCCAAATCAAAGGGGAGTTGTTTTACTTGTCGCAAGTTTTGGAACGAGCGATAAGTAACGGTGTAGCAGGATGGTTCGGGTTTGATGTGGATGTCTGTTGTGCCATTTTTTGCCGCATCATGCAAAAGGTCAACACAGCGGCGCTCGATAATTGATTGCATGTCCACCTCCAGTTTTGCCTTGAACAAAGGCCGCCTCCTTGTTCCCCCATAGTATAACCGCCTCTTTTTTAGAAGGAAATAGCTTTTGCCAAAATAATTTTTTGAACCCCGATATCAGGTCAAATCTCATATTTGAAGGGTATGTATTTTTTATGAACAATCTTATTTCTATGCTCCATATAGAACTTAGCTAGCAATCTTTGCTGTACACCTGTTTGTCACAAAGAAAGACGAACTCGTTGTTTACACATTCACTCTGTTTCCTATATAATGAATGAGAGATTATTGTGTTGTGGCAAAGGAGGGATTACCCATGAATAATATGTTCAAATTAATGGGATGGTGGACTGGAATATTTGCAGTTCTCTTTTATGTAGGCGATATGGTTGAAGTATCATTGCTAATGGTAGCAAATACCGGTATTTTTGTTCTTCTTGGATTTTTAAATATTTCTGAACGCATGTATATGTACATTTTTGCTGCCTACTTGACAGTATTTTTCGTAGGCTTCACTTATTACTCTACGTTCATCCACGTTCCTGGTGCTGGACATTAATCAATGCGAATAAAAAAACAAACGGTGTATCGGATTTCCCGATACACCGTTTGTTTTTTGTAAAATAATTATTGTTTGAAGACCTTTAAGAACGGATTGCTAGCTAATTCTTGCTCTGGAGTTGTTTCTGGGCCATGTCCTGGATACAGAATCATATGCTCTGGAAGCGGCAATATCGACTCTTCTATAGACTGTAGGAGCCTTTTCTCAGAGCCGTCGATCAAATCTGTACGACCGATACTTCCCCGGAAAATAACATCCCCAACAATCGCAAACCCTTCATTGCCAAACGAGTAACTCACGCTTCCTGGGGAATGTCCTGGGGTATGGAAAATGTCCATCTTAAAAGATCCAATCTCTAAGATTTTTTCGTCTGTTAATAGGACGTCTGCATCTTTCAACCGATAATCTGGCATTGCTGCATATTTTCCAGAACCGTTTAAGTTTGGACGACTTAACCAATCTTTTTCTAAATGATGCAAATAAACCGGTATCGAATAGCGCTCTCTTATGTCATCTACAGCACCTATATGGTCAAAATGCGCATGCGTTAATAAAATTGCAATCGGTGTTAAGCCTTTCTTTTTCAATACCGCTTCTATCTTCGCACTTTCTTCGCCCGGATCAAAAATTAGACAATTTTTTTGATCATCGGAAATGATGTAACAATTTGTTTGAATCGGACCTAACTCTAATTGATTGATTTTCAACATTTCTTTCACCTCTTTTCGATTATAACATGTAGTCCATTAGAGACTGTCAAGATACTGACACTTTTTGTCCTCGACAAAACGGCGGAATATCTTTACAATATAAAGAGAACAAAGCGGCACTGGCTGTTTAAGTTGAAGGGAGTGTCATCGATGAGTTGGATGTTAGTAGTTATTTTTGGACTTATTGCAATTCTTGCAGCAATCGGCACTGTACAAACGCTTAAAAACAAAGAAGTTCTAGGTTTCCTTTTTAACTTCGGAACTTTTGTGATTTTTGGCGGGTTTGCGATCGCAACACTTATCACACAAGGTTATCCACCAAGCCTACATTAATCTAAAAAAAGCTGATGCATGATGCATCGGCTTTTTTTATTGCATGAAAAAAGGAGAGTGCTTCGCGCACTCTCCTTTTGTTTATTGTTTTAATTCAACATCAGGAATTGTAGTTAACTGACCATCTTCTTCGTCGTAAAAACGCAATAAATCTCCGTTAATAATCGACTCAGAATATTCAAGTTCGGTTAACGACTGCTCAATGAGCGGTGCACACAACTCTTGTTCAGTCGGTTCACCCGTTTCTTTGTCATAACAAACATTTCCTGCATATACTACTTCGTCAGTAACAAAACGTCCGTCACGGAAAATCACAAATTCTTCATGTTCTTCCGAGAACAAATCTCCACCAAACTGAATATCTTTTGACGTATCAATGTTTAGCAAGTTCATAATCGTTGGACGCATGTCGATTTGACCACCTACTTCATCTTCCACATATCCTTTACCGTAACCTGGAATGTGAACAAAGAAAGGAACTTTCTGCAATTCTGCGGATGTAAATGGTGTTACTTCTTCACCTAAATATTGCGACATGGCCACGTTGTGATTTTCAGAAATCCCGTAATGGTCACCGTACATCACAATAATTGAGTTTTCATATAGTCCTTGTTCTTTTAACTCATCGAAAAGAACTTTCACCGACTCATCTAAATAACGTGATGTTTGGAAATAACGATTTAAGGTTCCTGAATTTGAATCGTATTCACCGATTAATTTATCTTCTTCATCCAATGTGAATGGATGATGATTTGTTAATGTTAATAAGCGACTATAAAAAGGTTGTGGCATGTCAGTCATGTGCTCAACAGACTGTTCCATAAATGGAACATCTTTCATGCCCCAGTTGACCGCTTGACCTTCACCGACTTCAAAACTTTCCACATCATAAAATTCGTCAATATTTAACGATTCATACATGATGTCGCGATTCCAAAAGCTCTTCGTATTCGCATGTTGAACGTTTGTAGCATAACCTTCGTTCCCTAGGCTTTCAGCCATCGAGTTGAATGTGTTTCCACTATGTGTAAAGAATACTGCTCCACCACTTAGCGGATAAAGTGAGTTTTCAAGCAAGAATTCTGAATCAGAAGTTTTGCCTAAACCCGTTTGATGGTAAAAGTTTTCAAAATAAATGGTGTCTTCATCTTCTGTTAACGAGTTCATAAACGGCGTTATCGTTTGTCCATTCATTTCTTCGTTGATCACAAAACTCTGCAAAGATTCAAGCGTTACGACGATTAAATTACGTCCTTCAGCAATCCCCTTCATCTCTGCAGAAGGTTCAATTTGGTTCGCACGCACATAACTATTTGCTTCAACCAACTCTGAGCCATCTGCTAATGCACGTTGAGCTTGTGATTTCGACTGAACGTAAATATCGTATAAGTGATAATTATACATACCTAAGTTTTTCACTAACATTTCACGATCAAAGCTGCGCGTTAATAATTGTGGCCGTTCTGCTTCTGCAAGTCCTAGATTAAAGAAGAGCACTGCCAACGCCAAAATATAATAAGCTTTGCGCTGAACAGATTGAGCTCCTACTTTACTCGGTTTTACTTTAATAAATTTAATGGCTAGCAAAATAAGCAGGACATCTGAAAAGTAAAAAAGATCTGTCCAAAATACACTAGCTGCTGCGCTAGATCCTAAATCTCCAAAGTTATCAGTTTGGAACAATACAGGCAAGGTGATAAAGTCATTGAAAAATCGATAAAATGCAACGTTTCCGTATAAAACAATTGACGTAACGACTGCTACCGATAATAAATAGACATTTTTAGCTTTATTAGTTTTAAAGAACAATGAAACTCCGTAAATAAATAACAGCATGCTCAATGGGTTGATAAACAAGATAAATTCTTGTAGCAAGTTTTCAATAGTTATTGAAAAACTCGTTTTGTAAACGATGTATGTTTTTAGCCAAGTGGCGATGATGGCAATTGCCAGGACTGTATGTTTTGGCCAATCTTTTTTTAACATTCCTAGACATCCTCCTATTCTATTTGTTTTTCTGTTTACTTAATATTTCATTATAAAAGATATTTACGATCAATTGAAGTAATCACCCTTATTAAGACGGATGAAACAACTAGAAGTTTCGTAAAACGAATTTATTTTTTATCGTATTCGGATCTTTGATGGCGCAAAATCAGCAAAGCAGTTGAAAATTCTTTAGCTGTTATAAATTGCAAACGATACAATTCTTTAATTTCTTCTTCCATCAGACCAAGATCTGCCGTGTAATCCGCTGTATATATAACTGTGCCATAGCGCTTTAATAATTGCATGACATCATATAAATTTTTCATCTACCTACCGCCTTTAAATCGATAAACCCGCTTTCTGTATAAATACCTTGCACAGGTAAATCATGGTTTTCGACTGGAATTTTCATCGCAATTTGCCGATCAAATGCCAATGATCGTGTTTGACCTGAGTAATTTGCTAAAAAGCGATCATAATAGCCTCCACCAAATCCAATTCTAAATCCTTGTGTTGAAAAAACCACACCCGGTACGATCAATAAATCGATTTCATCCGGTTTAACGGAAGTTGTTTCTGCGACAATTGGTTCTTTCAATTTCATATAAACAGTTTCTAATTGATTGAAATGCTCAAATACTCGAAAGTCCATTGTTCGATTTGATGTAATGCATTTAGGTGCAACGACCTTTTTACCCGCTGACCAACTCTTTTCTATTAACTTTACTGTATCTACTTCGGGAAACGCGGAAATTGTTAGTCCAATGGTTTTTGCTGATAAAAACGCAGGATCTTTCATTAACTGGTCTACGATCACTTGCGAATTGTTGCTATATTGTTCGGCTGTCATTTGACGAAGCGATGCTAGCACATGATTGCGTTGAGTTTTTTTATCCATATCAGAATCTTCTCCTTTAAAAAGAAAAAAGCCAAAACCCGTATTAGGTTTTGGCAATCAATGAATTACTTCGTTTCACGGTGTACTGTCATTTTCTTTTCACGTGAGCAATATTTTTTCATTTCAAGACGCTCAGGGTTGTTGCGCTTATTTTTAACAGTGCTGTAGTTACGTTCGCTACATTCTGTACAAGCTAAAGTGATGTTAACACGCATCGGTATCCCTCCTAATTCTTTCAAAGATCGTTTGTAAATAAGCATGATCTATACGACTTAATTATTATAGCATATCTCATGATAAAGTCTACTGTAAAATACTAATAATATTGAACCTTGCCAAATAAAAAGAAAGACCGGTAGCTGATCGCTACCGGCATCACATAATCTTTGATTGGTAACTTTTATTATTTGTTTAAATCATAATGGCGGCCGCGTACGAGGAAGAACAATTGTTCAGCGATATTCGTCGCGTGATCAGCCGATCGTTCCATATAGCGACTGATAAAAGCCAATTGTGTAATTTGACCAAGCTTTCCTGGATTTTCTCCACCTGCTTGCATCAATTTCCGAATAACGTCGCCGTATAGCTCATCAACTTGATCGTCGAGTTCTGCAATTTCTTTTGCTTTGACTATATCCTCTTCTACAAAAGCGTCAATCACTTGGTGCAACATCGCAACAGCCAGCTTTTGCATTTGCTGGATCTGCTTTATTTGCGGCAATAATTCTTGGTTGCCAATACGAATCGTTTCTTTCGCAATGTTAACCGCATAATCACCAACCCGTTCCATATCTGAAGCTACTTTTATCGTTACGATTAAGCGCCTTAAATCTGTCGCTACGGGGGATTGTTTCGCTATCATCAAAATAACACGGTCATTGATAAACTCTTCTAATTGATTGATATCCTTGTCATCTTCTATTACTTCTAATGCGGCATCCACATCTTGCTTTATTAATGCTTCCATCGATTTATTTAACGCATTAACTGCCATCGTGCTTAAAGTAATTAATTCTTCTTGAGCAGTATTTAATTCGAATTCAAATTTTTCGCGTACTGACAAACCATTCGCCTCCCTTTAACCAAATCTGCCTGAAATATAATCTTCCGTACGTTTATCGGATGGGTTTGAAAATATTGTATCTGTTTGATCAAACTCGATAACTTCGCCATTTAAGAAAAATGCCGTTTTATCGGAAATACGAGCAGCTTGTTGCATATTATGTGTAACGATAATAATGCTATAATCTTTTTTCAGTTCTTGTACAAGTTCTTCTACTTTTAATGTAGAAATCGGATCGAGAGCCGAAGTTGGCTCGTCCATTAAAATAACATCGGGCTCTATTGCTAATGCACGAGCAATACAAATCCGTTGTTGCTGTCCTCCAGAAACGCTATATGCATTTTCATTTAAGCGATCTTTTACTTCATCCCAAATCGCAGCGCCACGTAAACTTTTCTCTACAATTTCATCAAGGATTTTCTTGTTTTTTATACCGTGTATGCGTGGTCCATATGCGATATTGTCATAAATCGACTTTGGAAATGGATTTGGCTTTTGAAAAACCATCCCTACACGGGTACGCAACTCTTCTACGCCATAATCGTGATCGAAAATATTGCGTCCTCTATAAAGAATTTCTCCAGAGGTTTTGACGGAAGGAACCAATTCAACCATCCGATTCAGCGTCTTTAAATACGTTGACTTCCCGCAACCTGAGGGTCCGATAATTGCCGTAACTTCATTTTCTTGAATTTCAAGGTCAATATTTTTTAACGCATGATTCGTACCGTACCAAAGATTAAGTTGGTTGGTTTCATAAACTGCTTTTTTAGCAGATTTTATAGTTGTTGTTTCAATTACTGGCTTCTCTGTAATAATAGTTGTCATTTGTAGAACCCCTTCCACATAATTAGCGTTAATAACGTTTATCGAATTTGTTTCGTATAAGAACCGCTATCGAATTCATAAACAATAAGACAGCCATCAACACCATGATTCCCGCTGCTGCAACTGTTTGAAACTCCTGTTGCGGACGACTCGACCAATCATATATTTGCATCGGCAAGGCAGTAAATGTATCCATGACACCTGCAGGTAAAAACTGAATTATGACTGGAACACCAATAACTATTAATGGCGCAGTTTCGCCAATCGCTCGTGATAGCGCTAAAATACTTCCTGTTAAAATTCCAGGAATGGCAGCCGGTAAAATGATTTTGACGATTGTTTGCCATTTGGTGGCACCCATTCCGTAGGATGCATCACGCAGCTCGCGGGGAACTGATCGAATCGCTTCTTGTGCAGAAACGACAATAACTGGTAAAATTAATAAACTCATTGTAAATCCTGCAGCAAGTACACTATTGCCAAGCGCAAGTGCACGAACGAATATTGTAAGCCCTAATAAACCGAATACGACTGAAGGCACTCCAGCCAGATTAGAAATGTTCATGCGAATAAACGCAGTGATTCGATTTTGTTTTGCGTATTCTTCAAGATAAATAGCAGATCCGACTCCTAAAATAATTGAAGTTGGAGCAACTACCATCATCAACCAAAGAGAACCCACTAAGGCTGCTTTAATCCCCGCCTTCTCAGGGAACCGAGAAGCAAAGTTAGTCAAAAACTCTATTGACAAATGTCCCGCTCCTTGCGAAACAATACGGTAAAGTAAAATAACCAATGCCAGTAACGCCAGTAACGTAGCAAGTAAGAATATTGATTTAAAAACCTTATTTACAATCAATCTGCCATTCATTCGTTTTACGACTGTTTGGTGTTCGATATATCTCATATCAATATTCCTCCCTAAACCGTTTTGAGACGTAGCCGGCAAGGATATTCATCGTCATTGTAAAAACAAATAACGTAAATCCAACTGCGTAAATGGAATAATAAATCGTTGTACCAAATCCTGCGTCCCCTTTTGATACTTGGACGATATATGCTGTCATTGTTTGAATTGACCCTGTAAAGTCGCCGTCGAATCTTGGTGTAGAACCAGCCGCAAGCGATACGATCATCGTTTCCCCAATGGCTCTCGATACAGCAAGTACGATAGATGCAATAATTCCAGAAAGCGCAGCCGGTACTGTGATTTTCCATGCCACTTCAAACTTAGTAGAGCCCATTGCTAATGCACCTTCTCTTATGCTTTTAGGTACAGATGACATGGCATCTTCTGATAGAGAAGCGATCATTGGAATAATCATAATCCCGACCACAATTCCTGGAGAAATCGCGTTGAAAATTTTAATTTCTGGGAATACGGCTTGAAGTACAGGCGTTACAAATGTTAAGGCGAAAAAACCGTAAACAATTGTTGGAACTCCAGCTAATACTTCTAGAACTGGTTTTAATACACGACGCACATTGTCACTTGCGTACTCACTCAAATAAATAGCAGCAGAAATGCCAATTGGTACCGCTACAACGATAGCAATTACCGTGACCTTTAATGTCCCAACTATTAACGGCAAAATGCCAAACTGAGCATCTTTATTTGAAAATGGCAGCCAAGTGGTGCCAAATATAAAATCAAAAAATGGTACACGTGTGAAAAAAGTGATAGTTTCAACAATTAAGGTTAAAACAATCCCGAGAGATGTTAATACTGAAACCGAAGCGATCAAGAAAAGAATGACAGGAATCAGTTTTTCTATGACCTTTTTGTTTTTCTTTCCATTTGATCGTGCGATCATTTCTTGTACAGATGGTCGCATATCGAATCCCCTTTCAACCGCAAAAGGTGAGCAGTGGCTGCTCACCCTCAGACTATACTAGACTGGTTCTTATCTTTATTTCAAAGCCTCTAAATCTGCTAAGTCTTTGTCATACTCTTCCTGAGGCAAAGCTACATATCCAACAGCTTCGGCCATAACTCCTGCATTTTCAAGCGCGTATGTCATAAAATCGTAGGCTGCTTCGTTGTCAGAAAGTGCTGCATTATTAGCATATGTGAACAATGGACGTGATAGCGGCGAGTATTCCCCTGACTCGATCGTTTCGTCGTTAGGTTCGACACCATCAATTGAGACAACTTTTAACGTATCTTGGTTTGCAACGTAATAGGCATAGCCGAAAAACCCGATTGCATTTGGATCTGCTTGTATACCTTGTACTAATGTATTGTCGTCTTCAGAAAGCGTTGCTGAACTAACTAAATCTTCATCTTCTAGAATCACTTCGTTAAAATAATCGAACGTTCCTGAATCTGTTCCAGGTGCATAAAAGACAACTTCTTCATCTGGCCATTCTGAATTGATATCAGACCACTTTTTAGTTGCGCCATCCTCTACCCATAGTTTTTTTAAATCTTCTACTGTTAAATCTTCTACCCAGTCATTTTCTTGACTGACAACTACTGATAATCCGTCATAAGCCAATCGGAATTCTGTATAGTCAATTCCTGCTTCTTTAAGACTTGCTGCTTCTTCTTCTTTTATAGGGCGAGAAGCATTCGAGAAATCTGTTTCACCTTGAATGAATTTTTCAAATCCACCACCAGTACCTGATGTACCGACTGTAACTTGAACATCCGGCTGTGCTCCAGCATATTCTTCAACAATGCCTTCCATAATTGGTGCCACAGTAGATGATCCATCACCAGAAACCGTTCCTTCAACAACTGCTTCTCCTGCTGTTTCTGAACTCGTTTCTTGTGTATCCGTGCTGCCACATGCACCCAGAATTAAAGCTGACCCAAGAATTGTTGACGCCATTGCAAATTTCCAGTTTCTCATTATGTTGTTTCCCCCTATTAATTATGTTTGTTTACATTCTCTACTATAGAGAGTGATTGTTGAGGACATATAAAGGCAATGTTAAGAAATTGTAAATAGCTGTGATTATACAAAAAAGCCCCAAGGAATATCTCTTATAAAGAGAAATTCCCTGGAGCTATAGTTTATTCGCCTTCCACTTCGACTGTTTTGCTGTATGGCGGTTTGATTAAATTCGATTCTTCTACCTTTTCTTTACTTTTTATCTCAAAATATTTGTCTGCCGCCGCACGAGCAATTTCATTGTTCGCTCTTGGGACATTTTCTGGATCTCTCGTAACATATGGAATTACTACTGCATAAGCAATTTCAGGATTTTCAAAGGGTGCATAGCCAACATGGGCAATATTAATCGCATATTCTTTTGTCAGTTCATGACCTTTTTCATTGAAATACACTTCGGCAGTACCGGTTTTTCCAGCAGCGGTATAAGGTGCATCGCTAAATTGCGCACGAGCTGAACCAGAACTTCCAATATACACATTTCGCATACCGGTTTGAACTTGTTCAATTTCTTCTTGTGTATTATTAATGCGATTTAGAATTTTAGGCTCAATAATTGTTTCAATTGGGCCCAGTGTCACACCATCTGTTGACGCACTACGAATTTCTTTAACCACGTGAGGTTCCATTCGGTAACCATCGTTTGCGATTGTTGAAATATACTGAGCTAACTGCATGGGTGTATAGGTATCATATTGTCCGATTGCTAAATCGAGGAGCATAGCACCTGGGTAAGTACCCCCCATATAACCTGTTCCTTCATTTGGCAAATCAATACCGGTTTTTACACCCAAACCAAATTGAGCATATGAATTTCGCATTTCAGCAAAAGTTTCAGGAGCTACGTACAACCCACGATTATATTGATATTCGACCCCCGCAATTTTCATTGCGATTTTAAACATATAGACGTTTGAAGATCGTTCGATCGCCATCAAATCTGTCATAGGAATGCGGTTAAAGGGTTGCGTATTAAAAATAGATTTTTTATATTTTGCACCGGCGAGTTTAATCGGCTCATCAATTTGAACTTCATTTAATTCCACTGCGTTTTTGGCATAACCCGTTAACAAAGTCGCACCTTTGACCGTTGAACCCATTTCATGAGATGCCGTGAATGTACCAAATGCATAATCATAAATCACTTGTTTGCCATCTTCATCTTCACCAAGTCGCTTACCGACCATCGACAATACTTCTCCGGTCTTTGGATTCATCATAACTAAATATGCGTCCTTAACAAGTTCCGACTTTGGCAGTTTTTTGAGGGCTAGCAATTTATCTTCGACAATTTTTTCTAATTCACTTTGCAACTCACTATCTATCGATAAAACCAAATCTTTCCCTGCTTTTCCTTCATCAACAGGAATTGTTTCGATAACACTTCCTCGGCCATCGGTCACATTTTTCACTACCGATTTTTGACCTTGTAGCACTTCTTCGTATTGTTGTTCTAAAAAGCTTACACCAATACGATCATTTCTCGAATAATCACGCGCTAAATAATAATCTAATTTCGTGGCAGGAATTCCAGTTTCAGGTGTCGTTGTGCTCCCTAAAATCGTAAGATCACTTGATTTGATCCTTTTCCAATCGGTCACTGTATTTATACCTTTTAGTTTTGGGTCTGTTAAACGTTCTGAAACACGCGCAAATTCTTCATCTGTCACATCTTCATTTTTAATCATTTGAGGGGACAGTGCATACCCTGAAGTCATCTCGCGATAAATCGCTAGCACTTCTAGGTCTTCTGCAGATAAACTTGCTAATTCCTCATCCGTAATTTTTTCTCTTACTAAAGCATCGAGTTTTCGTTGCTTTTCTTTTTCAGTAATATCCTCAGAAGCAATAGCTGCTCTTTCTTCTTCTGTCACTTTTTTTGTTGCACTTTCTGTATTTAATTGTATATAAAAATCCTGTTTATCCCGGAGCGTCACTTTATCAATGTTTTTTTCGATCATCTTCGCTAATTCTCGTGCCACTGTCATCATTTCTTCTCTTTTAGTCGTTTGCATCGCCGTATAGGTAATGGCATTGACCGGTTTGTTGCCAACTTGAATTCGTCCCTGGCTGTCAAATATGCGTCCTCTTGGGACACTTGTGTTGACTGGGACTTCTTCAGTTCTAGCGATTGCACGCGCGTAGTCTTCTCCTTTAACAATTTGAAGAAAACCTAAACGTAAAATCAACAAAGAAAACAATAAGAAAATTGTGAAAAACAGGACATTCATTCGAAAGACAGTATTTGACTGCAATTTTACTCTGGCAAGTGAAATGCGTCTTTTTTGAGGCGGTTTCATGAGCAATTTGCTCCTTTCACAAAAAATATCCAGTTATCAGTATATCATCCCATAAAAAAAACACACACTTTTTCTGACGAAAAAGTGTGTGTAAAGTTTCAATTGTGACGTCTTATTTTGCTGTTTCGTAACGGTTTGAAACTTCTTCCCAATTAACTACGTTCCAGAAAGCGTTAATATAATCTGGACGTTTATTTTGATATTTCAAGTAGTAAGCATGCTCCCATACATCAAGTCCAAGTAACGGAGTTTTACCTTCCATTAATGGAGAGTCTTGGTTAGGTGTTGATACTACTTCTAATTCGCCATTTGAAAGAACAAGCCATGCCCATCCTGATCCAAAACGAGTTTTTCCAGCAGCTGCGAATTTTTCTTTAAATTCGTCAAAGCTTCCAAACTTGCTGTTGATTGCTTCGCCTAAAGCGCCTGTTGGGTTGCCACCACCGTTTGGAGACAATAGTTTCCAAAATAATGAATGGTTTGCATGTCCGCCGCCGTTGTTGCGAACTGCTGTGCGAATAGATTCAGGAACTGCATCTAGATCAGCAATTAACTCTTCAACTGATTTTGAAGCAAGATCTTCGTGACCTTCTAAAGCCGCATTTACGTTTGTGATGTACGTGTTGTGGTGTTTCGTGTGATGAATGTTCATCGTTTCTTTGTCAATATGTGGTTCAAGTGCGTCATACGCGTAAGGTAATTCTGGTAATTCATAAGCCATAATTAAATTCCTCCTTGAGTCTATTGGTCTACCTTCTTAGCGTATCAAAATTTCTAAGCTGTTACAAACAAAATGCACGGCAAAGCACGTTATTCAGTCCTTTGACCGACTATCTTGAAAATATGCTCGATTCTCTTAACCTTTCGCTAGTTAAATAGTAAAGAAGAAAATAATCACCATAACGGTTTGAATGATCCCTTTGGTGAAAACTGAAGTGATAAAACCGACGACTGATCCAACACCAGAAAGAAATGATTTCTTTAAAGTCGATTTATTAAAAAGAATCTCAGCAATGATTGCACCGATAAAAGGTCCAATTAAAATGCCCACAATTGGGATTACGAAAGGACCAACAATCAAACCAATTGTACTACCCCAAAGACCTGCTCTGGATCCTCCGAATTTTTTAACACCATAAGCATTTGCAATCGCATCTGCCCCAAATAATAAAATAACAAATAAACTTTGAATCGCCCAGAACCACCATGGCAAATCACTAAAGCTGAAAAACAAGCCGTACATGATAAAGCCTCCGAAAATAAACAAGACAGCCGGTATAATTGGATAAACCAAACCGATAAATCCAATAGCAAAACAAAGCAAGATTAAAATCCAACCGATGATTTCCATCTCTATTCCTCCCTATAAAAAGCCTCTCTACTATCGTGCTCTACATTTTTATAAATGTAAAGTGTGATAGAAGAGAGGCTTTTATATTTACTTAAGCGCGGTTTCCTAAAATTGCTTCTGCAATATTCACTGCATGGTCACCGATTCGCTCTAAGTTACTTACGATGTCGACAAAGACAATTCCTGCTTGTCCAGTACATACGCCTTCGTTCAAGCGTAAAATATGTTTTTTGCGGAATTTACGTTCCATTTTGTCGATTAAGTCTTCTTGTTCAGCTACTTCACGAGCAAGTTCATGGCTAGTTGTATCCAAAGCGTTTAATGCTTTTTGAACTGTTGCAATCGTCAATGTAAACATTTCTGTTAAATCTTCCATTGCACTATCCGTGATTTTCACTTTATTGTTTTCCTGATAGTCAACTAGCTCAATGATGTTTTCAAAATGATCACCAATTCGTTCAATGTCACGAACCGTTTCCATTAACATTGTGTGACGTGTGGAATCAGCTGCTGATATCGATTCCGCTGAAATGAGTACGAGGTAATCTGTGATTTTGCTATCAAGATTGTTGATTGCATCTTCTAACTGATAACCCATTTCTGCATTTTTCTTACTCTTAGACATTAAATACTTATATGTTTCTTCTAATCCTTGCACTGAATATTGACCCATGCGCAAAATTTCTTCTTTTGCTTGACCAAGTGCAATAGAAGGAGATTGTTCGATAAAGTGGATATCTAAATGTTTTGGTTTAAATTCAACTAATACTTCTTCACCTGGAATAACTTTTGTTACAAGATATGCCCAAGCACCTATTAATGGGAATTGAATGATCGTGTTTGCTACGTTAAATGAACCATGAGCAAATGCAATTTGCATTTTCGGCTCTAATGCCAAGACCCCTGAAATCCATTCTACATACGCTGTAAAAGGAATTAATAAGATTAAGAAGATAACCGACCCAACAATATTAAACAGTACATGTACTGCTGCTGCACGGCGTGCTGCAATCGAAGTCCCAAGTGCTGCAAGTACAGCTGTGATGGTCGTCCCGATATTGTCACCGAATAGAACTGGCAGTGATGCGCCAAGCGTCAGGATGTTTTCAGCGTAAAGTCCCTGAAGAATTGCTACAGTACCACTTGAGCTCTGAACAATTAATGTAAAGACTGTTCCTACGAATACTCCTAAAATTGGGAATTCACTCAGATTAATCGTCATATCGATAAAGGCTGGTAATTCGCGCAACGGTTTCATCCCGCCACCCATTAATTCCATACCGTAGAAAAGACCACCAAAACCGAAGATAACTTGTCCGATGTTTTGGATTTTGTTTTTCTTAATGAAGAAAATCATAGCGGCTCCGACTGCCATAATTGGTAAGGAGTATGCTCCTACGTCTAGTCCGATGATAAAGGCTGTTACAGTCGTACCAATGTTGGCACCCATTATAACACCAATTGCCTGTCTCAAGGTCATAAACCCAGCACTAACTAATCCAACCACAATTACTGTAGTACCTGAACTTGATTGAATTAAGATGGTTACAATAATACCTACTAAAACACCCATGAATGGATTAGTTGTAAAACGATCCAAGATGTCACGCAGTTTATCACCTGCTGCTTTTTGTAAAGCATCACCCATAAACTTAATTGAAAATAGGAAAATCCCTAATCCACCAAAGAAGGAAAAGAGGATTTCTTGCCAGTTCATTTCCACGATACCTATTCAACTCCTAAACTTCATATTCACACCTAACCTATTATGCGTAGTTTACTAATAATTTGTAAACACCTTTCTTCAAAATTTACATTCCCGTAACAAAACCGGATATTTTTTTACAATCTACGTGGTACGATTATTGATATTGATGAAAGGAAGATGAATTTGAATATATACCAATTATTTAAAGCGAGTTTGATAGAACCTAAAAAACAAGCAGCCGTCAGAATTATGACCATCGGAAAAATAATGCAATTTATTTTTGTGTTTATCACGCTGTTGACAGTTGTTTCCTTTATAGAATGGATTACAGGGTTAGGCAATTCATCTAGTGGCATAGACGGACTTGTTGAATTTGTAGAAGAAATAGAGTGGCTATTATATCCATTTGCTTTTATCTTCTTGTTTGTTTCTACTACAATTTATCATTTTGTTAAAATTAGCTTTTTTGCCTTTATTGCTTTAGTAATATTGAATGGAAGAAAACGGCGTGGTGAATACCGTCACGTCTGGAGAACAACTGCACTTAGTGTCACATTTCCGACATTTATTGCATTCGTATTAAGCTTTTTTGACTTTGGTTTTAGTGTTACCTTAGCTACTAGTTTGCTTACTATCCTCTATCTATACTTAGCAATTGGTTACTACCCTAAAAAACCAGCTACTAAAAAGGTTTAAGTTTCTACGTTATTCGTAATAAAAGCTATCGCTAATTAACCGTCTTTCTTGTCTTTTAGAGCGCGACACTGCTAAAATGGCTATAGGTAATAGAAGAGAGCCTGCATAATTTGATGTATTGCTAGTATGTAGGACAAAGATATGTGAGCCGGTAAAACAGGCCACCACTAAAAAGGAGAGATTTTTTCATGAGCGAGATGACACACCGTTCAAAAACGCGCCCCGTAAAAGTCGGAGATTTAACGATTGGCGGCAGTAATGAATTATTTATACAAAGTATGGCTACGACAAAAACCCACGATGTAGAAGCAACGGTTGCTGAAATTTTACGTTTAGAAGAAGCCGGATGCCAAATTGTTCGTGTAGCATGTCCTGATGAACGTGCAGCATATGCCATTGGTGCAATTAAAGAACGCATCAACATTCCTTTAGTAGTAGATATTCACTTTGATTATAAATTAGCTTTAATTGCAATCGAACAAGGCGCCGATAAAATTCGGATCAACCCAGGTAATATCGGTCGACGCGAAAAAGTTGAAGCGGTTGTAAATGCAGCTAAAGCAAAAGGCATTCCAATTCGTATTGGTGTGAACGCAGGATCACTAGAACGCAAAATTCTAGAAAAATATGGCTATCCAACAGCTGAAGGTATGGTCGAAAGTGCTCTTCACCACATTAAAATACTAGAAGACTTGGATTTCCATGACATTATTGTTTCTCTAAAAGCGTCGGATGTCAGCTTAGCTGTAGAAGCATATGAACTCGCTTCAAAAGCGTTTGACTATCCGTTGCACTTAGGAATCACAGAATCAGGTACATTGTTCTCAGGAACAGTGAAAAGTGCTGCAGGTCTTGGTGCATTATTTGCCAAAGGTATCGGGAACACACTTCGCGTATCGCTTAGTGCCGATCCAGTAGAAGAAGTTAAAGTGGCGCGTGAAATGTTGAAAATTTTTGGTCTTTCTTCAAACGCAGCGACACTTATTTCATGCCCTACATGCGGACGCATTGAAATTGACTTGATTTCCATTGCAAACGAAGTAGAAGAATATATCTCGCATATTAAAGCACCGTTAAAAGTAGCAGTTTTAGGTTGCGCAGTTAACGGACCTGGTGAAGCTCGTGAAGCAGATATCGGGATTGCTGGCGCTCGCGGAGAAGGATTGCTATTTATGCACGGTAAAACGGTCCGTAAAGTACCTGAAGCTACTATGGTCGATGAACTGAAAATCGAAATCGATAAGTTAGCTGAAGCTTATTTTGAAAAACAAGCAGCTGAAAAAGCGCAAAAAGAATTAGAACAACAACAAGTTTAAGGTTGTGAAAAGATGAAGTATCGTTTCGGAATAGATATCGATGGGACAGTGACTTCTCCAACGTCACTGATTCCTCATATTAATGAACAATTTAATAGTGAATTAACATTGGATGACATTAAAGAATACGATTTAACTGCAGCTCTTCCTCATTTGACGCAAGGTGAATTTTATTCTTGGTTCCGGGATTCCGAGCCGCGCATATATGCGGCTTCTCCTGT
This sequence comes from Planococcus sp. PAMC 21323, assembly GCF_000785555.1. Classification (NCBI taxonomy): domain Bacteria; kingdom Bacillati; phylum Bacillota; class Bacilli; order Caryophanales; family Caryophanaceae; genus Planococcus; species Planococcus sp. PAMC 21323. The sequence goes on along the minus strand of NZ_CP009129.1, from coordinate 1,344,145 downwards.
TTCTGATCATGCAAAACAAATATTGAACAATTGGAAAGATCAATACGAACTGTACTATATATCTGCTCGAGGCGATAATGTTCGTGATATCACGCTAAATTGGTTTGAAGAACACGCTATCGCGTATGATCATATTGAATTGATCGGTTCTCACAAAAAAATTGAAACAGCTAAACGTCACAACGTCGATTTATTTTTTGAAGACAAACATGACAATGCTGTAGAGATTTCTGAAGAGCTAGATATTCCAGTCATTCTATTTGATACACCTTATAACCGCGAGGCCATTCCTTCGAATGTCGTACGTGTTTATGACTGGCTCGAAGCAGAAAAATGGGTTAAAAACGAATTTAGTTTGCACGAAACATTAAGCCGTAAATAATGAAAAAAGCGAGAGTGGATTTCCCCACTCTCGCTTTTATTTGCATTCGGGACATTTCCCGTATATTTCAAATTTGTGATTAGCAATTTCGTATGACGGTAGTGCTGCACCCAACATATCCATTGGACAAAGCGGAATTTCTTTTATTTTGCCACAATCCATGCAAATAAAATGATGATGGTGATGATCGCTCTCACATTGCATTCGAAAATGACGTTCACCCGATAACTCCGTTTCTTCTAATATATCAAGAGATACAAACGTCGCTAAGTTTCGGTACACCGTATCGTAGCTCATGCTCGGATAATCTTTTTGCATAACATCCAATAAATCTCTCGCCGTCAAATAGCGTTCATCGTTCGCAAACAACTCTAAAATTTGATTACGTTTGGATGTTTCCTTGAAACCTTTTTCTTTTAGAATTTTCCACGCATTTGCTAAATTCATGCAATCGCTCCTTTTTTACGCGAAACCATTATTTTCTTATACGCAAGGACAAGCAATAAGAGGAATATCGATGTTACAACTATTGTTCCACCAGGAGCCAAGTCTAGGTAAAATGCAGAGACTAGCCCAGTAATAACAGAAATTTCTCCAAAAACAATTGATAAAACGATTGTTTGTTTAAAACTTTTTGTAACACGCATTGCTGTCGCAACCGGTATGGTCATAAGTGACGATACTAACAATATACCCACAATGCGCATAGAGCCTGCAATTACGAGCGCTGTCACAATCATAAACATAAAATGAATCCATTTAGCTGGCAAGCCAGAAGCTCGAGCATATTCGTCGTCAAAAGATAAAACGAACAGTTCTTTAAAAAATATAAAAACAAAAGCAAGGACGACTATTGCCACAGCCATCACAATATACAAGTCTTCTCTGCTTACCGCTGAAACTGAGCCAAATAAATAACCAAATAAATCACTCGAAAAACCTTCAGCTAAAGAAATAAAAATAGCACCAAACCCAATCCCTGCTGATAATATAATGGGAATCGCCAATTCTTGGTAATGCTTATACAAGCTTCTTAAACGTTCAATTAACATAGAGCCACCTACTGATGCAGCAATCCCGAGAAATAGTGGATTTAATAGAGCTAAGGAAGCAACACTTTGACTCAAGTACAAACTTCCTGCAATTCCCGCTAACGTAACATGACTTAACGCATCAGCGATTAATGACAGTCTTCTTACTACAATAAACACGCCAAGTAACGGCGCAATAACTCCAATGATTAACCCTGCCGCAAAGGCATTTTGTAAAAATTCATAAGAAAAAATTGCTTCAATCATGTGTGGCTTCCCCCGATATGATGAATTTTCCGGACAGAATGGCCATACCATGCTTCTCGTTTCTCGTCGCTCATGGTGTGAAGCTGTTCTTTATAGCCATGGAAATGAATGGTTTGGTTTAAACACGCCACATGACTAATACGATCTGTTACTGTATCCACATCATGTGTAACTAACACCATCGTGATATTTTTTTCCTTATTAAGCTTAGCTAACATATCATAAAACGCTTGAACATTTTCGTGATCAATCCCAACCGTTGGCTCATCCAATATTAAAACTTTGGGTTTTGCAATTAATGCTCGAGCGATAAATATACGTTGCTGCTGACCACCAGAGAGTTCGCTAATGCTTCGATCGATAAATGCTTCCATACTGACCGCTTCTAATGCTTCAACCACTTGATGGTACATTGTTTTTGGCAGTCGGTGAAACAAGCCTGTTTTCTTTACTAAACCCCCTGCTACTACTTCTTTAACGGTTGCAGGAAATCCAGAATTAAACGAATTGGATTTTTGAGAAACATAACCAATCCATTCACGATTTTTGAAACTTTTTGAGTCGATTCCAAAAAGTTCAATTTTCCCTTTGCTTGGCTTGATAAGCCCTAGCATGATTTTTAATAATGTCGATTTTCCTGATCCATTCGGACCTAATATTGCTAAAAAATCGCCTTCTTCCACTTTCATGGAAATATGATCTAACGCTTTAGTTTCTTCATATTCAAAACTGATATCTTGAATGTCGATTAATGGCGCAACCATTGTTTCGCCTCTTTTCTAATTAATAATGATTACGATTTACACTAGAAAAGTATAGTAGAGTTTTGTGTTAATGTAAATAGATTTTGCTTGAATCACTTGTAATCAGTTTTTTCTCATTTCTATGATGTTATAAAACTAAAAAAGCTGAAGACAATTCTCATATAAGAGACTGTCTTCAGCATGAACTATTTTCAATTATAAAGAAGCTTTTAATTCTTCGATAACTCCTGGTGAAAAGACACCCGCTTTGAACATTTCAATTTCGAATGCATATGGCGGTTTTTTATTTTTAGCATCTGCACCTACATAAGGCGTTTCTAGAATTTTTGGTACATGCATTAAATCAGGATGATGGACAATGCCGTTTAATGCATCAAAGCCAATTTCACCAAAGCCAATGTTTTCGTGCCGGTCTTTAGCCGCTCCGCGAACATTTTTACTGTCATTGATGTGCAATACTTGTAGACGATCAATCCCAACAATACGATCAAACTGTTCAAGTACCCCGTTAAAATCTTCCTTGATGTTGTATCCAGCATCATGTGTGTGGCACGTGTCAAAGCATACAGACAAACGCTCATTATGAGTTACACCGTTAATAATTGCGGCAATTTCCTCAAAACTGCGTCCACATTCTGTACCTTTTCCAGCCATCGTCTCAAGTGCAATATTAACCGGATAATCTTGCGTCAATACCTCATTCAAGCCTTCGATAATTTTAGCAATTCCCGCATCTGCTCCGGCTCCTACATGAGCACCAGGATGCAAGACAATTTGTTTTGCTCCGAGTGCAGCAGTACGTTCAATTTCTTTTTGTAGAAATTCAACACCGTGTTGAAAGGTTTCCGGTTTTTGCGTATTTCCTAAATTGATAATATACGGTGCATGGACCACAATATTTGTTAGATTATTGGCTGCCATGTGAGCAAGCCCAGCATCGATATTTAAGTCTTCAATTGGTTTGCGACGCGTGTTTTGAGGTGCGCCAGTGTAGATCATGAAAGTCGACGCTCCGTAAGAAGCGGCTTCTTCGCTTGCTGCAAGCAGCATCTTTTTGCCGCTCATTGATACGTGAGATCCTAATAACATTGACCTATCTCCTTATTTTTTACGATTTTTACGACGTTCCATTTTTTTGATTTCGTCCATTTTCCACTTCATCTTCTTCTTGTACATCGGTCTTACTTTTTTCGGTTTGTGAACCATTGTTTTCGCTTTTGCATCAGCTGCATCCGTTTTTTTAACGCGTGTTGTACGGCTGTGACGTTCTTTCAAGTCGACAAATTCGCCTTTGACAATATCTTTTTGCTGGAATGGAATGCCCATTTTTTCAATACGAACAATCGCATCATCTTCTTCTGGCTTGAATAACGTTATCGCTAATCCTTTCATTCCTGCACGAGCTGTACGGCCTACGCGGTGAATAAAGAATTCCAGGTCTTCTGGCAATTCGTAGTTGATGACATGGCTTATGCCTTGAATGTCAATACCACGAGCAGCGAGATCTGTAGCCACAATATATTGATATTCCAAGTCACGAATTTGACGCATCATTTTAACGCGCTCACGAGGTGCTAAATCGCCGTGTACACGACCGACACGAATGCCTTCTTTTGCTAATTGGTCTGCCACATAATCTGCATTTGTACGTGTGTTAACAAAAATGATGGCTAAATACGGATTGATTACTTTCATCACATCCTGCAAGCGCTCCATTTTTTTCTTGCTACGAACTGGCACAAGATAAAAGTCTAAGCCATCTGCAGTTGGACGTTTATCGCCAATTTTCACATGAACTGGTGATTCCATGTATTTTTTCAAGAAAGGTTTTAACTTTTCAGGAATTGTCGCTGAAAAGACATACATTTCTAGATCGTCTTTCATTTTCCCAGCAACTTGGTCAATTTCTTCGATAAAACCAAGATCGAAAGCCAAATCTGCTTCATCAATTACAAGAATTTTACCTGTGTGTACCAATAACGCGTTTTCTTTCACTAAGTCTCTCAAACGACCCGGAGTACCAACTACGATATGTGGTTGTGTTTTTAATTTGTTAATCGAACGTTGCTTGTCTGTACCACCGATAAACGATTTTACTTCAATGCCCGATCCAACAACTAATTTTTGCAACTCGTTGAAGATCTGCGTTCCAAGTTCACGTGTCGGTGCTGAAATTACCGCCTGCACTTCCTGTTTGCTGACGTCAATACGTTCTACAATTGGAATAATGAAACTATGCGTTTTTCCAGTCCCTGTGTGGGATTGTCCAATTGCACTTGTGCCTTTCAATATATGGGGCATCATTTCCTTTTGAATCTGTGTCGGCTCTGTAAAACCAAGTTTTTCTACCGCTTCTAATAGAAACGGCTTGAATGGGTATTCGTTGAATTTTGTCATGGGATTAAATTCCCTCCTTACGCTCTAGACATTATAGCATAAATTCCCCTCTTTACGCGATGCAACTTTTGTAAAGCTGTGCCGTCTCCGTTATAATGAATATATGATTGTGAAATTGAAAGGAGCGCGGTACTGGATGAAAGTTATGAAAATATCGCCAAGAGGATATTGCTACGGAGTAGTCGATGCGATGGTTATCGCAAAAAATGCTGCGATGGACGAAAGTTTGCCACGCCCCATTTATATATTAGGAATGATTGTCCACAATAAACACGTAACGGACGCGTTCGAGCAAGATGGCATTATTACATTAGATGGACCAAACCGTCTTGAAATTTTGGAAAAAGTTGAAACGGGTACGGTTATCTTTACAGCACATGGTGTTTCTCCACAAGTGCGCGAGTTGGCAAGACGGAAAGGCTTAGTATCAATTGATGCAACATGTCCTGATGTTACTGTAACGCATGACTTGATTCGTGAGAAAACAGCAGATGGCTACCAGATCGTTTACATTGGGAAAAGCGGACACCCAGAACCTGAAGGCGCAATTGGTGTAGCACCTGATATGGTTCATTTAGTAGAAAGTGTTGAAGACGTTAACCAATTAGAACTCGATTCCGAAAAAATCATTGTGACAAACCAAACAACTATGAGCCAATGGGACGTTGTAGCGATGATGGAACGCTTAAAAGAAAAATTCCCACACTCTGAAGTTCATAAAGAAATTTGCTTGGCAACGCAAGTGCGCCAAGAAGCCGTGGCACAACAAGCTGGCGACACGGATTTATTGTTAGTTATTGGAGATCCAATGAGCAATAACTCAAACCGTTTAGCACAAGTATCTCAAGATATCGCCGGAACTCCTGCTTATCGTATTTCTGATTTGTCTGAGTTGAAATTAGAATGGCTAGAAGGCGTTGAAACTGTTGGTATTACTGCAGGTGCATCTACACCAACACCTATCGTCAAAGAAGTGATGAAATTCTTGGATCTATACGATCCAGCAGACTCAAGCACTCACGAGTTAACCCGTTCTGTACCACTCAATAAAATTTTACCGAAAATCAAGCATCCGAAACCATCGGATCGCATTGAGCCTTATCCAGTAGGTGAATAATTAAAAGCTGTCGCAAAAGTTAAGATTTAACTTTTGGCGACAGCTTTTTTATTGTTCTTGTAACTTGCTCATTCTTCCTATTTCACCTAAATTAAAACCAATCCACGATCCAATAAACGGGAAATAATAACTAGGAATATTCGCACCTACGGTATTGATATTTTCAAAAATGAATACGAATCCAATACCAATACCTATGATACCAATAATGAATAGTTCAATTAATTTGTTGCGCTTCCACCGCTTTTCGCCTATCTTATTTCTATCATATCTTTTCACATATATACTAGTTTTCGTACCAATGTGTTTTCCTGTTTTTAGTGTATACATCACAAAAGCTACCGCTATCCATATGTACACGAAAAATGAACCAATGATGAAAGAATGCCTCTCATTACTAGCAAAATAAATTAGGAATAGAAAGATTAACAACATAAAAATATTATCTTGAATTAGCTTTTTCTTTTTTAAGTACTTGATTTCTTTTATATCCAATTGAGTTATATCCACTCTACTCCTCCTTATGAGTTTACTTTTTAAAAGCATTTATGATATTTTTTAAAATTGATTTATTTGAAATAAATTGAAACATTGTTAAAGATTAATAGGTCTATTCTATTGAAAACATTTACAAATTTCACAAGAACTACGACTAGGGGGTTTTTAGATGAGCTACTTTCTAAAGTTAAATGTGATTAGTATGCTATATGCTTTTATTGTGTTTATTCCATTTGAACTGATGCTAAATGGTTATCGAATCAGCAGACTCACCGAATGGGATCTTGCTACAGTGAATACGATAACTAATATAAGCTCACTCTCTCTATTTACGGGCGGTACTATATTAGTTTATTTCCTTACTACAAATTGGTTAGAAGAAAGAAAAGTAAACTATGTAACTGCAATTTTATGGCTACCTAATTTTGTTCTTTTCGTATTGATATTTGCTTATGTCTTTCCGATAACTTACGGTGGAGATGAACCAAATCCTGTTATTGGCCTTTTGACGATTGGTGGAGCGCTGGGGTATCCATTTTATATACTCGTGCTCAATACCATTGCGATGAATAGAGCATGCTAAAATATAAATTTATCTAAACCAAGAAATTGACATGCATATTACTATTACTTCCGTAACATTGCGATCTTTAGAGTGTTTAATATAAAGATGACATACTTAGAATAAAAAGAAGGGCTGCGATATTGAAATAGAGAAGTAGTTTGTCTCGCTTAGTCAATTTTTTCTCGATGAGTAGATATAATAAAAACGCTATCCAGATACTACATAAGGCAGTAATAAAGATTTCCATTTAGCACCTCTCTTTTTTAAGCATTTTCTACTTGCATCTATCTCAACTATAACAAGTACCAAATAATAGGTATGATCGATATCATTTTCAATCCTATATTCTTCATATTCCTATTCTTCTCCATTTCATGTTGAATGTAATTTAACTACATTTAAATTACATTCATCTACGCTAAAAACGCCATGAAACTTAGAGGGTCTTGGCGTTTTGAATTCTATAAAGCATTAGCCTTTTTTTCGAAATTATCTCTTCAAATTCTGCCCAACCGAGATAGCTGAATCCAATTAATAATGCCCAAAAACTCATTATACTCAATGGTCTTCCGATATTGGAAATCATCGATTTAAACAATTCCTCATTCCAAGAAGTCGTGTTGATTCAAAATATAGCCCAGCTATCTATTTTGAAGAAAACAATAACGCTGCAGTTGCAATAAAACTAATCCAGTTCCCCTTTTGTTCAATTTAAATATCCCTCTTCTCCTAATTTTGAAAATATCAAAACTTTCCTTATTCGTGTATCGAATTACAGATTCCAATTTAACTAGGCATAATGACAAAATCGTCGTTTACATTTCATAGATTCTTCTTGTTCAAAGCTTTCGTAAAAGAACATGTTCACAAATGTAAACTTCAAACAAGTTCCTTCTTCAGATAAGATGTCATATATAAACTGGAGTAACTTAATAAATAAGTCGACGATAACAGAAAGTAGAATGATTTAATTGCAGAAAGATATTACTACAAATCGCTGTTAGACATTCACTTTAGACTTTGAAGCATTTGTAGCTTTGAAACTCGCCAATACTATATAGCCAAAAACTAATCCGGCAATTGTAGGGATAGTCGCTCCGCCAAAGAGAAGAAAACTTGGAATAGGAAGCCAACCTTCTCCTAGAGGTGAGAACGGAAGGAAAGTCATTACTACCACATAGAGCGTGGGTAATCCGATAGCAGTGAATTTAATCCAATCATAGGTCAAAGAGTCTCTTTTCTTTATTTGCAGTAAAAATTTAGGCATGCGAATCAGTAAGCCGATAACCACTGAAAATAAAGCCATATAGGCCTGAAATGGAAAAGGATTAAATGTCATTTGAGATCTTTCAACTACTAGATCCTGTAACTGCATTCCAATATAAAGTATGAATCCAATTGTCAGTGTCCAAACAAAATAATATAAAAATCGTTTCAAAATAAATTCCCCCTTTTTTTAAAAACAAATCGGTATAACTACTATACGGAGTTATCTGATAATTGTTTCACTTATTTGGAAATAAAAGTTTAATAGGCATTTTACTTCATTTCTGTCGTACTACCGATAACTCATGATATGTAAACCTATGTTATTAGGTATACTGACTGCCGGCACTAATTAAAAATTTTATCGTTATATGAAAAGGAAATTTCCAATATTCTTTACGCAGAGCTAATTTTCAAATCAGTAAAATGTCAATACACTAAAACTGTAGAAACTGTTCATATCCTTCGGTAAAAAAATTAAATTTACCTACTTCTATATTTTCGGAATGAATAAAAGTCAAAAAGTAATCTTCATCATTTTTATAGGTAATTTTAAAAAGCCAATTTTCTTCAACTTTTTCATTATTTTTATAGACAGACATTCGATGCTTTGATATTACTTTTAGATCATCTACGTAACCAGCTTGCAATTCATCTTTAGCATGGATTTGGTTGATAGTCTGCTTATCATCCTCCGTTAATTCCAAACCCTCTTCTATTAATACATATTGCTGATTATACTCCTCACCTTTTTCTAAGTACTGTTCTACGATATAAATGCTATCTTTATTGTAAAAACCATAGTTTCTTGGAGTTAGTAGATATGATCCCTCAACCTCCCCGAATTCCGTAAGATCTTTTGCGCTTACCATTTCTTCAACATTGTCTTTACTAGGAGTGGGTTCATAATAAAACATGAACAGGAATATGAGGTAACCTATAGTAATTAAAGCAATTAGTGACGAAAAGAAAATAAATAATCTCTTTTTCATAGCATTTCTCCTTTAGAACTTCGTATTTCAGCAACTCTTTTTCTCCTCAACATACCATATAAACCCATTCAAAAAACAGGGAATTCTTACAATCCAGTTTAGTCTTTCTTCTTTGCCATATATTTTATTAACCGTCCTTAAAAGTGCACCTACATGAATGAAAAAAGAAGATGCTTAAGACCAGCACCTTCTCCATTTTGATTTTATAAACTTCCGATAAGCTGCGATATGTAAACCTACATCTGTTGAGATTCAAGTTTTGAAAGCTTACAGAACAGCATTCTGAATGTATGATTTTTTTGTGAAGCCAGTAGAATCAAGGAAGTGAAAAAATATTTAATTCCTCTTTTTTGAAAAAATGAAGTTTTAATGGAAAATTATTAGTATAATAATTATAACTAATTAAGTAAAAGGGAGGACATTTCATGTATGAAATTGAACCAACCTTCTGGTTACATTTTTTGCTCTTACTAATCATTTTATTCGTGTTAATGGCTTTATTTAATGCTATCTTGCGAAGGTGGTTAGGAGTCGAAAAACCAAAAGCGTTCTCACATAATCATGTAAATAACCAACACAAGAAAATCGACTGGAGTATCAGAATTTTCTTTATGACTTTAATAGTATTAGGGTTTTTCATTAATGTATCCAGACCTCTAGGTGAATCTTACTTACTTTTGGAGCCGTGGTTTTTATTGTTTGGACTTGTATTCATAACTGAAATAGTAAGAGCAATCATGGAAAAGAAATATGCCAAAAACCCCAATGCCTATATTTATACGATTGGCCAATTAGTTTTTATACTTGTGCTTCTCATTTTATTATTTACGACTGATTTTTTCGGTATGTTCTAATTAGATCTTTCATTAGGATGTGAATGTAACTTAATTCACATTGAGTTACATTCAATACTGATCATCTACTGCATTAGGACTAGTAAAACTAAAAATATGCCTCCAGACCCGTAAACGATGCCTAAAAATTTGTTTTTCTTTTGAAATTCCTCTCCACCTAAAAGTAGGAAAAACAATCCCATCCATGCAAAAATAAAACCAGTAAAAGGTTCGAAATCAGGGGAAATAAGTTTGAAAAGCACCAAAAAAATTGTAATTATGCCAAAAAAAACTTTAATTTTATGCAACAAAAAATCATCTCCTAAAAGTAAAGTTTATAGTGAAAATGGAAGATCTTTATATATTCTTATTTTACTCCTATGAATGTAACTTAACTGCACATAAGTTACATTCAGTTTCAAACATTCTCTACATTTAGATTAACATCAATCCCCATAATATGGAGATGGAATAATCAGCATTGCTTTCTCGAATAAAAGTGTTCGAAAACACACACCTATACTAAAGATGAGAGAAAATGTGATAGTGTTCGCATCTTCCCTCCTTATTAACTTTCACTTTTCTCTCTTACTTCCATAATAATTAGGGCAAGTGTACTTATAAGGGCTATTACATACATAATAGTTTTACTTGTTTCTCCCCAAGTGTCTATGGCAGCAATAGAAATTACTACTATTAAAAAAATATACCTTAAATACATTTTCATATTCTAAGTCCCCTTAATGACAGAAAGTTTTATCTAGTTGACGATGGTGTGATTCTAAATTTTATTTAATTGTACTTAAGTTACATACACATTCTAATCTTTGCATCAAAAATTTCATCGGACTTTTTTAAAAGCTTTCTTTTTTTAATACCTTTAAGACTAAAATGGAACCCCTTGGTTTAATATACTTAAATTCCAAATGAATAGCTAGATAATTATGGAAATAAAAGCGTTCGTAAAAGTACACTTTGACAAACCAAAAAGGCAAAGAGCTCATAGTTGAGCTTTTTTCCTTTTGGCGATTAAGAACTCTATCGATCATCGGTAAAATATTATTCTAGAAGTTCTGACATATGAATTTGCGCTTTTTTTCACTGTAAATAAACTGTTTTAAACTGATGTTCACATGGTTTTCTTTCATGAACCCTGACTTCATTATTACCTACCCATTTAATATCTCCCAATAATGGATAGAGCAAGTCGAATCTTGGCTTTTCTTGATAAAGGACTTCTGAATAGATGTGCTTTTGTTCTTTATCTTCAACTACTAGTGAAGCCGTACAATCATATATCCCAATCTCTATTTCAATTTTCGCTTTCAATTTACGGTTGGGACTGGATTTTGGCTTTTTATACGTTTTTTTGAATGTATAATTTTTTTCGGCTACCTTTTGATACGCATATAAGAATGGCTCTTCATCCCAATCCTTGTCTTTACAAATAACTTTTAGTCCATCCATCATCAGGTCTAGTGTCTTTTTCTTTTTCTCTAAATCGGATAGCTGGTAGAAATCACTTACATCATATGGAATCGTTACAGGTAATAACCCGTCCATGATGACGGGTTGACAAGCCAATTCAGCATTTGGATAACACTCAAATTGGACACTACTTACATCATCAAAATGAAGTTTAGGTAAGAACTGTTCAAAGAGATAAACAATGCAGTTGGTTTCAAAATAAAATTGACCTTGTTTAGGTTTATGGTGTTGGGGTGAACGATCTTTAAAATTAAAGCCTCTAAATAACATTCAATAATCTCCTCCTTATGGTCTTGAGTGATATCTAGTATCAGACATCCTGCCACGACCATGTGGTGTCCGTGAAATCATCTCATAAGCAGCAATCGATTCGTAGCAAATACAAAGCTGGTTACTAAAGATTTCAATAATTCCAATACCGTATTTACAAGCTTTTTTCTTTTCATAATGCTTGATAGCTAAACCTGGATCCTATCGAAATTCGAATTTTTAACTTCATGGCACCGATTTTTGAATGTATCATATTTTCATTTGAAGTTGGTTTTGATGGATTTTATAGCAAAGCGAATGAAATAGGGAGACTGAATGTAACTTAATTAGAGTTATGTTACATTCAAATATAATAAAAAAGAACCCGTAGGCTTCTAGTTATCTTTCACGCAAGAATATTTCCTTTTATGTTATTTTAAAGTAATAACTTAAGTATATAAATAAGGAGAAATGAAAATGAAAAAATTTGATTGTAAAAATGGTTGGTTTATAGAGATGCACCCGGAAAGTGAAATATATCTTAATTCGAATAAGGTTGCAGTTGTTGATTACGAGAATGCTTTGATTGCAGTTATTCAGTTTGAAGACGATAAGATTGATTTTCTTCATACAAATTATAATTTAAATCCTAAATTATTAATAAACGAAAAAACAATTGTTTTCCCTGATATGCCAGAAGATGAATAATCAATTAACACATATGTGTGCTTAATTTAATCGCGGATAGTAAATTATTTTATAACGTTTTTATGAGAATCACGGTAAAGGCCAAGTGAGGGATGAATTCCCTTGCTTGGCCTTTTTGAATGTAACTTAATTGCTATTAAGTTACATTCAAAAATCTAAACTTCGATGGTGGCCTGCCAACTGCTATATGGGGATTTGACAACGATTAACGATTCACTTTGCCATTTCAATTCCCCTAAAAACCTGGAGTATACCTGTTCTACCCCCACTTCTTCCGCCAGCAGTTTATTTACAATTTGCATTCCTCTTGCATCATAGACTTCACAATATAGCTGAAACCCTTCGACGCGATGAACGCCTTTTAATAACGCTACTTTTTTTCGGCTAGGACTCTTTTTTGGAGTTTTGCCTGCTAAAAACACAACTTCATAATTTTGAGAAGGAATTTGATCCAGCGCAAGGCTTACTAGTTCTAAAACCTCACTCTGTGACAGAAGGGAAAATTCAAGTAAAACGGGAACGACATATAAATGAATCAGGCGCTTAAATTCCTCGAACTTCGCTTCAGTGGATTCTAAGGAAAAAAACGCTTGGAAGTTATAAGGTGCTTTAATTTGAATCCGATTAATCTCTGGTTGTTGTGTGAGAGAATATGGGCTTCGTTCATTCCCTAAACAAAAAACTTTGACCAATTCATATCCTTCAATGGTCATGCCCAACTCTGTAACCTTCCTAGAAAAAATCAATTCGAATATATTTATTTCATGCATTCGCTCTTTATCTTTCTTGGTAAGATTTTTTCTCCAGTCATTAAAATGAACAGCTAGCATAATTTCCTCCTTTCGTAATTACATGGGTTTTGGCTATTTATGACAAGAGGAAAAGTCTCCTCCACGTTGAGCGATTCCAGGAATCTTGCTGTTTTTTTTCCTCGATTTGAATGTAACTTAATTCACATTAAGTTACATTCAACACTTAAAAACTCGATTGATCGCTAAATAATAAATCATATTAGTTTATTGCCTTCCTTCTCGCTTTTAAATACTTTTTTATCATCATTGCTAGCAAAAGAAACAAAAGAATTAAACCAATATAAACGTTTATAGAAATTAAGAAGAAAAATCCTAAGAATAAATCAGCAAACGTAATAGCAAAGAGAGACCAAAATAGCTTCTCGTCTTTTTTCAAAAAGAAGGTAACGGCTCCACATATCAATGACACTAGCAAAATAATGAATACGAGAATAAGTGGGTTAATATTGGCAATCGAATATACCATTTCGTTTAAATAAGACATGTAGATATTCCTCCTGCCATTTTCAGATTAATATCTAATTCGACTATAACATTTTATGGAAATAATCTATTTTTAGCGGCACTGAATGTAACTTAACTGCACTTAAGTTACATTCAAATTCAATGAAACGGCTACCAGTAGTTTAATGAAATTTACGATTGCTCAGCTATCGATAATTAAATTATATGCAGTAATATTCCTTTTAAAACCACAAGTGGATTTGTTATGAAAGATTCAATGTAAACCACTTGTGGTTTTTGAAGGTCCGACTTCTTTGAATATAAGGCCAAAATTTAGCTGATTTAGCTGCTTAATCAGCTTCTGGTGCTTGATTACTTCCTTACTGATTCTAAGAGGATAATAAAAAAGAATAGGTAAAAGATTCCTTTATCTGCTTTTTAAGTGTAAATTGCTTGTTATTAAGTTACAGTGACAGCCTTTTAAAATTTATCCTTTTATAAACCAGCATGCATAGCTAAGGGTGTCGATTCACCGTTTACGAGTACGTCAATTGTTTCCGTTTCCTCGTCTCCGATTAACTCAAATACATGCTGTTCGATCTCGTTGCTATGCTTTGGCTTAGTCACTAATTTTACGTTTAATTTGTCCCCCTGTTTTTCAAGTGAAGCTGTTACAGAAGCCGTTGATTGATAAATGATATAGGTTATGTTTCCCTTCTTTGTAATAGCCTGTAGTGAAAGGGAAGAAGCTGGATCCACCAGTTCAATTACCTCTTGAACATCTTTTGGTGTTGCTTCCAACTTTTCGATACTCGGTGTAGACTCAAACGAATTGCATGCCGATAGTAAAGCAGAAATTAATAAAATTACTAGCAATTTTTTCATGATTTCCCCCTCCTCTAATCGTTAAAAAATTTAAATTCCACTTTGTGCCGTACCCTCGCGATAGAATTTGTAAAATCCAAAAATCCTGAGATGTAAGTTGCATTCACTAGCCTAATAAATACAGTAGGAATTGAACCGAACCTATTTTGGACCGTTGTTTGTCTCGTATAAATCTCTATAGCTAATTACTAGAAGACTAAACATAAATATCAAGCTCAAAAAAATTCTAGCATTAAATGCATCCGTCCCAAACGTTTCATCGAACAAAATACTGACAGTTAAAGCTAACATGCTGATGATACTGAAAAGAATAAATAATGGCTTGTGTGATGAGAAATACTCTTGCTTCACTTCAATTACTAAATAAACGATTGCGAAGATAAGTGAAACAATACGGGTTAGAAATAAATATTCGTATTGGAAAAAAAACGTCGCAATTAAAAAACTGATCAATGCCAAAATCACGATGATAGAACTTGTATTTTTTTTCATCATAAACTCCCTATATTTCATTTTTGTCTAAACAATATTTTTTAATATTTTAACTAGGTTTGAATGTAGCTTATCTTCGCTTTTGTTACATTCACTTAGTCAAATTTCTTAACCTTATATTGGTCTCAAACTTTAAATAAGCAGGTTCGAATCTGATTGAAACGTAGGACAGACTTTCTTAATATTTTTATAAATTGAGTAGCAATAAAATTAATTCATTCTCTTTTACAAACGAGTTTTTTCCTTTCCCCACAAATAATGTACAAAATTCATTATTTCCCCGTTCATTTCGAATTCTTCTTCATCTACTCGAACTTGCTTAAACCCATTTTTTTCTAACACCTTTTGCGATGCATGGTTAACAGTCGTCGTTTTCCCACGTATTTGTTTCACACTTAAATCAGTTTTCAATAGTAGATTTAATGCCTGATTTCCGATTCCCTTTCCCACGTATGTTGCTCCTATTCTAAATCCTATGTCTCCTATGTTATCTTTTTTATCAACCAAGTTGATTCTTCCTACAATTTCTCCAGAATCGTTGGTAATCAGGTAAAAATCAGAAAGACCCTTCTTTTGTTCCTTCAGCAATTCTTGATGTCTTCTTATAAATGTTTCGAAAGAATAGTAATCGTCTCCTCGACTTGGAACCATTTTTTCAAAAAACCATCGATTTTCAGACTCAAACTTAAATAACGCTTCTGCATCGACTTCTTGTAATAAAATTAAAGATATCTCCATAAGTTGTCCACCCCATTTCAAGCAGTAGATTTATTTGTTTTTTTCATCATACCAATTATATCCATTATTTTTGATTATATACAGAACTTTCTGAAATTCTACTTCGTTATATTTCTGTTATGAGATTCCCTCAGAAAACCGTTCGTAAAAGTACACCTTTACGAACACTCCACAACCTGCTATAAAAGCATTAAAAAGTCGTTCGGAAACGTATCAACACAATTGACGAACGTTCGTTTTTTTCGGATGCTTTTACGGACGCTTTTCTTTAATCTTAAAGTACGTAGTTTTTAACTATTACTATAGATCTTCTTTAAAATCTGCATAAAAAAAGAAGAAGCCGCAGCTTCTTCTCACATAAACCGGAAAGGTTCTGTATTCGTCTCAGATGGTAAAAATTCGCATTGCCACGTGGGTTGCTGTTTAGACATATGGTCCACAACACCTTTGATCATCACTTTTTCAACATGGTGACCGGGATCGATAACGTTTAATCCAATGTCTTGAGCGTCTTGCGCTACATGGAAATACAAATCGCCTGTTACGTATACATCTGCACCTGAACGCTTTGCTTGTTGAATGTATTTATTGCCATCGCCACCGAGTACAGCTACTTTTTTGACCACTGCATCAGCAGCGCCTACAACACGAAGCGAAGGAACGTCTAATTGTTGTTTTGCCCACTGTGCAAACTCGTCTAAGGTCATTGGTGTTTCAAGCGTACCTACACGCCCCAAGCCCATTGCCGTTTCCTTGTTTTCTAATGCAAGGACATCGTAAGCCACTTCTTCATACGGATGTGCAGAAATCATCGCTTTAATCACACGATCTTTTTCGTTTTTGCGTACAACTACTTCTATTTTTGATTCTGCAGTCACTTCCATTTTACCGGTTTCTCCAATATAAGGATCTGCATCTTTTGTCGGCCGGAAACGACCTGTACCAGATAAGGTGTAGCTACAAGATTCATAATCCCCGATTGCCCCGGCTCCTGCTTTAGCTAAGGCTTCTCGAACTACTTCTTCATGAGATTCTGGAACAAATACCGCAATTTTTACTAATTCCGCTTCATAAGTCGGAACCAATACTTTAGTATTTTGCAAACCAAGTGCTTCAGCCAACAAATCATTGACACCACCTACAGCCACATCTAAATTGGTATGTGCTGCATATACCGCGATATCCGACTTAATGAGCTTTTCTACTAACCGGCCTTGTGGTAAATCAGTTTGCAAGTTTTTTAATGGACGGAAAATTGGGGGATGATGAGCGATAATCAACCCTGCGCCTTTAGCAATTGCTTCGTCAACGACTTCTTCATTAACATCTAAGGTAACTAAAACACGTTCAATTTTCTTGTTTAATGTACCTACATGCAAGCCGATTGGATCATTTTCCATCGCTAAATATTTTGGTGACCACTTTTCGAATTCCTCAATGATTTGGTGTCCATTAGGAATTTTCACGTTGCAACACCTCTTCTACTAATTGTATTTTTTTAACGAGTTCTTGTTTTTTCTCCACAATTTCAATGGTTTGTGCGGTTGCTTCCATTGAAGCCACAATTTTTTTCCATTGTGCGCTTTCACGCATCCATTTTTCATGGAAAATTGCTGTTTTATGTTTTAATAGCTCTGGTCCCATTAGTAATTGTTGAGGAGACCATGATACAGGTGACTCTGCTTTTTCAAGGACTAAAATTTCATATATTTTTTCGTTTTCTTTCAAAATTTCTTCTTCTACGATATTCCAGTCATTTAAAACGGCCCAGTCACGAATTGCTTTGGCGTGAACATTTGGCTGTAAGATTAACCTTGCTACACCTGTTAATTTTTCGCTACCTTGTGCTAATATCGAGCATATTAAAGGACCACCCATGCCCGCTATTGTAATGGTTGTGATCCCGTCTTCAGGCAAGATTGCATCGAGTCCACTTGCTAATCGGACCTCAATTTTTTCAGTCAACTGTTCTTGCTGAACTTGTTTTTGCGCCGATTCAAATGGACCTTTAACGACTTCTCCAGCAACGGCTTTGTCAATAACGCCATTTAATACCAAATAACATGGCAAGTATGCGTGGTCACTGCCAATGTCAGCGACTATTGCACCTTTTGGTACGTGATTGGCAACCCTTGTTAACCGATGTGATAATTGTTGAGCATTCATATTGGTCCTCCTAATTTAACAGAAAAACCCTTAGCTCTTAAAGAACTAAGGGTTTTCAGATGCTATTCGAGTGATAATACCCATTCAGCCATTGCTGCCGCGTTTGCTTCATCAACAAGTCCGCCTGGCATACCGCCTTTACCGTTAACCAAAATGTCTTCGATATCTTCTTGTGGAAGTTCTGTAGCTACTAATGATGGACCTACTCCGCCTTCATAGCTTGAACCGTGACAAGAAATACAGTTTGCTTGAGCTGTAGCTTCTGGATCGAAATCTCCAGCAGCTTCTTCTCCGCCTTCTGCAGCTTCTTCTCCGCCACCTTCTTCTGTTGCGTGTTCTTCAGCGATTTCAGCTTCGTTACCTACTCCTTGTACTGACAAGAAGAAAATTAAACCAATACCGAACGCCATGATTAAGATATAAGGTACAATTGCATTTTTTTGCATCCGTTACCCCTCCCTCTACTAAGTTCTGCTTGATGATATTATTCGTATCATTCATTATTGTACTGTATTATCATTGAAACGAAAAGTCTTAACAGATAACTTTTCCTTGTTTGTGACAAAAACGGTAATTTAATTTCATTTGACACGACTTTCACTTGTTTTTAGTTGTTTAATTTTCAATTAAATCTTTTAAATATAGTAAGCCCTGCAAATTGCAGGGCTTACTTTTTTAGTAGCAACCGATTTGGCGTGCAATGACCATGCGTTGAATTTCAGATGTTCCTTCACCGATTTCCAGCAATTTTGCATCGCGCATATATCGTTCTACTTCATATTCTTTCATGTAACCATAGCCGCCGTGAATTTGAATCGCTTCAGAAGCAACTTCCATCGAAATTTCAGAGGCATATAACTTTGCCATAGAAGCTTCTTTTGTAAACGGTCGACCTTGATCTTTTAGCCACGCAGCTTTGTAAACCATGTTACGAGCCAATTCTATTTTCATGGCCATGTCAGCAAGTTTAAATTGCGTTACTTGAAACTCAGATAAAGTTTTTCCAAACTGTTTGCGTTCTTTAGAATAAGCAAGCGCTTTGTTAAACGCCCCCTGTGCAATCCCCACAGCCATAGCAGCAATACCAATACGACCACCATCTAATGTTACTAAGAACTGCTTAAAGCCATCTCCACGCTTGCCTAACAAGTTTTCTTTTGGCACACGGACATTTTCTAATACTAATTCTGTTGTGTTTGAAGAATGCAGACCCATTTTTTCGTAATTATCAATGACTGTAAAGCCTTCTGCATCGGTCGGTACAATAATCGCACTAATTTCTTTCTTGCCATTTTCCATTCCAGTAATTGCTGTGATGGCTAAATGCTTCGCGTGACTAGCATTTGTAATATATACTTTCGAACCGTTTATGACCCAATCATCACCGTCTTCAATTGCACGAGTTTCTGTTCCTCCTGCATCTGATCCTGCATTCGGCTCTGTTAACCCGAAAGCACCAAATGATTCGCCTGTACAAATCGGCGCTAAGTATTTTTCTTTTTGCTCTTCAGTTCCAAATAAATTTAGCGGCGCACCACCAAGTGAAATATGTGCAGAATAGGTAATTCCAGTAGAAGCACAAACGCGGCTCAATTCTTCTGTCACAATAGCAAAACTCGTTGTATCCGCTCCCGATCCACCGTACTTTTCATCAAACGGCAAGCCCATCATCCCCATGTCAGACAGCTGTTTAAAAATTTCAGTTGGAAACGCTTTAGAACGGTCGCGATCAATGGCCCCTGGTGCCACCACCTTATCAGAAAATTCCTTAATAGTCTTTTTGATCATTTGTTGTTCTTGTGTCAAATCGAAATTCATTTGTTTTACATCCCCTTTGTCATGAATACGCTTACAACTATCATTATATAGGGAAAATTAAGACGAATTCAAGCTTTAACTCGAATTCCTATTATTTGCTCGATAAAAAAGAGCCGCATCTGTATAAAACCCGATGCGACTCTTGTATATTTTATTATTCAAGAAAATCTTTTAAACGTTTGCTACGAGATGGATGACGCAGTTTGCGTAGAGCTTTTGCCTCGATTTGACGAATACGTTCACGTGTTACGCCAAATACTTTGCCTACTTCTTCTAATGTTCGCGTACGACCATCATCTAAACCGAAACGTAAACGCAATACGTTTTCTTCGCGGTCAGTTAATGTGTCCAAAACATCTTCTAACTGTTCTTTCAACAATTCGTAAGCAGCATGATCAGATGGTGATTGTGCATCTGAATCTTCAATAAAGTCACCTAAGTGCGAGTCATCTTCTTCACCGATAGGCGTTTCAAGTGATACGGGCTCTTGAGCAATTTTCAAGATTTCACGAACTTTTTCGGGAAGTAAATCCATTTCTTCTCCAATTTCTTCCGGAGAAGGATCACGGCCAAGATCTTGCAACAGCTGACGCTGTACACGAATCAGTTTGTTAATCGTTTCAACCATATGAACTGGAATACGAATAGTCCGGGCTTGGTCAGCGATCGCGCGAGTAATTGCTTGACGAATCCACCAAGTTGCATACGTACTAAACTTGAATCCTTTAGAGTAGTCAAATTTCTCAACAGCTTTGATCAAGCCCATGTTCCCTTCTTGGATTAAATCCAAGAACAACATTCCACGTCCAACATATCGTTTTGCAATACTTACTACTAAACGTAAATTGGCTTCTGCAAGGCGTTTTTTCGCTTCTTCGTCACCTTGTTCGATCAATTTTGCTAAACGCACTTCTTCTTCAGCTTTTAATAAATCCACACGTCCAATTTCTTTCAAGTACATACGGACAGGATCATTAATTTTAACGCCAGGTGGAACACTTAAATCATTTAAATCGAATTTATCTTCAGTTGGTTTCATAAGACGGTCTAAATGCTCTTCATCGTCGGATTTACGCTCCAATTCGATGCCGTGTCCTTCTAATTGATCGATAAACTCTTCAACTGCATCGGATTCCATTTCGAAAACCGCTAATTTGTCAGCAATTTGCTCGTAATTGAGTTCTCCGGTTTTTTTACCTGCTTCAATTAGCTGTTTTTTCGCTTCTTCAACAGTTGCTTCCGGACCTTCAGTAGTCAATGGAACATTGCTTGCTTCAACTTCAGTTTGGCGTTCAGATTTCTCAGCCATGTGACTTCCTCCTTTAAAAAAACCGGAATTAACTTACAATGATTTTCGTAAAGCAATCACTTCTTGTGCAAGAAGTAAAGCGCGCTTTAAGTCATGCTGTTTTTCCGCTTCTTTTGATTGCTGGATTTTTAAATTGATTTGCTGCTCGATCCGATGTTTTTGCAAATGCTTTAAACAATCGGCAATTTCTTCGTCCGCATGTTCCGGATCGCGTTCGGATAATGCGGTTTCCATAACTAATTTGCGGAGTTCTGCATCTTGCAATGTCTCCAGAAATTTATGGAAATCTGCTTTATCCCATTCCTCATAGAAACCGAGCAATTGAACGTATAGCGCCTGGAATTCTTCACTGACGAAGGGAATTCCATTGTCTTCGACCACTAATTTATGCATTACCATTGGATCAGCCAATGCATGAGATAAGAGCATCCGCTCGGCTCTATGCAATGAAGTAATCCTTTTCGGCTCTTTTTTAGGTGTCTTAATGACCGATGGTTCAGGACGGTTTCGTTCAATTGTCTTATTTTCTAATTTCCGATAATGCTGCAGGATAGCTTCTTGAGACAATCCAGTTTCCACTGATAATTGTTTTATATATAAATCTCGCTCTAAAGGCGAGGATCTACCCGCTAAAAGTTGCAACACTTCCTGTATGTATTGCAACAGGTCGTTTTCATACTGAAAGTTTTTATGTCTTCGGGCGTGCATCATCGCGAATGCGATAAATGCGTGTGGTTTACCGATAATCTGATCTTTAAAAGCCTCAGCGCCGTTATCACGAACGTAATCATCAGGATCCATTTTCCCGGGTAACACTGCTACTTCCACTTTAAAATTTTCTTCGTTCAAAGCAATGGCAGCTCGTTTTGCAGCTTCCCATCCAGCATCATCTCCATCAAAACAAATGACGACTTCTTGAGCAAAACGCTTCATTTGTCGAATGTGCTGAGCAGTTAATGATGTGCCCATAGTTGCTAAAGCATTATCAACACCTGCTTTACCCGCTGCAATCACATCCATAAACCCTTCAAACAAAATGATTTTTCTATTTTTGCGTATAGCGCTTCTAGCATGATGTACATTATAAAGCACTTGGCTTTTTTGGAAAATCGGAGATTCAGGGCTGTTCATGTATTTGGCTTCTTGCTTTGTATGTTCAAGAACCCTTCCAGAAAAGGCGATTACCTTGCCTGATTCATTCATAATCGGAAACATGATTCTACCACGGAATCGGTCAAAATAGCCGCTTGATTGCTCACGCGCAATCGCTAATCCGCTCTTTTCTAATTCTTCATCAGAAAAACCTTTTCGTTTTAATGAAGAAGCCATATAGTTCCACTCTGGAAGTGACCAACCGATTCTATATTTCTCGATAATTTCTCGAGTAAAGCCCCTATTTTCCAAATAGTCCAATGCCGCTTGGCCTTCTTCCGTATTCAATAAAATATGGTGATACATGTCCGCAGCAAACTCGTGCATCAAAATCAATTGTTGATCTTCTTTTGATTGCACCGGACCGGAATCGGCAGGGGCTTGTATATCGACATCAATGCCAGCGCGACTCCCTAATCTTGACAAGGCATCTTGGAACGTTATGTTTTCAATATCCATCAGAAAAGTGATGACATTGCCACCAGCTCCACAACCAAAGCAATGAAAAATCTGCTTATCGGCTGTAACTGAAAAAGATGGTGTGCTTTCTCCATGGAAAGGACAAAGGCCAAACCAATTGCGACCTCTTTTTGTTAATTGGACATATTCACCAACAACATCAACTATGTCTGTGCTGGACCGAATCTTTTCAATAACTTCTTCAGGAACTCTACTGGACATTTTTTTCACCATCTTTGTTTGCTTAACTTAAGTAATTCGTGATACAAAGACAAAATCCTTCATTTTTCGACAAAAAGTTAAAGCGAACTATTTATCCATTAGTAAGCTTTAGCCACAATTCTTCATTATAAAACTTATTAATGAAAAAATCCACCAAAAAGAAAGAAAAACCGCCTCTAAAGGTGGTTTTCCCAAAAATCATTTTTGGAGTTTGCCGAGTATCAAATTTGCCGTTTCTTCTACAGCTCGATTTGTTACATCAACGATTTCGCAACCAATGCGATCGACTACGTTGTGAAAATGTTTAATTTCTTCGTGAATACGATCGATTTTCGCGTAATTTGCATCATCGTTCAAACCTAAAGCAATCAATCTTTCTTTTCGAATATAGTTGAGTTTGTCTGGTGAAATAACCAAACCAAAGCATTTTTTCGGATCTACTTGGTACAATTCCTCTGGTGGATCGACTTCCGGTACGAGTGGTACGTTAGCCACTTTTAAGCGCTTGTGTGCTAAATATTGAGATAATGGTGTTTTAGATGTTCGAGAAATTCCCACTAATACAATATCCGCCATCAAAATGCCACGTGGGTCTCTTCCATCATCATATTTAACCGCAAACTCAATGGCTTCTACTTTTTTAAAATAATCATCATCAAGTTTGCGGACTAAACCTGCTTCTTGCAAGGGTGATGCATTCAGTTCATTTTCGAGTGCATCTAATAATGGTCCCATTAAATCCACTGCCGTCACACGAAACTTAGCTGTTTCAGACTGCATATAATCGCGTAATTCTTGCGAAACTAATGTATAAACGATAAACGCTTTTTGTGCGACAGCCAATTTGACGATTTCTTGTAGATGATCAATTGAATCGATATAAGGAAACCGTTTTAAAACTGCATTTTGATCTGCGTTCAAATATTGACTAATTGCTGCTTTCGCGACCAGTTCTCCTGTTTCACCAACGGAATCGGATACAATAAATAATCGCAGTGATTTCATGATTGACACCTCACAAATCGTGGTTTTCAGATAACGATAAAAACGCACGAGTAATATTCGTTTTAGTTAATCTACCGACAACTTTAAAGCCGTCTGGCTGTTCTTCTACTACTGGCAGTGCATCGATTTGTTGATTGATCAAACGATGCGCTGCTTGAATCAGTGATTCATTTCTAGCGCAATATGTAATGTTGGGCATACGCGTCATAATAATATGTACGGGAATACTCGATAAGTTTTGGCTACCCAAACTTGCTCGCAACAAGTCTTTTCTTGATAACACTCCTACTAGATGCGATTTTTTATCCACAACAAAAAGTGTCCCAACATCATCTAAAAACATTTGGCTGATGGCATCGTATACACTCACATCTTCTCGAACAACAACCGGTATTGACTGAAAATCCTTTACTTTCATATTGTTCATCGTATCGGTAACATCTTGTCCTGGTTTTTTACCTGAATAAAAATAACCAACGCGGGGACGGGCATCTAAAAAACCCGCCATCGTTAAAATGGCTAAGTCCGGTCTAAGCGTTGATCTTGTTAAGTTTAGGCGATCCGCAATCTGTTCGCCAGTAATCGGACCATTCCCTTTTACAATTTGTAATATTTCTTCTTGTCGTTTATTGAGTTCGATTGGACTCACCGCCTCAAAAATAGATATATGTTATACTCAATATCAATTATTATATACTAATGAACGGTATATTGCGAAGAAAACATTGTCATGATATAATTATAAACGAACTCAATATAGGCAATGACGGATAAATGAGTACTGTAATTTTAGCGAGTAGGGATAGTGAAAGCCTACACTAACAGGAAACGGCGATCCCGAGCTATTTTTATTTTAAAGTGGACTGCACATCGCAGTCAATCGAGGTGGAACCGCGGGTCTAAACGTACTCGTCCTCGGGCATGTAACTATGTCCGAGGGCGAGTACGATTTTTTATTTTATGGAGGTAATTTTATGTCAATGGAAGATGTAGTAGCATTAGCAAAACACAGAGGCTTTGTATTCCCTGGCTCTGAAATTTATGGCGGTTTAGCGAACACGTGGGATTATGGTCCACTTGGTGTTGAACTAAAAAACAATATTAAAAAAGCATGGTGGAAAAAATTCGTTCAAGAGTCTCCTTATAACGTAGGACTTGACGCTGCTATTTTGATGAACCCGAAAACGTGGGTAGCTTCTGGACATGTCGGTAACTTTAACGACCCAATGATCGACTGTAAGAGCTGTAAAACTCGCCACCGTGCAGACAAATTAATCGAAGATGCTTTGGATGCAAAAGGCATTGAATTGATTGTTGATGGCTTGTCGTTTGATCGTATGGCAGAATTGATCCAAGAACACGAAGTAAAATGTCCTACATGTGGCAAATTAGACTACACAGACATCCGTCAATTCAACTTGATGTTCAAGACATTCCAAGGTGTTACAGAAGCTTCAACAAACGAAATCTTCTTGCGCCCAGAAACAGCTCAAGGTATTTTCGTTAACTATAAAAACGTTCAACGTTCTATGCGCAAAAAAATGCCTTTTGGTATTGCACAAATCGGTAAGAGTTTCCGTAACGAAATCACACCTGGTAACTTTACATTCCGGACACGTGAATTCGAACAAATGGAACTTGAATTTTTCTGCAAACCTGGTGAAGATTTGGAATGGTACGCTTACTGGCGCGATTTCTGTAAAAACTGGCTATTGAACTTAGATATGAACGAAGACAATATGCGCTTGCGCGAGCATGACGAAGACGAACTTTCGCATTACTCAAACGCAACTGTTGATATCGAATACAAATTCCCATTTGGCTGGGGCGAGCTTTGGGGTATTGCAGATCGTACTGATTTCGACTTGAAACGCCATATGGAACATTCAGGAGAAGACTTTAATTACATCGACCCTGTAACGAACGAACGCTTCGTGCCTTATTGCATCGAGCCATCTCTTGGAGCAGATCGCGTGACATTGGCTTTCCTAGTAGATGCTTTCACAGAAGAAGCACTTGAAAACGACGACAAACGTACAGTATTGAAGTTCCATCCAGCTTTAGCTCCTTATAAAGCAGCTATTCTTCCATTATCTAAAAAATTAGCAGAAGGCGCAACAGGCGTATTCGCTGAACTAGCTAAGCATTTCATGGTGGATTATGACGAGTCTCAATCAATTGGTAAACGTTACCGTCGCCAAGACGAAATCGGCACACCTTTCTGCATCACGTACGACTTTGATTCAGTAGAAGACGGTCAAGTTACAGTGCGTCACCGTGATTCAATGGAACAAATACGTATGCCAATCGCTGAAGTACAAGCCTATATCGAAAAACATATTCAGTTTTAAGTCAGAAAAGCGGAAGTGCCTGGTCAGCTCTGACAGGCATAAGGCAGATTAGCAGTGTGGTGTTCTTTGCCACGCAGCTAAGTTGACTTATGTCCCGAAGAGCTAGGCACTGGAGTCTAGACACAGAAAAGCGGAAACGACCGTTCAGCTCTGACAGGCATAAGGCAGAAACAATAACAATTACTAAAAGAAGTAGTGGAATGACTATTCCCTACTTCTTTTTTTGTCTACTAACGGGACGTCTGTGAGCTGGACAAAGCCGAAAGGCAGTTCATTTTCCTAGCTTTCAACAAGAGCCATATCCAAAGTGACCTGAGCAACTCTTTTCTATGAAAAAAGAGTTGCCTAAAGACTATTCGTCTTTAGGCAACTCTTCTTTTTTGGGTAAAAATTCGGGAGTTCGTTCTAATTGTTCAAGAAACTTTCTCGACTTTAAGCGAATCCCCGCTTTTTCTTCATAAATTGTGCGAACAATTTGTTTCAGTAAGTTCTTCGATTCTTTTTTCAAGGTCAGCGAACCTACGCGCTCAATTGGCACAAAATAAAATGTACGGATTAGTTTCACCAGCGCTGGACTCAATCGAATAATGTAACGATCGATATGAAAACAACGATGACATAGAAATCCAAGTTCCTGAAACGAAAAGGCAAATTCTCCTTCAGTCGATCCACAATTAGCACATTGATGAAGTGTTGGTGTTAATCCAGCTGTTTGGAGCATTTTCCATTCGACAAACAAGGTAATCGCTTCTGGATCATACCCTTCGTCGATCGCATGGAGGGCTTGATACAACATATTAAAAATGGCAGGTTGCGGTTCATCTTGTTCAGTTAAACGATCAATTAATTCCGTAACATAACTTGCATAAGCAGTAGACATAATGTCTTCGCGAATATGCCGTAGTGATTCTAACGGATCACCCGCCTGTATAGTGCCCATGCCTTTTCCTTTATAGATAGAAAAACTCCCATGAGTAAACACTTGCGTAATTGCCGCTAATCGACTAGCAGGTTTTTTCGCGCCTCTAGCCATACAAGTAATTTTCCCCGCTTCTTTTGTAAACAAGGTGACGATTTTATTGGTTTCGCCATAAGGCATTGTGCGAATGACAATGCCCTCTACTTGATTTTGCATGGGAAGGACTCCTTAATATTCGTCGTCTCTAAAGCCGAAATCGCGTAAATGCATTGCTTTATTGCGCCAATCCTTTTGAACTTTCACCCATAACTCCAAATAGACTTTTGATCCAAGCAAGTTTTCGATATCCCGGCGAGCACGTGTACCGATTTGTTTAAGCAATACGCCTTTTTTACCGATAACAATACCTTTTTGAGAATCGCGCTCGACCATAATTGTTGCTTGAATTCGAATCATGTCTTTGTTCTCTGAATCGGGTGCAATTTTTTCAATTACAACTGCAATCGAATGAGGAATTTCTTCGCGCGTCAAATGAAGTGCTTTTTCACGAATCAATTCAGAAATAATAAATCTTTCTGGGTGATCAGTGATTTGATCTGCTGGATAGTATTGAGGTCCTTCAGGTAGACGCTCATTAATCTTTGTAAGTAAAGCTTCAACGTTATTTCCTTCTAATGCTGAAATTGGAATCACTTCTGCAAAATCAAATTCTTTGCTGTAGGACTCGATAATTTTTGGTAAATTATCTGGGTGCACTTGATCGATTTTATTAATTACTAAAAATACCGGAACATCAATGTCTTTTAGCATTTCTAATACGTAACGGTCTTCTTTACCAACGCGGTCTATGCCACTTGCAACGAATAATAAAACATCCACTTCACGAAACGTATTTTTTGCGACTTTCAACATAAAGTCACCTAGTTTATGACGCGGTTCATTAATACCTGGTGTATCGATGAAAATCATTTGACTATCATTGGTAGTCACAACGCCTTGAACTTTGTTTCGTGTTGTTTGAGGTTTATCACTCATAATGGCAATCTTCTGCCCAACGACACGATTAAGAAACGTCGATTTACCGACGTTCGGGCGACCTATGATTGAAATAAATCCTGATTTAAATCCGTTATTCTCTGGCTGCATATTTTAAATCCTCCGTTGAAAATGCGCCAGGAAGCAATTCACTAATTGTCGTTTCCTGAACGTCACCTTTTAAATTTGTTAAGTAAACTGGCATGTCTGGTGAGCAAAATTCTGCTAATACCTGTCTACATGCTCCACAAGGCGATACAGGACCTGGCGTATCAGCTGACACAGCTAAAGCTACGAATTTCTTATCGCCTTCAGAAACCGCTTTAAATACGGCTGTACGCTCTGCGCAATTAGTCATTGAATAACCTGCGTTTTCAATATTACAGCCTAAATATACTTTTCCATCCGCTGTTAATAATGCAGCGCCTACTGGAAATTTTGAATAAGGTACATATGCATTGTTTCGCGCCTCTATCGATTGCTTCAATAATTGTTCTTTTTCCATTTTTATCACCTCTGCGAATTTATAACCATTTGGGTAGAAAGATTAGTAAACCAATTATAGCACTTGCCACTGCAAATACCAAAACTGCACCCGCTGCCATGTCTTTAGCTTGTTTTGCTAGCGGATGAAGTTCTGCTGTTGCCAAATCCACTACTCGTTCAATGGCCGAATTCACCATTTCCAATGCAATCATACCCGCAATTAACAATATCACTACTAACCATTCTGTGTATGATAAGACTGTCAACCACCCCGCAATTACGACAATAATAGCGGCTAAAAGATGGAATCTAATATTTTGTTCACGTTTTAAAGCTGTTCCGATTCCTTGAGCAGCAAACAAGAAAGAACGAAAAAATCTACGCGCCTTCATGGTTATCACGCGTAATACCAAGTGAGACTAAGATCTCCTCTTGGCGAGAAAACATTTTCTTTTCGTCTTCTTCTGTCATGTGATCATAGCCCAATAAATGTAAAAAGCCATGCACTGCTAGAAAGCCCAATTCTCTTTCAAAAGAATGTCCAAAATCCTCAGCTTGTTCTTTAGTTCGGTCAAGAGAAATAATAATGTCTCCCAACATGCGTGGTTCTTGTGAGCCGATGATCGCTGTTTCGCCTTCCCCCAGTTCTTCCATTGCAAATGAAATGACATCAGTAGGCTGATCTTTTCCTCGATATTCGCGGTTAATGTCTCGAATCATTTCATTGGTTACAAAAGTCACGGATACTTCTGAATCCGTGACTTTTTCTTGTTTCGCAGCGTGTTCTACTATTTTTTTCACAAAATCCAATTCTTTTTGATCCAAGCTTTCTGTCTCATCCATAAAATCAATCGCTATCATAACAGTTCCTCCTGTCAGTTTGTTTCTTTTGGATATTCAATACGCGAATGGAATATTCCATTTAACGTATCACACATTACTTCTTTTACTTTTTTCAGTTCTTTTAAAGAAATATCGCATTCTTCAAACTGCCCATCTTTAAGTTTATCTTCTACAATGGAATCTACCAATTTTTTTATCTTTTCTGATGTTGGTTCTTTCATCGATCGAACCGCAGCTTCTAAACTATCCGCTATACAGATAATCGCAATTTCTTTTGTTTGCGGCTTTGGACCTTGGTAACGATAAGTGTTTTCATCAACATTCGGATTGGTTTCTTTTGCTTTGTAATAGAAAAATTTTAAAAGACTCGTGCCATGATGTTGCTCAGCAACATCAATAATTTCTTTCGGCATTTTATGTTTCTTTAATAGTTGTGCACCATTTATACCATGCGCCAAAATGATATCTCTACTTTTTTCAGGTGGTAAACGATCATGTGGATTTTCAATATTTACTTGGTTTTCGATAAAAAACTGCGGGTATTTTGTTTTGCCAATATCGTGATAATAACATCCCACTCTTGCCAGAAGTCCATCTGCACCAATCGCTTCACAAGAAGCGTCAGCTAAATTTGCAACCATCAAACTATGATGATAAGTACCCGGTGTTTCTATCAAAATTCTTTTTAGTAGAGGATGATTTGGATTGGACAACTCGATTAATCGCATCGTTGAAAGCATTCCAAATGCCGATTCGAAAAACGGTAAAAACCCAATTGCTAATGCCCCAGATAACAAACCAGAGACAACCGCAGCTGAAAAATAAAAACCAATTTCCGACCAACTATATTGGGTTTGACCGAGTAATAAATAAAACGCAACAAACAAAATATTTGCACCAGCTACCGCCAAACTAATCTGCAATAAACGACCACGACCACCTGCTTGTTCGATTAAATAAATCGCGGTCAATCCGCCAAAAAGAATATAAAAAGCGACATCTACTTTTAAAATTGCCGAATAACCGCTCGGCAACATGATACCCGCTGCTGCACTGACAAAAACAGTGACATAAACTGCCGCTCGTTCGTTGACCAACAAACGAACAAGTATACCTGCTAATGCTGTCGGGAAGAAAAAAGAAATAACCAAATCAAAATTATCACTCATAACAGATAGCAATTTCATTAATATTAACGAAATAGTAAGTGTTACCATGACGACCAACATTTCGGTAACTTTATTTTCATCCTTTTTCTTCGATCGAGATATGACGATAAAAAGCAACCCTACTGCAATGACCACAAATATTAATAACCCAAGTAATGGTTTATAATTCATTCGTTCTTCAGTCATTCCAGCTAGTTCTAGCTGACGGTAAACTTCTCGATCAACTACTTGGCCTTCTTGAACTAGAACTTGCCCTTGTAAAATGCGTGTCGGTTCTACGCTGTTGCGAACCTGTTCTATTTGTTTTGCTGTTAACTCTTCGTTCACTAACTCATTTGCAATAATACCAAAACGACCAATAGTCACTGTAGCTTGAATGATATCATTCGGAATATTTTCGTTACGGCGAATTTGTTGTTCAATTTCTGTGCGATATCGCGCAACTTCTTCTATACGAATAGATTCGTTCAAATAAGATTGCAGTAAATCGTTTAATTCTTTTTGAACACTTAATAGACGTTCTTCTGGCAAAGATAGTAGTGAACTCAGCATTTCGTCTGTTAAGCGAAGCCCGTTATCGCTCGTTTCAAGCAATCTTAAATCTTCTCTCAGCTTATCGATCATTTCCTCCTGAGTAAGCCGGTCTTCTTCAGTTTCAGGCGTCTTTTTAACATCTAAAATATAGCCAAATAACGACGCGACTAGAGCTGTTTGATTGTCGACAATCTCGCTCACAAATTGATAACTAGGCGTTACCTCTTCGGTTAAACGTTGCCTCTCTAATTCAGTCTTAACTGGATCTTCTACGGTTTTCTCAGAACGTATTGTTTCAGATGATAATTGAAATAAGCGGATATCATATGTATCGTTTTGAATCGAGTCCATTAAAAATCCGTACAAAATGATGCTCGTCAACAAGATGCCTGCCATCATTATTTTCCGATAACCTAGTTTTTCAAAAAGATCTCGTGCTTTTTGACGCATCCTACTACACCCCACATTTCCTAGTTCTATCATAACAACTAAAGAAATAGATTTCACCGTGTTTTTCTAATAATTTGAAATTATATCCATATATACGAGCATAAAAATTTTATTAGCTTTTACTATAGAAAAAAAGTGCAGGATCACTTTCCCTGCACTTTTTTCTCTTTACGTTGCTTGACTCTCATAAGCATCGATAATTTTCGCCACTAGCGGATGACGGACGACATCGCCACTTTCAAGGTATTGAAAATGGATGTTTCGAACTTTTGATAAAATCGTTTCAGCCGCAATTAATCCCGATTCAGCACCACGTGGTAAATCAATCTGAGTTTTATCTCCCGTAATAACCATTTTCGAACCAAACCCAAGACGTGTTAAGAACATCTTCATTTGCGCTTTTGTGGTGTTTTGCGCTTCATCTAAAATAACAAACGCTTCATCTAGTGTTCGACCTCTCATATAAGCTAGTGGAGCAATTTCAATAGTCCCCCGCTCAATAAAGCGATTAGTTTGTTCTAGTCCCAGCACGTCGTGTAACGCATCGTATAATGGACGTAAGTAAGGATCGACTTTTTCTTTTAAATCGCCCGGTAAAAACCCAAGACTTTCACCTGCTTCAACAGCAGGTCTTGTCAAAATGATTTTCTTTACGTGACCATTTTTTAGCGCTTGAACTGCCATAACGACGGCAAGGTAGGTTTTACCTGTACCAGCTGGACCAATTCCAAAAACTAAATCTTTATTGCGTATCGCATGAACATATTGACGCTGACCAATGGTTTTAGCACGAATTGTTTTGCCGTTAGCATTGCGCGCAACTTCTTCGTCATAAAGTTCAGCGAAATATTCAATCGTGCCGCTCTTCGCCATTTCTATTGCTGAAACAATATCACGTTGGTCAATATTAATATTTTTGCGAATAACTCGTAATAACTGCTCTATTAATAATTTTCCCGTCTGCTTGTCTTCATCAGAGCCAGACAATTTAATGACTTCTCCACGGGTAATAATATGAATATTAAAAGCTTCTTCGATTAATGTTAGATGGTTATCTGATATCCCGAGCAGCTGTACCGCTTCGTTTGGGTCTTTCACATGTAATTCTAGTATGTTGTTTTCTGTCATGTGGACGCTCCTTAGGATCGAGTATTTACTGCTAATTTCACTCTATCATTAAAGATAATCACTTGTAAAATATTTGTTCTGTCCTTCTTTAACGTGGAATTTCTCCTTATTCATATATAAACCTACTGCTGTTAAATTCACCATACTCCATATTATCGTTCTCCAAACTTTAGTTTACATAATAATAATATAAAAAATAAAAAAGCAGCCAGCTTTAAACTGACTGATTTTCATTAGCGTTTTGACTTTGGCGGCATTAATATTTCCGCCATGATAATTCCTCTTCTGACGTCCTCATTGCTAAGTGGCAATAAATCATCAGAACTTTCTTCCACTGCAGGAGCAACAGGTTGATTTCGTAGCGATCTTGATTGTTTAGGAGTCATACGACTTTGTATATCGCTCTGTATCTCACTAGATACTACGCGACGAGCCACTTCTTGACGCGCTTCGCGAAGTGGCGTTCGATCAACTGCCTCTAAAGCTTTTTCCTTTGCTTCTTCTAAACGATCAGACCCTTGAGTTTTTTGACTTTGCAACTCTCCATAAATTTCTTTTGCATAATCTTCAACTCGTTGAAAACGGGTTTTCCCGGAACGACTTTCTCTAGTTGTAGATGTTTTTGCCGCAAAGGGCTTTACCGGAGCATCTCTTTTAGTAGATTCTTTTTTGTTTTTATTGAAAAAAGCACTTACGGCCATAATGACTAGACCAAATATGAGAGCTTCCACACGACAAACCTCCCTTATGGCTAACGCCCATTATTTATTGTCGGATTTATCCGTGCCCGTTTTTGAAATGGAATCGCGCATACTTGTATCAGCTTGAATATTTTTATAATTAACGTAATCCATAACGCCGATATTTCCGTTGCGAAGGGCTTCAGACATTGCAAGTGGTACTGCTGCTTCCGCTTCAACAACTTTTGCTCTCATTTCAACAACTTTTGCTTTCATTTCTTGTTCGCTAGCTACAGCCATTGCACGACGTTCTTCAGCTTTTGCTTGGGCAATTTTCTTATCTGCTTCCGCTTGTTCTGTTTGAAGTTCAGCGCCGATGTTTTTACCGATATCGACATCCGCAATATCAATCGATAGAATTTCAAACGCAGTCCCTGAATCTAAACCTTTCGCTAAAACTGTTTGAGAAATCAAGTCTGGGTTTTCAAGAACTTTTTTATGGCTTGTGCTTGAACCTAGTGTTGAGACAATCCCCTCACCAACACGAGCCACAATTGTTTCTTCACCAGCACCACCGACTAAACGGTCAATGTTGGCACGAACTGTAATTCGAGCTTTTGCTTTAACTTCAATCCCGTCCATTGCCACACCCGCGATAAATGGTGTTTCAATTACTTTCGGGTTTACCGACATTTGAACTGCTTCTAACACGTCACGACCTGCAAGGTCAATCGCTGCTGCACGTTCAAATGGTAATTCGATATTGGCACGGTGAGCCGCAATTAATGCGTTAACGACACGGTCAACATTACCGCCGGCCAAGTAATGACTTTCTAGTTGGTTAATCGTTACAGTTAATCCTGCTTTTGAAGCTTTGATTAATGGATTAACAATACGAGATGGAATAACTCGACGTAATCTCATCCCAATTAGCGTAAAAATACTAATTCTTACTCCTGCAGCTAATGCCGAGATCCATAACGTAATCGGAACGAATGTAAAGAATATTGCCAAAATAACGACGATACCAATGATTGCTGCGCCTAGACCGATTGTTTCAAGTCCCATTCTTTTATTCCTCCTCTTGTTTATCAAGTTCACGAACAACGATTCGCGAACCTTCTACCTTGATAATCTTAACATTTTTACCACTGTCTATAAACCTGCCTTCAGAAACAGCATCGATCCGTTCATCTTCCAGCTGAATCGTACCAGATGGCCGAAGTGCTGTCAGCGTCAATGCAATTTTACCGACTAGTTCTGGACGGTTTGTAGTTGATACATAACCACTTGCCGTATCGGTGGCATCCGTCAAAATAATTCGTTTGAACAAACTTAGTCGTTTCCCAAAAAACTTCACTACAATCACCATCCCTACTGTTGCTACTATCATTGCTATAAGTACTGCTATGGCGGT
This sequence comes from Planococcus sp. PAMC 21323, assembly GCF_000785555.1. Lineage (NCBI taxonomy): Bacteria > Bacillati > Bacillota > Bacilli > Caryophanales > Caryophanaceae > Planococcus > Planococcus sp. PAMC 21323. The sequence goes on along the minus strand of NZ_CP009129.1, from coordinate 1,309,074 downwards.
GGTTTTCAAGTCTCCTCCCGCCAATAAAATACTGCCAAGAATAGCGGCAACTCCCAAGAATCCCGCTACACCACCTGGTATAACAAACTCAGCTACAAAAAGTCCGAGTCCGATGACTAGTAAAATAATGGATTCGTAACCTGCCAAGCCAGCCACCAGGTGACCATAAAAAAACAACAGTAAAAATAGCAGACCGACAAATCCTGGAACTCCGACTCCTGGCGTAAATAGCTCAAGTAGCAACCCGAGTCCTGCAAAAGACAACAGAATCGGTACGATAAACGGATTTGTTAAAAAGCGCGCTAAGCTTTCTGAAAATGTTTCATCAATTGTCACAATTGTTGCGTCTTGAAAGCCTTTTAATGCTAGAAGTTCACTTAACGAACTAACGGTCCCTTCCGAATAACCTACTTGTTCCGCTTCTTTCGCATCTAAAGTTAATAACTTTCCTTTGGCTGCGCCCACTTCTGGAAGATCCATTGATGCATCAGCCATTGCTAAGGCATACTGAGAATCGCGATCTGCTGTTTGGGCTGCACTTTTCATAGAGGATAGCCAAGCACTATTTGCTTTATCAGCAGCTGCGTTACCTGACTGATCGATCACTTGTGCTGCTCCCATACGCCCGTTTGGATGCATATAAATTTCATCATTATGCAAAGCAAGAAAAGCGCCAGCAGACAAAGCGTCTTGATTGATAAAAGCCAGCGTTTTTAAATTTGTTTTATTTAACAGACGAGCAATACCATCTGCTGCGTCTACAAACCCACCCGGTGTATCTATTTCAAATATGATGGCTTCGGCTCCAGCTTCTTCCGCTTCTTCAATCCCCCGTTCGATAAAAGCTTGCAATCCTCTTTCAACTTCATCTTCGATCGGAATTACGTATACTGTCGAAGTGTCAGCCTGGATAGCTGGGAGCACAAGTAGAAACGATAATAGCAAAAGTCCAAAACCCATAAAGACTTTGACTTTGCTCAACAGGATCTCTCCTTTCGCAATTCGAATTTCTTCTGCACCTTATATACGATTAGACCGGGAAGAAGTTTCAAGTTATTATACTTCTATTATAAAGCAAATCTTCTGTAATAACGAAAGAATGCGCTTACTTATGTGACAATTAGAAAAACCGCCAACACGAGATCGTGTTGGCGGTTTTCGCTGGTCGTTCATATTTTTTAAAAGTCTATATGTTTCTTAAAGTCAATTAAAATTTACGTTTACGGGCAGCTTCTGATTTTAGTTTACGTTTCACGCTCGGCTTATCATAGTACTCGCGCTTTCTTACCTCTTGCATTGTTCCAGATTTAGAAACAGTGCGTTTGAAGCGGCGAAGAGCATCTTCAATCGATTCGTTTTTACGAACTGTAGTTTTTGACATCTCTTTTTCCCTCCCTCCGAACACACGTTGAAGCGAAGAGCAACAAGTGTTATATACTCAAAAATTATATCGTATTCTAGATAAAAGGTCAATAGTTAATAATCAGAATCAGAAGTTAAGCCTTGCATGATTTTAACGCCAGAGCTTGCGCCAATACGCGTAGCTCCTGCTTTGATCATCGCTTCTACATCTTCTAAGCTACGTACGGCACCTGATGCTTTAACACCCATATCAGGACCAACAGTTTGACGCATCAATTTTACATCTTCAACTGTCGCTCCACCTGTTGAGAAGCCAGTAGAAGTTTTAACAAAATCTGCGCCAGCTTCTTTAGATAGTTGTGAAGCTGTTACTTTTTCTTCTTCAGTTAGCAAGCATGTTTCGAGAATAACTTTAACGATGGCTTTGCCTTTAGCAGCATTAACAACTGCTTCAATATCTTTTTTCACATGATCGGTGTTGCCGCTTTTTAATGCGCCAATATTTATAACCATGTCAATTTCTCCAGCGCCTTTAGTAATAGCGTCTGTTGTTTCAAATGCTTTTGTCTCAGGAGTTGAAGCCCCTAATGGAAAGCCAATAACTGTACATACTTTTACTTTACTATTTGTTAGTTCTGTAGCTGCTTTTTCAACCCAAGTTGGATTTACACAAACAGAAGCGAAATTGTATTCAGCTGCTTCTTTGCATAGTTGAACAACTTGGCTTTCTGTTGATTCAGGCTTTAGTAAAGTATGGTCGATATAAGATGCAATGTTTGTCATTTTTAAAAATCCCCATTCTATATAGAAGTCGTTTGTTTTTCCAACTAGTCCCTACAATAAACTAAGCTTATTCAAACTCGTAGGAAATTGCCGACAGTGCATATAAAGGCGCTGTTTCTGTCCGGAGAATCCGAGGACCAAGAGAAGTAAATATTGCACCAAAGTTTTTCAAGGCCTGTACTTCGACATCAGAAATTCCACCTTCAGGACCAAAAACCAGTAACACTGAATCTTTATCATACAATGATTTTATAGTTTCAGCAAACCGCTTCCTGTCACCTTGTCTAGCTTCTTCTTCGTAAGCTACAATGACGGCGTCGTAGGTTTCGGCCTTACTTATTAACTGCTTAAAGCTGTGAATGTTATGGATTTCTGGAATATGCGTTCTATGTGACTGTTCAGCTGCTTCTTTCGCAATTTTTTGCAGTCGCCCTATTTTTTTGTCGCTTTTAGCATTGTCCCATTTTACAATAGAGCGTTCTGCCGAAAACGGCAATAGCGCATACATACCAAGTTCTGTTGCTTTTTGTGTAATTAAATCAAGCTTGTCGCCTTTCGGTAATCCGCAAGCAATCGTCACTTTTTTTGGAAGTTCTACTTGCGCTTCTATTAGGTGTCCGATTTTTACTTCTACATCAAAATCTACAGATAAAATTTCTGCTTGGTGCGCTTGTTCTTCAATGACCGTAATCAATTTGTCCCCAACAGTTTGACGCATAACTTTGGCGATGTGCTTTGCATCATCGCCTGTTATTGCCACTATTCGATTTTCAGGAACTTTGCCTTCTATAAAATATCGTTGCATCGTGGCACCCCGTTATTCCGGTTTTTTTGAAATGATCGTAACCCAGTCTTCCATCATCATCACGTCTTCAATAACAAAGCCAGATGCTTCAAGAGCAGCCTTCACATCATTTTTTTTCGCCGATATGATACCAGATGTAATATAGTAGCCTCCTGGTTTCACAATTGTAAACGCATCATTTGTAAATGACATAATAACTTCGGCCAAAATATTAGCAACTACTACATCACCTGGTTGATCAATTTTATCAGTCAAATTACCTTCTTCTACCGTTACAACATCTTGAACTTTATTTAATTTAACGTTGATATTCGCTGATCTAACTGCAACTTCATCTAAATCTAGTGCATAAACTTCTTTAGCGGATAGTAAAGCTGCACCAATTGCCAATACCCCAGAACCTGTACCGATATCAATCACGCGATCTGCTGGTTTTACCATTTTCTCTAATGCTTGAAGACTCATGACAGTTGTTGGGTGAGTACCTGTTCCAAAAGCCATTCCAGGATCTAATTCAATGATTAACTCATCGCTCGAAACCGGATTGTACGTTTCCCAAGTTGGAACTATTGTAAAACGTTTTGAAATTTTTACAGGATGATAATATTTTTTCCAAGCTGTAGCCCATTCTTCTTCATTTACTTCGCTGATAGATACTTCGTTTTTACCTAAGTTAATGTCGAATGTAACTAAATTATTAATTGCCAGCTTAATAGCTTCTACCGTTTCACCTAAAAAGCTATTAACCGGGAGATACGCTTTTAAAATAACACCATCTACTGGGAAATCTTCAGGATCTAACGAATAAATCTCTCCAAAACGATCTTCTCGTTCTTTTGTTAAATCTTCTGAGTCCTCGATGACAACACCGCTCGCACCTGCTTCGTGCATAATATTCGAAACTGCTTCAATCGCTTCGTTTGTTGTATGAATTGACAGTTCTGACCATTTCAATAGTGCCCAGCTCCTTTTCCGCTTTTACAGTCAGTAAGACTCTCGCTTAGGCAAGAGTCTTCTGTTTGTAAAATTGAATTGATTTAGCTGCCGACGAACCGTATAGCTTTCATCATTTTCCAGCTCTTATGAATCGCCTTTGATTGTGCGTTTGATTTTATCAAATAAAGAACTGCTGTGTTCTTCCGGAATATCTCCGCTAATTTCAGCAAATTCGCGTAATAATTGCTTTTGTTTGTCGCTAAGTTTTGTTTGTGTTTTTATGCGTACGATAATATGTTGGTCGCCCGTTCCATAACCGTGAACGTTTTTAACCCCTTTGCCTTTCAAGCGGAAACGCGCTCCACTTTGCGTCCCAGCTGGGATTTTCAATTTCACTTTCCCGGAGATTGTTGGCACTTCAATATCGTCACCTAATGCTGCTTGCGGATAAGTGATTGAAATTTCTAAGTAAATATCATCGCCTTCACGCTGGAATTGCTTATGCGGTTTTACGCGGAATACCACGTATAGATCTCCCGCTGGTCCTCCGTTAAAGCCTGGACCACCTTGACCTGTAACACGTAGTTGTTGCCCATCGTCAACACCTGGTGGGATCGTGACTTTGATTTTGTTTACTTTACGGACTTTTCCTTGACCGCGACAAGTCGTACATTTCTCTTCAATAATTTGTCCTGAACCTTCACAATGTTGACAAGTCCGACGATTGACCATACGACCAAAAGGCGTATCCTGCGTTACATTCGTTTGACCCGAACCTTCGCAATATGGACAAGTTTTTTTCTTTGTTCCAGGCTTAGCTCCAGAACCATCACAAGTTCCACATGTTTCGTCTTTCGGAATTTCAACTTCGGTTTCTTTACCAAATACAGCATCCATAAAATCAATGGTCATCGAATACTGCAAATCATCACCTTTACGCGGTGCATTTGGGTCACGACGTCTACCACCGCCACCAAAGAACGTACTAAAGATGTCATCGAAACCAAAGCCATCAGCTCCGCCGCCGCCGAATCCTTGGTTAGGATCTTGGTGCCCAAACTGATCATATTGTGCACGTTTTTGTTCGTCACTTAATACTTCATAAGCATCTTTTACTTCTTGGAATTTCTCTGACGCATCAGCATCTTTATTAATATCTGGGTGGAATTTTTTTGATAAAGTCCGGTATGCTTTTTTAATCTCTTCTTTGGAAGCAGACTTGGATACACCCAGCACTTCGTAATAATCTCGCTTGTTCATAAGTCACTCTCCCTTAGCAATCATTAGTAATTGTACACGGTTTAAATCCTCGTTGCAAAGACATTGAAAAAGCCAAAGCATGTTGCTTTGCTTTGACTTTTCAAGGGTTTACTTATTGTCGTCGTTTACTTCTTCAAACTCTGCATCGACTACATCGTCGTTATCAGATGTTGCATTTTCGTCTTGTCCAGCTTGTTGAGCTGCTGCTGCTTGCTCATAAGCTTTCATTGAAAGACCTTGCAAGATTTCTTGAAGTTTGTCTTTCTTCTCACGGATGTCTTCAGTATTATCAGACTCTAAAGCCGCTTTTAGTTCATCGCGTGCATCTTCCGCTTGTTTTTTCTCTTCTTCAGTAACCACTTCACCAAGATCTGTGATTGTTTTATCTGTTTGGAAAACAGCTTGGTCAGCTTCATTGCGAAGTTCTACTTCTTCTTTCACTTTCGCATCTGCATCAGCGTTTTCTTCTGCTTCTTTAATCATGCGTTCGATTTCATCATCTGATAATGAAGAATTCGATTGAATTGTAATCGTTTGTTCTTTTTGTGTTCCAAGATCTTTCGCTTTAACACTTACAATACCGTTTTTATCGATATCGAAGCTTACTTCGATTTGTGGAACACCACGTGGTGCTGGTGGAATATCCGCTAATTGGAAACGACCAAGCGTTTTGTTAGCTGCTGCCATCGGACGCTCACCTTGTAATACATGAATATCTACAGCTGGCTGGTTATCAGCAGCAGTTGAGAATGTTTGTGATTTTGAAGTTGGGATCGTTGTGTTACGCTCAATTAGTTTCGTGAACACGCCGCCCATTGTTTCAATACCAAGAGATAGTGGAGTTACGTCTAATAAGACAACATCTTTAACGTCTCCAGTTAATACGCCACCTTGTACAGCTGCACCCATTGCTACTACTTCATCCGGGTTAACACCTTTATGTGGCTCTTTACCAGTTTCTTTTTTAACTGCTTCTTGTACAGCTGGGATACGAGTAGATCCACCAACTAGGATTACACGATCAAGTTCAGAAGCTGAAATTCCAGCATCTTTCAATGCTTGACGAGTAGGTCCCATTGTACGTTCTACTAATGAAGAAGTTAACTCGTCAAATTTCGCACGGCTCATTGTAATTTCCAAGTGAAGCGGTCCTTCTGCTCCAGCAGTGATAAACGGCAATGAGATTTGTGTTGAAGATACGCCTGACAAGTCTTTTTTCGCTTTTTCAGCAGCATCTTTCAAGCGCTGAGTAGCCATTTTATCTTTAGACAAGTCTACGCCATTTTCTTTTTTGAATTCTTGTACTAAATAATCAATGATTAGTTTATCAAAGTCATCGCCACCAAGACGGTTATCGCCGGCAGTAGATTTTACTTCGAATACACCATCGCCAAGTTCAAGGATTGATACGTCAAACGTACCGCCACCAAGGTCATAAACAAGGATTGTTTCGTCAGTATCTGTTTTATCAAGACCATATGCTAAAGCTGCTGCAGTTGGCTCGTTAATAATACGTTCTACTTCAAGACCTGCAATACGTCCAGCGTCTTTAGTTGCTTGACGTTCAGCATCGTTAAAGTAAGCAGGAACAGTGATTACAGCGCGTGTTACTTTTTCGCCTAGATAATCTTCAGCGTATCCTTTAATGTATTGTAAGATCATTGCAGAAACTTCTTGAGCTGTATACTCTTTGCCTTCTGCAGTTACTTTTTCTTGTGTACCCATTAAACGTTTAACAGATTGAATTGTGTTTGGGTTTGTGATTGATTGGCGTTTTGCTACTTCGCCGACTTGGCGTTCGCCATTTTTAAAAGCTACAACAGAAGGAGTTGTACGGTTACCTTCTGGGTTTGGAATAATTTTTGGTTCGCCGCCTTCTAATACTGCGACCGCTGAGTTTGTTGTACCTAAGTCAATACCGATAATTTTGCTCATTTTAAATTCCTCCATTAATTTTATTCGTTTACTTTTACCATTGCAGGTCGTAAAACTCGATCTTTCAAGATATAGCCTTTTTGCAATTCTTGTAAAACCTCGCCCGGCTCTGCCGAATCATCTTTTTCTTGCATAACTGCTTGATGGAAATTCGGATCGAATTGTTCGCCAATTGCTTTGATCTCTTCCAAGCCTTCACGGTTCACAGCTTCTAATAAAGATTTTTGAACCATTTCAATGCCTTTTAGCAATGATGCTGACTCTTCACTTTTCGTTGGAACTGACAATGCACGTTCGAAATTATCTAAGACTGGCAAGATGTCTGCTAGCAACGATTGTGAACGGAATTTATTGGCTAGTTCTTTGTCTTTTTGTGTGCGCCTTTTGAAATTATCATAATCGGCTAACAGGCGCAAATATTTGTTTTGCTCTGCATCAAGCTGCTCACGAAGTTTTTCAACTTCGTCTACTGTTTCTGCCTCTTCTTCTACAGGAAGGTCAGTTTCTGGCTGTTCTGTATCCGCCACCTCTGCCTGTTCTTCCGCTTCAGTCGTTTTTACTTTAACGTCTTCAGCCATTACCTGTTCTTCTGTTTTTAATGACTCATTTTTTTTTGGCAATTTTGTTCCTCCTTTGTTCACGTTCCTTTAAACATCCGGTTTAGTTCTTTCGACAAGTCTCCACTTAATAAATCTAAAATCGAAACGATGCGTTTATAATCCATTCGTTTCGGACCGACTATGGCGATTGAACCCGTTTGTTCTTTTCCAGTATCATACGATACCGTGATGACACTGCAATCTTCCATTGCTGTAAGCGTATTTTCCGAGCCAATGCGAATATGGAGGCCTTGACTTCCAACAGGCAAGATCATCGGAATATGCTTAGCTTCTTCCATAACATCCATCAAGTCCCTGATTTTTTGAAGATCGTGAAAATCAGGCTGTTTCAAGATGTTCAGTTTACCGCCATAATAAATATTTTCATCATCATGAGGCAATAAAACTGCTTGTCTAAATGTCTGGAATAGCTCACCGTAGCGCTCAACATGCTGCTTTAAAATCGATAAGGTTTCTTGTTCTAACCGCAGATGCAGGTTGTTTAACGCCACACCAACTAGCCGTTCATTGAGGATATTCGTCATTTTTTCAACATCCGACGGGTTTAATCCAGGCGGTATCGAAAATACACGATTTTCCACATGTCCAGTATTGGTGACGATAATCGCCACTGCCGTGTCCGGGGTCAATGGAACAATTGATAACTTCTTAACGATATGTCTGCGCACATCAGGTCCGAGTAAAATAGACGTGTAATTGGTTAACTCTGAAAGAATCATTGCTGATCGCTTGATGATTTCTTCCGTTTCCGTCATTTTCTCTTCGAAAATCGAGCGCAATTGCACAATGTCCTCTTTCGGCAGCGGTCTTGGCGTCAGCAAATGATCGACGTAATAACGGTATCCTCTTTCAGAAGGAATGCGTCCGGAAGACGTATGCGTTTTTTCCAGAAAGCCCATTCTTTCAAGCTCTGCCATTTCATTACGAATGGTAGCAGGGCTAAAAGGAGTTTCGAGCTTTTTGGAGAGTTGGTTCGATCCTACCGGCTGAGCTGATTGAATATAATCATCTACTGTCACTTTTAAAATGAGCAGTTGCCGTTCTGTTAACATGATCATCACCTCTGTTAGCACTCTATGTGTTCGAGTGCTAATACTACATTTAAATTAACAAATAAAAAGAACAATGTCAACGCAAGAGCTTTAAGCTAATAAAAATTGTTCAAAAACCTCGTTGCCGACGAACCTACCTTTTCTTGTTAACTTAATAAAACCATTCGCAATCTCTAAATTTCCTTTAGCAAGTTCTTTTTCCAAAATCAAACCATAGACATCTTGTATTGGCTTTTGGAACTTAGTTTGGAAATGAGCCAAAGAAACACCAGCCGTTTTTCGAAGACCTAAAAACATTTCTTCTTCCATTTTTTCATGCGGTGGAACTTCATGTTCACTTAAAATCGGGCGCAAGCCTTCATCTAATGGAGACATGTATTTTTTTAAGGGTCCCGCATTAGAATAACGAACACCATCTACATAACCGTGTGCACCTGCGCCCACACCAATATACTCAACATTGTCCCAATACAATAAATTATGATGTGATTCGTGTCCTGGTCGGGCAAAGTTGGAAATTTCGTATTGCTTTAGTCCCCGCTTGTCCATTTCGTTCATTAATTTTTCATACATATCTGCTTCTAAATCTTCTGTCACGGTATTTAATTTGCCTTTGGTCATTAAATTATAAAAGACTGTTTTCGGTTCAATGATTAACGAATAAGCTGAGAAATGAGGCATATCAAACGCGAATGCTTGCTCCAGCGTATCGTCCCATTGCTGCATAGTTTGTCCAGGCAACCCATACATCAAGTCAAAACTCAAGTTTTCAAAACCAACTTGTCGAGCAGAATCGACCGCTCTTTTCACGTCCGTATTACTATGTGTACGACCAAGACGTTTTAATAAATCTTCATCAAAAGACTGAACTCCCATACTTAACCGGTTTACGCCACCGTCAAACAAGACTTGCATTTTGTCTTTTGTTAATTCGTCTGGATTGGCTTCAGACGTCCATTCCAAATTCTCAGCCATCGGCACGTAGCGATGAATATACGCTAACAATTTCTCTAGTTGAGCCGGTGTTAAAGATGTGGGCGTACCACCACCTAAAAAGATTGTTTCTAGAGGCTTGTCGAGTGCGCCTTGCTCTTTCCAAAGCGCTAGTTCCTTGCCTAGTGAATCGATGTAAGCATCGACTGGTTGATCTTTAAAATATACTTTATTGAAATCGCAGTAAAAACAAATTTGGTGACAGAATGGAATGTGGATGTACAATCCCTTTACCATTTTATTTCCTCTTTTCTAATAAGAAAAGGAGGCTAAAATTCCGCCTCCTTTTTTTCGTTTTATTTTGATTGGTCATCCATTTTCAGGATTGCCATGAATGCTTCTTGTGGAACCTCAACAGATCCTACTTGCTTCATGCGCTTTTTACCTTCTTTTTGCTTGTCGAGAAGTTTCCGTTTACGGGAAATATCTCCGCCATAACATTTAGCAAGAACGTTTTTACGGATCGCACTGATGGTCTGTCGTGCAACGATTTTTTGACCGATTGCTGCTTGAATCGGCACTTCAAATTGTTGACGCGGAATTAAATTTTTCAACTTATCTACAATCACTTTTCCGCGCTCATAAGCAAAGTCACGGTGAACGATAAAGCTCAAAGCATCTACTTGTTCAGAATTTAATAAGATGTCCATCTTCACAAGTTTAGACTCTTTATAACCAATCAATTCATAGTCAAATGATGCATATCCTTTAGTACCTGATTTTAACTGATCAAAGAAATCATAAACAATCTCAGCTAACGGCAGTTCATAAATAATGCTGACACGAATATCATCTACATAATCCATTGTTAAGAAGTTCCCACGTTTGCGCTGACAAATTTCCATAACCGCACCCACGTATTCATTTGGCACCATTACTGTCGCTTTTACATAAGGTTCTTCAACCACATCAATTTTTTGAGCGTCAGGCATCATCGCCGGGTTATCTATTTTTAAAACTTCCCCGTCTGTCATGTGAACGTCGTAAATTACGCTTGGTGCCGTCGTGATCAAGTCGATATTAAATTCACGCTCGATACGCTCTTGAATAATTTCCATGTGCAATAAACCTAGGAAACCACAACGGTAACCAAAGCCAAGTGCTTGAGAAGATTCAGGCTCGAACTGCAACGCTGCATCGTTCAACTCTAATTTTTCTAAAGCATCACGTAAATCATTGTATTTAGATGTATCAATCGGATATAAGCCACAATAAACCATCGGGTTTAATCGACGGTAACCAGGCAACGCTTCAGATGCAGGGTTATTAGCTAATGTAATCGTGTCACCAACTGTTGAATCACCCACATTTTTAATAGCAGCTGTTATAAAGCCAACATCTCCTACTGTCAATTCTTCGCGAAGTGTCGCGTGTGGTGTAAACACGCCTGCTTCAATTAGTTCAAATTCCTTACCTGATGCCATCATTTTAATGCGATCACCTGGTTTTAGTCTTCCTTGAACAATTCGAATATACGCAACTACGCCACGATACGGATCGTAAATCGAATCAAAAATTAATGCTTGAAGTGGTGCTTCAGGATCCCCAACTGGTGCTGGGACTTTTGCTACTACTTGTTCAAGAATTTCTTCAATACCGATTCCCGCTTTTGCTGAAGCTAAAACTGCTTCAGAAGCATCCAACCCGATTACGTCTTCAATTTCTTGACGTACGCGTTCTGGGTCAGCAGCTGGTAAATCGATTTTATTAATAACAGGAAGGATTTCCAAATCATTATCTAGTGCTAGATAAACGTTAGCCAATGTTTGCGCTTCGATCCCTTGTGCAGCATCAACCACTAATACTGCCCCTTCACAAGCCGCTAAACTACGTGAAACCTCGTAAGTAAAGTCGACGTGTCCTGGTGTATCGATCAAATGCATAATATATGTTTCTCCGTCTTTGGCTTTATAATTAAGCTGGACAGCATTTAATTTAATCGTTATTCCACGTTCTCTTTCAAGATCCATCGAATCTAGAGACTGTGCTTTCATTTCGCGTGTAGTCAATGCTTCCGTCTTTTCTAAAATTCGATCTGCAAGTGTTGATTTACCATGATCGATATGCGCAATAATCGAGAAGTTACGGATTTTACTTTGGCGGGATAATCTTTCCTCATTGTTCATTCTCTTCACTCCTATATAAACTACTATGAATTATAGCAGTACAGCTGGCATTGAGCAATGATAGCCCGTGAAATCATTTCACTGTCAAGGCAAACTTCTTTGCACGTAACTATTGCATTTCTGTCGCTGATTTGATAAAATAACTCATGTTGTATAGAGACATTAAAGAGTTGGGATTATTTCCGCTCTTCCATATTGTCTAGGAGGTGAAATACATGCCAAACATTAAATCTGCAATCAAACGTGTGCGCACGAACGACACTAAAAACGCTCAAAACTCACATGTGAAATCAGCAATGCGTTCTTCTATTAAAAAAGCTGAAACAGCTTTGACTAACAAAGACGAAAACGCTAACGATACTGTAAAAGTGGCGATCCAACAGGTGGAAAAAGCAGCTTCTAAAGGCTTGCTACACAAAAACACTGCAGCTCGTAAAAAATCTCGCTTGATGAAACAACAAGCGTAACACATTAAAAAGCCGGTTCCTTTTGAGGAGCCGGCTTTTTGCTATTTATTTTACTGTTTTTTCTGACCTGCGCGTTTCATTAAGAAAAATTCCAGTATGCGATCACGATTGCCGCTTAGTGTTTTAAGTTGCAAATCGATATCTGCCAAATCGCCTAACACTTGTAACAATCGTTTCTCCGAAATTTGCTGACGCTTTTCCACTAATAGCTTCACTCGATATGGATGGGCTTTTAATTGTTTGGAGATTTGTTGTGCGTGATAGCCTTTTTTCTGCAAATAATAAACTTGAATCATAAATCGGATTTGTGAAGCAAGTAGTGCTGTCAGTGCTACCGGTTCTTCTTTTTGACGCAATAAATCATAATACACGCTAAGTGCCACGCTGATATTGCCATCTAAATACGCTTGCAACATTTTGAATGCATCTTGCTCAAGAGTTCGCGCAGACATTTGTTCCACAAGCTCTACTGTAATATCTTCATCTGATGAACCAAGGTATAAAGACATCTTTTCGATTTCTGAAGACAGTAAAGTTAAATTCGTACCTGCCATCTCCATTAACCGTTGCGCTGCTTTTATGCCAATGCCTTTGCCGAAATTTTTTGCTTCATGCATTAACCAAGTTTCCAAATCATTTGCTTGCAGCGATTTCGCTTCGATTAACACGGTATGCTGTTTCATTTGCTTGGTTACTTTTTTTCGCTCGTCTAATTTTTCGTAAGGTGCTACAAAAATCGTCACCGAACTACTTGGTGGATGTTCTAACCAAGCTTCTAGAGCTTTCAAATCGTGATTGATTTTTTCTTTGCCACGCTCGGCCGCTTTTAAAAACGAAGCATTTCGTGCAATGATCAACTTTCGATCACTGAAAAACGGAAACGTATCTGCTTCATCAATCACATGCTCTACTGGCACTTCGTCTAAATCAAAAAATGTTAACTCTAATTCTCCAGCAACTGTCAATTTATCTTTTAACAAGTCCAAGGTTTTTTCAATAAAATAGCTTTCTGTTCCTACAATGAGATAAACAGGGTCTATTTGTCCGCTGCGTATGGATTTCCACACGGAAGTAATCATCTTATCAGCCTCCCCTTTCTCTACTATATCGGATTTTCACCCCTTTGGGTATTTGACAGTTATGTGTCGGCGCAAAATTTCATCCGTTTAAGTTTACTTCAATCTAGATTTTTGTCGAGTCTTCGCTTATAATTATAAGGAATTAGGAGGGATTTCAATGAATGAATTTGAACAGAATGTACAGTCCAAACGTAACGATGCAATCGACGCGGGAATGGGCTTCGTCGTATCCTTTGGATTTTTCGCCCTTATCTTTATCATCGCTGGAATTGTAGAATTCGCTGCGCGGTAATTAACTCAAAAAAAAGTTCTGGTTTTTACAACCAGAACTTTTTTTATTTTATAAATATATACGTGTGTTTTTTGGCTAAACGGAAGCAGACAAATAAGCCATGCTGCTTGTATAGCAATGCACGCCGCTCTGCCAGCGAATCTCATGCCCGTCAAATAGACATGTCCGCCCCCACTTTTTTGTTCTAACGCATTGTTTCAAGTTGTATCCCATTTTCATCATAAAGCAACTTAATCGTACCGTTTTCTGCGGTGTTTAAGGTTCTTAGCTCTAAATCGTTAAACCGTTCGACAACTTCTTCACTTGGATGACCATAACGATTGTCTGTTCCTGTGGAGAAAATCGATAATTTTGGAGTTAGCGCCCTTAGAAATTCTTCACTGCTAGATGTCTTGCTGCCGTGATGCCCGACCTTTAGTACGGTTACCCCCTTAAGTTTATGCCCATAAATCGCTAATAACTCTTTTTCTCCTTCAGCTTCTAAATCACCCGTAAATAAAATCTGATAGTTTCCTGTTTTCATCAAAAGTACAAGTGAATCATTATTGCCTTCATAAGTTGCGTCAGCAGGTGACAAATAAACAAAATCGGTTTTCCCCACACGCCAATTAGATCCAGCAGCAGGAAAAATCACTTCTGCTTCTGCAGTGTGCGGTGCAAGTTCTAGCATTAAGGCATTTGAAGCAGATCCTGGTGTTAAATGTAACTCTTTCACTAAGAACATCTCAAAAATTTCTTCCGCGCCTTCTGCATGATCCGCGTCTGGATGAGAAATTATAAAGGCATCAAGCGATGAAATACCGCTCCCCTTTAAGTAAGGTGCTACCACTTGCCGACCAATTTCATACGGTCGCTTTTTTTCTTTAAAAGCCTCTACATCAAACCGAAGCACACCACCACTATCTACTAAATAAACAGCTTGACGGTATGGCAATTCAATAACCGCACTATCACCTTGCCCCACATCTAAAAAAGTCACTTTTAAACGCGGGTCCATATAAGGCAGTGATGTAAATAGGAGCGCTGGCATTAACAATAATAACAAGTACCGCCAACGAAACTTTTGTTCTACTGCACAATAAAAAAAATATACACTGCTCGTTAATAAGATGAATACAACAACTCCCGGCTTTCCTGGTACCCATAATTGATACGGTAAGCTCGCTAGCCCATTCATCAACTCATCAATTTGTCCTCGCAACGGTTCATAAAAATAAAAAACAAAGTTGGCTGCTGGTAGAAAAATCGCTGTCAAAAACAATAACAAGAAATTTGCTGGTAGTATTAGCAAAGTAAACAGTGGAACAAACAAGCTATTTACTATAAAAGCGGACAATGATAGTTCATAAAAATGAAACAATAATAAAGGATACAAGGTCACTTGGGAAATAAATGTAATAGCAAATCCTATTTTGATTGGCGATTTAATCGCCTTTAACATCTTTAAAGAGTATATAATACCAAATGTTGCGCCATAAGATAATTGAAAACCAATTTTGTACATAGCATATGGATTCCAAATCACAAAAACCATTAAACTAGTTAACATAATATTTGCAAGCGGAAACTTTACGTTTAATAGTTTTCCGCTTACTACAACCACTACCATACTAACTGCTCGCCAAACAGACGGAGCTCCTCCTGCAATCACTGCATACAAAGGCAATACGGCGAGCAAAATGATCAATGCTGTCTCTTTTCGAATATGCAAACGGATAAGAAGAACGTATAACAATCCAGACGCAATGCCAACGTGCAATCCTGAAATCGCAAACAAGTGTGAAATCCCAAGCGTTTGGTACATGCGCTGATCTTCTGGGTCTATATTTTCTCGTTCTCCAATTAATAGCGCTTCTGCTTCTGCTGCCAAACTTTTAGGGAAATTTTCGCGAATATGGTCTTTTAACGAGTCTCTTCTATTTAATAAACGGTTTATCCATGTTTTGTTGTCTTCTACACCATGGATTGCTTCAATTTTCAGTAGTGAAGTTGCACCATTATGTCGTAAATAGTCGTTCATATTAAACGAGTAGCGATGTGAAGGTGGTGATGCATCTTCAAAAACTCCAGCTATCAAGAATTTAGAGTCGCTAATTAAGCTAGTCATTTGAAGTTTTTGCTCATCTGATGGTAATCTATAGCGTGCATATACCACAGTACCATCCTGTAATGAAGCAAATCCTCTGAGACTGTCCCCATCGATTACTGCACCCGCATGAAAAATTAGCTCTCCAGAATAAGGCTGTGAGTAATCAAAATTATCCTGACTTCTTATTTCTTGAATGCCATATACCGCACACCCAACTAAAAGGACACTTATAATAAATGTCCATTTTTCTCTTTTCCAATACATCCAACTAAAAAGCAGCGCCATGAAAACGAGTTGAACCGCTGTTTCATGCGCTGCATATGTTGCCATAACTGTAGCTATTGCTACGTATAGAAAAGGACTTGATGTTACACTTCGATTTCTCCGAATAATTGATTCACCCGTTCCGTATAATGGGCCAATTCTTCTTCACTTCCACCTTTTTCACGCAATTTATCAAGTAGTTCGATGTAAAGAGCTGATTTTTCGACACTTAAAAAGTCAATCTTTCGCTCATCAAACATGACTTGCACCACTTCTACCCCAGCTTGTTCGAATAGTTCGATGGCATATTCATGATTTTTGTAGTCGGTTGCATAATAGAGTCGGGCAATTCCTGACTGGATAATTGACTTTGTGCATTGCAGGCAAGGAAAATGACTGACGTACATATCAGCACCATTGACACTGACACCATACTTTGAACATTGCAATAAAGCGTTCATTTCTGCATGGATGGTTCGTACACAATGTCCATCGACAACGTAGCAGCCTTTATCGATACAATGGTCTCCGCCTGAAATAGATCCGTTATAGCCACCAGCCATAATTCTCCGATCGCGTACAATTGTTGCGCCAACAGCAAGTCGTGTACAAGTGCTTCTAAGTGCGAGTAAATGGCTTTGTGCCATAAAAAATTGATCCCAAGTTATTCGCTTCATTTAATTGCCTCCTGCGTGTGTAGTTTAAATAAGTGTAGCAGAGGAGGCATTTTCGTCAACTGCCTTTTAACGCATTTTTTCTATTTTGCAACGATGAGGTCTTTTAGTTTTTCATATGTTTTATCACCAATGCCCGGTACTTCCGTTAATTGATCAGGCGCATTAAATCTCCCGACTTCTTCTCTATACGCAAGAATCGCAGAGGCTTTAGAAGGACCGATACCGGGAAGTTCCATTAATTCCGTTTCCGTTGCTTGATTTATATTTATCAAGCCTCCACTACTAGCTGTGGCAGTCTGAGGCGATGCTGAAATCGCAATTTCTTCTCCAGTCGCTGGAACGTAAAGACTCGTTTCATCTACAACAATTAACGCTAAATTAATCGCACGACTATCCGCTTCAGGTGTGAATCCACCTGCTGCTTGAATGGCGTCTTGCATGCGAGCACCTGGCTTTAACTCGTAGACACCTGGCTTGTTTACTTGGCCTTTTACATCAATCATTAAAGTTGTACTAGTTTCGGGTATTGTGTTTTCTGGGGTTTCTGTCTGCTGAGGGGATTCAGCGCTGATTAGTTCGAGAGCCGTAGCTGGTGATGACTCTGGTTGTCCTTGAGGAAAAAATAAATAAATCAACAGCAACACGACGGCTACCGTGGGGATCAGTAGCCATACGGGTTTGTTCTGAAGCTCGGAAAATTTCACTAACATTCCTCGTTTCTTCAGAAGGCAATTAAATAGAAGCTGTTTGAATTATATAATAATTAGAAGATCTTTGTCTATCGTGAAACAAACAAAAACCACCTGCATGATGGAGGTGGTTTAAGTCATTTTTTTGCGTAAAAGAAAACACGTTCACTTTCATCGTCAGGAGATTGGTCTGAAAAATCTGCTGTAACAGATTCCACAGTAAATCCAGCCGCTTCTAGCCACTTTCTATAAACTTCTACTGAAAAAGTGCGTTGTTCATGTGTTTCTTCAAATCGCTCGAATAAGTCAGTTTGACGAACAAAAAAAGTCATATCGTGAATGACACTATGAGGCGTTTGACCTGGCTCGGTATGCCAAATATAAGCGATTTCTTCAGCATCATAAACAAAAGGACTGTCCATAAAAACCATATCTACTTTAAAAACAGAATGGACATCAAAGAAAAAATGGCCCCCAACATTTAAAGCATCATAAACTTCTTTGAAAGTTTGCTGAACTTGTTTTTCGCTCTGCAAATAATTAAGGGAGTCAATTGCGATAGTTACAATATCAAATCCACTTAAACCTTCTAAATTATCCATAGACAATTGAAGCACTGGAATTGCCTGGTTTGCTTTTTGGAACCGTTGATTAGCCACCGTTAACATGTCTTCAGACAAATCACTAGCAGTTACGTCATAGCCCATTTCAGCAAAAAGCTGTGACAATGTGCCCGTCCCACACGCCACATCTAGCAATTTGCCAGATGCAACATGGGAAGCGACCCACTCCACATACTCTTCGTAAGGAATATCTTCCATCAGCCCATCATAGACTGCGGCAAATTTTCCGTAGTTCATATTTCCATTTGCGGAGCTTCTCTCCACAGACGTTCAAGGTTATAATACGAGCGTTCGTCTTTATGGAATACATGAGCAACAACGTCACCAAGATCTACTAAGATCCAACGTGCTGAATCAAATCCTTCGATGCTTTTCACTTCATGACCTTCTTCATGTGCTTTATCCATAATTTCTTTTGCGATTGATTGAACTTGGCGATCAGAATTCCCTGTACAGATGACAAAATAGTCAGCTAGTAACGAAATTCCCTCCATATTCAATACAACGATATCTTCTGCTTTTTTATCTTCTGCTGCGTTATACGCTACTTGTAGTAAAGTTTCTTTAGTCATTCTTTCACTTTCCCTTTCTGTTGCACGAAGCCATTAAAACACTTCAGTGAATCCGGAAATACCGGTTGATTTTTCGATTCTAAAAATTCGATGGAATGTTTGATCGAGGCTTCCATCATAACATCCAATCCGCGTTCTTTTAATTGTCGCAATTCTTCAACACCTGAAAATTTGCGGTTCGGTTCGACCAAATCTGCAATATAAACGACTTTTTCCAAATCAGACATGCTTTCTCGCCCGGTCGTGTGGTAACGAATTGCATTCAGTATATCTTCATCTTCGACACCAAATTCAGTTTTAGCTAAATAAGCGCCTACAGGAGCATGCCAAAGTTCAGCATGATATTCGAGCAATAAAGGATCCATTTTTTCTGAAACAATTATCGATTTCATCCAGTCTCGATCTGAAAATTTCGCTACATCATGTAAAATTGCAGCAGTTTTTGCATTAGACTCAGAAACCGCAAATCTCTTAGCCAAGTCAACAGCGGTTTCTACTACACCTAGCACATGCGTATATCGGTTTTCAGGAAGTCTTTCTTTAACTGTCTGAAGCATTTGATTGTGATCCATATAAACGCTCCTTTCGAATATAAGCTTCTACTTTATCCGGCACCAAATATAAAAGTGATCGATTTTCGGCAGCACGTTCTCTTAACATTGTTGATGATAACAAGACTTCTGGTGAACTAATCATCATTACCGGATAAGGCGTCTCTGTATTATAACCTGGACGGTTCACCCCAATAAAGCCGATCAACTTTACCAACTCATCTATACGATGCCACGTTGACAATCCTTCGATCATATCTCCCCCGATAATAAAATAAAATTTCACATCAGGTTCTTGTTCGATGAGTTTAGTCAATGTATCAAATGAATAAGAAACGCCACCATTTTTAATCTCGAAGTCTTCCACTTTAAACTGAGGATGATTTAGAATCGCCAACTCGGTCATTGCTAGTCGTTGCTCGGCACTAGCGCCTGCAACTTCTTTATGGGGTGCAATATAATTCGGCATAAAACGAACTTCATCTAATCCTGCTGCGAAAAGTGCTTCATTCGCCATGATCAAATGGCCGAGATGAGGCGGATTAAAAGTTCCGCCTAAAATCCCTACTTTCTTCATCTTTTAACTGGTAACTCGATTCGTTTGTTGTTGACCGATTGTTTATAAAGAACGACCGTATGGCCAATTAATTGAACCAATTGAGATTTTGTACCTTTTGCTAGAGCTTTTGCTACTTCGTCTTTGCCATCTTCATTGTTTTGAAGAATGCTAATTTTAACCAATTCACGTTTTTCTAACGCTTCTTTAATTTGAACGAGCATCGCATCACTGACGCCGCCTTTACCTACCTGGAAAATTGGTGCAAGATGATGTGCTTCGCTTTTCAAAAAGCTTTTTTGTTTAGTTGTTAACATAAGTGCCTCCTAGTTTTTCTGTAATCAATTTGATCATTTTTTCTGTATCTGGTTTGATCCCTGTCCATTTTTCAAATGCAATTGCACCTTGATAAACGAACATACCAACACCATTTACCGTGATACAACTTTTCTCTTGTGCTTTTTTCAAAAAAGGTGTTTCAAGTGGATTGTAAATGATATCCGTTACCAATGTCCCCGCCTTGACTCGATCTAAAGAAATCGGTAAAGCTTCACCTGAAGCTAAACCAACTGAAGTTGTTTGGATTAAAATCGCAAAGTCAGCTAACCGTTCTTCTGATTCTATTAGCGTAATGGCTGAAGCATTTGTATCTGCCGCGAGCTCTTCTGCGCGACGATACGTCCGGTTTGTAATTGTAACATCCGTAAATCCAGCGCGCTGCAAAGCAAATGCTATGCCTCTTGCCGCTCCACCTGCTCCAATTAACAACACTTTAGATGCCTTATCGACTGAATGAACAAGTAATGACCGAACAAAGCCATCACCATCCGTATTCGATCCAGCATAATCCGCTCCATCTAAACTTACCGTATTCACAGTATTCATTTGCATCGCACTTTCTTCTAACTTGCCAAGTAATGGAACGATGGATTGCTTATGTGGGAGCGTGATATTAAATCCACTAATCCCCAAAGTTTTCATCGCTTCAAATGACTTTTCAAGCTGAGAAGGTTCGACATGGATTGGAAGATATGCTGCATCAATATCATGTTCAGCAAACCACGTTTCGTGCATGAACGGGGATAGTGAATGGGAAATTGGATCACCGATCACTGCATACCATTTCTTCATCTGAAAACCTCCTAGATTAACGATGGGCGTAAAATAACTTCCACACCTTTAGGTGCATGTGCTGCTACGATTGCGTTGCCGTGCTGAATTGTAATCCAACCAAGTCCAGAAAACACAATGTCGGTTTTTGCATCTTTAATGCTAAATTCATGACGTACCAACTCAGGAAAATCGTCTTTGTATTCCGCTGAAGGGGGTGCTAACATATCGCCTAAATGTTGCGCATATAAAGCATCTGCATTATCCAGTTTCGTACGGTGAATTGGTAAATCATTCGCAATATGAACAGTGAAAGAAGAGCGTTCACCTTTTATAAAGTCAAAACGCGCTAATCCGCCTACAAATAAAGTTTGCTCTGCATTCAACTGGAAAACACGCGGTTTAATTTCTTTTTTCGGCATAATTTGCTTCAAATCCGCAGTTTTTAAGTGATGAGCTAATTGGTGATGATTGATGATTCCTGGAGTATCAAACAACGAGCGCTTATCATCCAATGGGATTTCAATCATATCCAATGTTGTCCCTGGGAAATGAGAAGTTGTAATGACATCTGATTGGCCAGTTGCTTGTTTAATGACACGGTTGATAAATGTGGATTTCCCAACATTTGTACAGCCGACCACATAAACATCTTTGCCTTTGCGGTATTTTTCAATTGCTTCCATCGCTTCTGGAACTCCAGTTCCTCTGTGAGCACTTACCGTTAATACGTCAATCGGTTTTAACCCTAATTTTTTAGCTTCTTGTTTCATCCAGTTGATTAATTTATGTTGTTTAACTGACTTGGGCAATAAATCCGCTTTATTGGCAATCAGCAAAATATCATTGTTCCCTACAAAACGGTGAAGACCCGGAAGCCAGCTGCCGTTAAAATCAAAAATATCAACGATTTTGACGATTAAACCATCGCGCTCACCTAAGCCGTTTAAAATCCGTAGAAAATCATCATCCGTTAATGATACCGGTTGAAGTTCATTGTAATTTTTTAGACGGAAACAACGCTGACAAATAATTTCTTCTTTTTCTAATGAAGATGGCGGAGCGTATCCTACCTCTTCTTTATTTTCAGTTTGAATCTGTACACCGCATCCGATGCAAGTTGGCATTTCACTCAATTTTTTTCCTCCCACATTAATTGTCCTTTGTCTTTCAATTTCTTCATAATTTTGCGTTCGACTTTTCGATTGAAACGAGTAAAAAAGCCGTCCGATTGAGCTACAGGCAATACAAGAATGGTATGCATTTTGTTCAAATTACCCCCGAAAATATCCGTCAGCATTTGATCTCCAATAACAACCACTTGATCGCTTTTTGCTTCCATAATGCGTAGCGCTTTTCGGAAAGCACGCCCCATTGGTTTACGCGCTTGGTATATAAACGGAATTCCTAATGGATCTGCAAACGACTTGACGCGCAATTCGTTATTGTTAGAAACGATCACTACTTGAATACCGGCATCTTTCATCGATTTTAACCAGTCTATTAATTTCGGCGTTGCATCTGGACGATCCCATTCGACAAGGGTGTTATCCAAATCTGTAATGATGCCTTTAATATTCTTTTCAATCAAAGTTTCTGGTTTGATATCAAATACTTCTTTTACATATTCACTTGGTACAAATTTTTGATACACTGCTACTCACTCCTGTTTCCCGAACTTAATTCTATTGATTATACCATATTTCCTACCGCTTCTCCCACCCTGATCCGTTGTCCATTAGACATATCTTCGACAAATTTGATAGAATTCTCCTCGAAAAATAACACAACCGTAGACCCAAAACTAAAATAGCCTACTTCGCTGCCCTTTTTCCAGTCACTCTCCAATTCCGTTAGCATAATAGAATTAACAAACATCGCACCAACTTTAACAACCAGCATGTTGCCAAATTCGGTTTCTAATTCAGTAATCATCCGGTAATTACCGCTAAGTGGGGCTTTTCCATACTGTAGACCAGCTGCGTTTACTGGATATGACTTTTTCCCGCGTATAAATTGTTTTATCACTTTGCCGTTTACTGGGCTGTGAATACGATGGTAATCGGCAGGCGACAAATATAGCACTACATATTTGCCATTTTGGTATTGTTTCGCCAATTCTTGGTCTCCTAACAAATTCATTAAAGAATACTGTTGTCCTTTAACGAGAAACTCTATGCCTTCTTGCAAATCTCCAGCAATTTCAATTTTTCCATCCACAGGAGAAACAACTGCATTCTCAGAAATTGGACGACTATCTTTTGTTAGTTTACGTATAAAAAAATCATGAAGTGTCGGGAAACTTTCTAATGGTTGTTCTATATCCTGTTTTTCGATTTGATAAGTCTTTATATAGCCTGGTATAAACCGACGACTTTTGGCTGACTTTGCAAATTGACGAATTATCGTTGAAGTAAAAGCGCCGTTCGTTAGTTCTATCGAGCGTTGGTACAAGTATTTTTTCATAGAGATGCCTCCGTTGCTAAAATAGTCTACCATTTTTTTACCTTTCGCAGTATAATAGAGTGAACAAGTTTTCAAAAAGAAGGAGTGTTTTCCATTGTTAATTACAGAGAGAATGGATCACACCATAAAAAAGCTAAGGTCGCAAACCGCTAATACCATTACAGTTGGAAACATGCTGTTTGGCGGAGCTTCACTTATGGCAACTTTAAATGGATCTTATAGCTATAGTGTGCTATTTATATTTATTGCCGCTTTTTTGGACCGCTTTGACGGTATGGTGGCAAGAAAATTCAACCAAGAATCAGACCTAGGCAAACAACTCGACTCGATGAGCGATATTCTATCATTTGGCGTTGCACCTGCAATTTTAATCTATCAGCTCGTGTTATCTGACTTTGGCGTTGCAGGTATGGCATTTACCGTGTTCTATATTTCTGCCGGTGCTTTCCGTTTGGCACGTTTCAATATCTCAGAATCCACTGGATATTTTACAGGGCTACCAATTACAGCTGCAGGAACCGTTGTCACTTTATCATACTTCGGACTTTCTATATTCTCACCAGTTGTTTATATGTTCTTGTTTATCCTTTGTGCCTCATTAATGGTCAGTACGTTTACATTAAAAAAAGTTTAAAAGCTGAAGACGTTGAGCTAACGTCCTCAGCTTTTTTATTTTGGTCAATTTTATTCACTAGATTAAATACGTGAAGCTAATTTACTAATAACGTTAAAGACGATTTCAGTTGAATGCTTCGCAGCCATTGGTAAGAATTCATCAAATGAAACTGAAGATTCTTTTCCAGCGATGTCTGATAGCGCGCGAATCACAACAAAGGCTACATCAAACTGATAACACACTTGTGCAACAGCTGCTGCTTCCATTTCTGCAGCTTTCATTGTCGGGAAGTTTTCACGAACTTTTGCAACGCGTTCTGGGTCGTTCATGAACGAATCACCAGTCGCAATCAAGCCTACTGCATATTCATGTTCACCCATCTCTTTTACTGCTTTAATCGCAAGTTCTATTAATTCTTCATTGGAAACAAATGCGGCAGGCATTTGTGGAACTTGACCCATTTCATAACCAAACACGGTAACATCTACATCATGGTGGCGAACCTCATCTGAAATCACTACTGCCCCAACTTCAAGACTTTCATCAAACCCACCTGCTGAACCAATATTGATGACAATATCCGGTTGGTATTGCTGAAGAAGAATCGTTGTAGACATGGCAGCATTCACTTTACCAATACCACTTTTTAATAAAACAATTTCTTGTCCATCATATGTACCTAATGTAAATTCACAGCTTGCAATTTCTTCTGTTCGTGCACTTTCAAGCTTACTTCTTAATAATTGAACTTCTTCTTCCATCGCACCGATTACACCGATTTTCATTTGACCATTCCTCTTCTCTCAAATATTCCTATTACCTTTTCTGATTTAAAGTCGTAAAAAAGACGCCTTATTAGTAGGCGCCTTTCAAGGTGTTTAAGACGTCCATTTTCACTGGTTTCCAGCCTTCGCCGTCTATCCATTCTAAGTGGACACGGTATTTCTCTGATTCATCTTTAGATTGCACAGTTGCGATTGATTTTTGCGGACCACCGCCGTTTTTAATCATCATCACGTACATATTATTAGCGTCTAGTCCTGTTGCATAAGATACCGCTTTGACTTTTTCGTTCCAATCTGGTGAATTTTTTTGATAGACAGAAACATGGTCACCTTTTTGCTCAGTGCCGATTGGCTCCCAGCTTGTATTGATTACTGTTTCTTCTACAATTGGGTCACTAGAGTCTTCACGTGTAATGGTCCCACCTTTAATAGCCTCTTCTTTTTCTTTTTCCTCTTCAGCTTTTTTAGCAGCTTCTTTTTCTTCATCTGTTAGTTCATCTTGGTCATCAGTTTCTTTTTTGCCGTCATCTGTTTCTTCAGAATCACTCGTTTGGTCATCGGTTTCAGGTGTCATGATAATAGCTTCCGGTTTTTGAGCCTGCTCATTACCTCCGCTAAATAGCATCGAAACACCAATAATAAGGATCAATGCAAATACCAAACCGATTAGTATATTTAAAATCGTGTTTGACCGATTTTTCTTTTTCTTCAAACGAGAGGGATACGGCTTTTCTTCGTTAGTCATTGGATGTCCCCCCTTTCTTTATAGTTTACCATTAAACCCATATGACAAATTTGACGTTTTAACTATAATTTCGTTTCAAATTAATTTAGGTAAAGAGAAACAGCCATTCTTATTAAAGAATGGCCGTTTGATTACATGATTTCCAGAATTTTGATTTCCATTTCTCCACCTGGAGTTAACACTTTAACGTGCTCACCAATAGTGCGGCCGATCATGCTTTTGGCAATTGGAGAATCATTCGAAATACGACCTTCTAAAGGATCTGCTTCTGCTGACCCCACAATTGTATACGATTCTTGATCGCCATCTGGAACTTCGATAAATGTTACCGTCGTTCCTAAACGAACGACATCTTTATTTGATTCATTTTCATTTATGATAACCGCATTGCGAATCATCGATTCAAGTGTCGAGATGCGACCTTCTACAAAAGCCTGATCTTCTTTTGCAGAGTCGTACTCAGCGTTCTCAGACAAATCACCAAAGTCACGCGCGATCTTAATTCGTTCAACCACTTCTTTACGTTTAATCGTTTTTAAAAAGTCTAGTTCATCTTCCAACTTCTGCTTACCTGCAGCTGTCATTGGAAATTGTTTATCGTTAGCCATTCTTCCCACTCCTTCAACTACTGACCTGGATACTTATATCCGTCAGTCTCGTATCATCATATTATAGTTTCACAATCTATTCAAGAATAGTTTTAATTTTTGTAACCATTAAATCAATCGCTACTTCATTTTGTCCACCTTCAGGAATAATTACATCTGCATATCGTTTGGTTGGTTCGATAAATTGATTGTGCATTGGACGAACAACCGTCAAATATTGTTCAATAACCGAATCGATTGTCCGACCGCGCTCATTAATATCGCGCAATAAACGACGGATGATTCGAAGGTCGCCATCTGTATCTACAAATAGTTTAATATCCATCAATTCACGAAGACGTACATCTTCAAGCACTAATATACCTTCTAAAATAATAACGTCTTTTGGTTCAATAATCTCGGTTTCTTCGGCCCGCGTATGTAATGCGTAATTATAAATAGGCTTTTCAATTGGACGGCGTTCAAGTAATTCGTTAATATGCTCGATTAGCAAATCTGTATCAAATGCTAATGGATGGTCATAATTCGTCTCTAAACGCTCTTCAAAAGCCAAGTGACTTTGATCTTTGTAATAATAATCTTGTTCAATTACAACTACTGAGTTTTCTTTAAACACTTCATAGATAGAATTCGTAACACTCGTTTTACCCGAGCCCGAACCCCCTGCGATCCCAATAACGACCGGCCGTTTATTAGACATATTATTTAGCTCCCTGCAAATATCTTTTTAATGTGTTTACTTTTTTTTGCAAATCATAATACCATCACCCGATGACAATAATTCCGTATCATAATGAGGATGATTTAGCATATGTTCTTTAAAAGCCGCCAGATTACGGATCATCGTCCGCTTTCTCCTTGGCACTTCCGATAGCGGTATATCTGAAAGTCCGTGCATAGCCATATTATCACAATAAATGATACCACCATTAGCTAACAAGATCTCATACTTATCAAAAAAGCGTTCATACTGACCTTTAGCAGCATCAATGAAAATCGCATCATACTCCGGCTTTAACTTTGAAAGCGAAAGCTCTAATGCATCTGCGTGAAAAACGCGGATGCGCTCTTCAAAACCTGATTGAGCGATAAACTCTATCGCTTTTTGATATCGTGAATCATCCCGTTCAATTGTATCTACCGTACTAGTCGGCAAAGCCTCGATCATTTTAATCGCTGAAAATCCGATTGCTGCACCAATTTCAAGTATATTTAAAGGCTGTTGAACTTTTAACAACTCAACAAGTTCTCCAATTCCTTGATTTTCCATTATGGGTACATGATGTGCGACAGCATAGTCCTGAATTGCTTGTAGCGTTGCGGATAATTGATTGTTCACCATACAAGAAAGCTCCTTTTCGACTCAGCAAAAATTACTTCAAATATTATCATAAAAAGAGAAGGAAAGCGAGGACGCTTCCTTCTCGTTGATATTAATTGCCGATATGTTCATCTCGGTTAACCAAATGTTGTTCATACGTTTTAGCAAAATAGTTTTTGCCTTCCTTATCGGCTAAGAAATAAAAGTATTCGGTTTCGGCTGGGTCAAGCACTGCATCAATCGAGGATACTCCAGCATTTGCGATTGGTCCTGGTGGCAGCCCCTTGTTTTTATAGGTGCTGTAAGGATGCTCAAATTCGTAATCTGTATTAAACAAACGATCTTTATGTTCACCCATTGCATAAAGTACTGTCGGATCTGTTTGCAACGGCATATCGATTTCTAAACGATTGTAGAAGACGCTTGCAATGGTTTGACGATCTGATTGCGCTGTTGCTTCTTCTTCTAATAAAGAAGCAAATGTTAACAACCAATGTGGAGAACGTTCCATTTCTTCTAAAATTGATTGGTATTGCATAACATTTGTTTGAGTTGTACTAAGCATTTGCTCGATCAGTACAGTTAGCGGTGGGTTTTCTTCGTATATAGGATATGTTGCAGGAAATAAATACCCCTCAAGTGCATAACGAATATTTTCTCCAAGTATTTCATCTGTCAACAAATCAGGATACTTGATCATTAGCTCTTCAATATATGCAGGATCATTGATTTTCGCTAAAAATTCTTCCGCTGTAAAGTCGGTATTTTTAGCGATCACATTTTCCGCAATTTCTTCTACTGTTAAGCCTTCCGGAACACTAATGGTATAGAGAGGTTCGTGGTACACTTTACCCGTTTTTAAACTCTCTGTAATTTCATCCAATGTCATCGATTGAACTAAGTCATACGTGCCTGCTTGAAACTCGGATTCATTTTTAAACTTCACATAGTATTTATAAATCCTAGCATCTGCAATCACGCCGTTTTCTTCAAGCAATGCCGCGATACCGTCCAAACTTGAACCGATTGGTACTTCAACTGTAATAATTTCCTCAGAATCCGGATCAACTGGTTCTAATGCATTGGAGATGTAATTATAAGTTTGAAAGCCTGCAATTCCTAAAATGATTAATAGGACTAGCGCAATAATAAATACGATGCGTCGGACGACTCTCACTTCCTTTTTCTTTTCTTTCATGCGATCAAACATGATCTCTTTTTTTGTCTGTTTTTCCACGGGTTTTCCCCCTAGCTTTTCTCTTATACAGAAGTTGAACTATTTTTGTACAACTTCTATTAGTATACAAGAAAAGTGCACAAAAGAAAAAGGCGGAATCAACAATCAATTCCGCCCTTTACATTTTAAAGCTCTTCGTTTTCTTCTTCTTCTTCGTCAAGGAACGTGTTTAGCATTTCTTCAATCATGTCCCATTCTTCATCAGTTTCTACTGGGCGAAGTTCTCCGCCACCTACTGTAGCTTCTTCTGACTCAGGGTTTTCAGTGAATGAAGATGCATGAATTTCAATTTCGCCTTCTTCATCTTCTTCAGCGCCAACTGGGAAATACAAAACATATGATTTTCCGAAGTCTGCTGACTCAAATGTAAATAGTACTTCAAATAATTGCTCGTTGCCGTTTTCATCAACGACCGTAATGTGTTCTTGTCCGTGTTCCATTTACGTCACCTCATTATTTTTTAAAATCAAGATAACCTTGCAGTATCATTACTGCTGCCATCTTGTCGATCACTTTTTTACGATTTTTACGGCTGACATCTGCGGAGATCAACATCTTCTCTGCTGCTGATGTCGTTAACCGTTCATCCCAAAGCACCACCGGTATACTATACGCTTCTTTAAGCAAAGCTGCAAACTTTTCGGACGCTTGAGCCCGTGGTCCAATTGAATTGTTCATGTTTTTCGGATAACCAACTACCGCTTCGGTCACTTCATACTGTTTAATCAGTTCACCAAGGCGTTCCATTCCGAATTCTTCTATTGCTTCATTGATTTTGATGGTTTCAATCCCCTGGGCTGTCCACCCCATCGGGTCACTAATAGCGACTCCAATTGTTTTTGAACCAACATCAAGTCCTATTATGCGCATCATTATTCCTCGTTATTCTTTTTAATATAGAACTTAACAAGTTCTTCCAGAATTTCATCCCGTTCCAGTTTGCGAATCATATTACGCGCATCCTGATGGCGAGGAATATAAGCCGGATCACCTGACAATAAATAGCCGACAATCTGGTTGATCGGGTTATAGCCTTTTTCTTCAAGTGCTGAATGTACCTGAAGCATTACTTGCTTGACTTCTTTTTCCATCGACTCATCAGACGAATCGAATTTCATTGTGCGATCAAATGAACTCACGACAAGCACCTCGCTTTCGGATTTTAAATACAAATAATTGCTCCTGCTGTCTGTTTTTCATTATAACCGATAGCGTGGATTTATTAAACTTATTTAACTAAGCTATAAACCGATTTTAGTGCTTCTTCTAATTTACTTACATCTTTTGCGCCTGCCATCGCCATATCTGGGCGACCGCCACCTTTACCGCCACATAGTTCTGCTACGTGTTTAACGATCTGTCCTGCGTGATAATCTCCGCCTGCCAAGTCTTTTGTAACTCCAGCTGCAAGCATTACTTTATCACCATCTTTAGCACCAAGTACAATAACGGCTTTTTCCATTTTCGATTTCAAATCGTCCATTGTCTGGCGCAATTGGTTATTATCCTTAGCTTCTACTTGGACTGATAAGACTGTAATATCGCCAACTTTTTGAGCTGCATCTAAAATACCTGCTGATTGCGCGTTAGTGATTTTCGCTAACAAAGATTCATTTTCACGTTGTAATGATTTCATCTCAGTTTGAACAGTTTGTACTTTTTGTACGATGTCTCTTGGAGATGACTTTAATAATCCAGCTGCGCTTTCTAAGACCTTTTCACTATCTTTTAAGTTCTCATATGCGCCTTTTCCTGTCACAGCTTCAATTCTGCGAATACCTGCACCAATACCGCCTTCAGAAACGATTTTAAATAAGCCGATTTCAGATGTATTTATTACATGGACACCGCCGCA